>JAKQCW010000069.1 GCA_029558955.1 Chloroflexota bacterium
GCCCGAGTGTCGGCGAACCCCTTCAGCGCCAATACCTTGGTGATGGCGGCCGTCAGAGTCGTCTTGCCATGATCGATGTGGCCAATCGTGCCCACGTTGACGTGTGGCTTGGTTCGCTGGAATACTTGCTTTGCCATGCGACGCAATACCTCGTATAAGTTACTTACTCGCGATTGGGCCGCCCCGGTAGGGCGGCCGCCAATGCATTCTGCGCCAATCTGGCGCACCCATGATCGTTTGAGAGCCCACGATCGGACTTGAACCGATGACCCCGTTCTTACCAAGAACGTGCTCTACCGACTGAGCTACGCGGGCGGGCGAAAAGAGACAAGCAGACAAAGCACCAGATTTCCATCTTCTTTCCTTGGCGCATGTCTACTTGTCTGCTTTGCAATGGTGGGCAGGGGCGGATTCGAACCACCGAAGGCGTTGCCAGCTGATTTACAGTCAGCCCCCTTTGGCCGCTTGGGTACCTGCCCAGATAGAATTGTTAACACTGACCGTCAGCCGGCCTGCTGGTCAGCTTGGCCAGAGGAGCCGACGGCCGGACTTGAACCGGCAACCGTCCGCTTACAAGGCGGATGCTCTGCCGAATTGAGCTACGTCGGCCTACGTCAGAAGTATAGCACAGAACCGACGTACAGCCAAACTTAATACTGCAAGCCGAACGCTTGCAGCAATCGGGCAGTATACGCACATCCTGGCGCTTTGTCAAATCAGAACGATCTCAGGCTGCCCGCCATCGCTCACCAGGAAGGGATTGGCCTCCGGCGCCCCGCCCGGCATCCCGTAGATGCGATCCAGAATGGCCATCTCCCGCTCTCCGATGTTGGCCAGAAAGATCTCCGGCTCGCGGATCGATTTCCAGGCGTGGTAGCCGCGCTCCAGAAAATCCTGCATCTCGTACCAGCCAAGCTGCTGGGCGGGACGGCGCGCCAGACGCAGGGTGGCCTGAATGAACGGCACCCGGCGCACCCGCTCCAACTGTTGCCCCACGGTGACGATCAAGCGAATCTGCCGCCGGCGCACATCGTAGTTGTCGCACAGGCGATAGGCCTCCTCGTACTGGGCCCGATCGAACCGATCTTCCACCCCCAGGTGAGTGCGCATCGCCTCGGCCAGCGCCAGATCGAGCTGTTGGGTCAGGGAGTTGACCTCCAGCGCCATGGCCAGCGGCGCCAGCGTCGCCTCCGGCAGGAAACGGTTCATGAAGTTGTAGATGCGGTGGCCATCGTAGTCGCGCTGGCTGAAATCCTTGGGCGCGTAGATGTCATCCAGAAAGAAGCGGCAGCCCAGGCTGAAACGCGGGTCGGCCAGCATATCGGCGTGGGTTCTGCTGAGCCGCATCGACTGCCACGCGCTGAGATAGGCGATCAGCGGCGAGAGCTGCTTGCCCTCGACCAGCTCGTGATGGGCCATGCTGGCGCGCAGGTTGGTCAGCAGTCGCACCGCATCATGCATGCCGGGCAACTGGTGCTCGCTCTTCTCGCCAGCCTCTGTCACAGGGCCTGTCTGGGTTGCCATCAGATCACGTCTCGCCAGCAATCAAAGTCACTGCCCGGCCGCCGGCGCCAGGATCTCGCCGGCCGTCACCAGCTTGAAGCCATCGGCCTGGAAGGCCTCGATGATGCGCGGCAGCGCGTCGATGATGATCTGCCGGTCGGTGTGGGTGTAGTAGAGCGCGCCCGGCGCCTTGTTGCCGTAGACGTTGTCGAAGATGGTCTGCGCCGTCGCGCCCTCGCGCCACTCATCCGCGCCATAGGTCCAAATGATGGTAGTGTAGCCCTGCTCGAAAGCGGTCTGAAGGCTGACAGTGCTGCGCGAGCCGAAGGGGGGGCGGAAATAAGGCTTGGTAGTCTGGCCGGTCAGCTCCTGGGCCAATGCCTCGGTGTCATTCAGCTCCTTGGCCACCTCTTCGGCCGTCATCTCGCTGAAGTTCAGGTGCGTCCAGGAATGGTTGCCCAGCTCATGGCCGCGGCGGGCGATCTCCTGCGTGGCCTCCGGGTACTGCTCCATCCATTCACCCTGCATGAAAAAGGTGGTGCGCACGCCGTATTGATCCAGGATATCGAGAATCTTCATCAACTGCGCCGGGTCGCCCTGGACGTCGAAGCTGAGGTTGACCTGCGGAGCGCCGTCGGGAGCGGTCGGATTGCCCACAAAGACGATGTCCGGGCTGGCCGGCGGACGCCCCGCGGCCGGCTCCGGCGTCGGGGTCGGGGTATCGGTGGGCGCGGGCGTGGCCGTGGCCGTCGGCGCCGGGGTGGGCGTGTCGGTCGGCGCCGGCGTGGCCGTGGCCGTCGCCGTGGCCGTCGCTTCGGCCGTGGCGGTATCAACCTGGGCAATGGCCGTTGGCTCAACCGGCTGATCGCCGCCGCAGGCGGCCAGGCTCAGCGCCGCTGCCAGCAGCAGCCATGCCAAGGCGCGCCGGCCGCGCGTGCGGAGTTGCCGGGCGCCTGCGCCGGCCAGCTTGTTGCCTGTCGTCTTCTCGCTCTGTATGCTCATGGATTGAACAACTCTCTTGCTGACCTCAGCCGTGACCGTCGCGGTCTCCGCCGGGCAGCCCGCCGGCTGAAGTCCTGGCGATCTCATTCGGCCGACAAGATAGCCGGCAGCAGGCGGTCGGCTGCGCCGTAAGGGTCAATCTCACGGCCGGCCACATCCGCCACCAGTTGATGCAACTGCCGGGCGGGCACGGCCGCGTGCAGGCGCTGCAAGACAGCCGCTTGCAGGATGCGAATCAGGGCCGCGTGCGCCCGGTCTTCCTCGCGCCGCTGCAGCTCGCCGCTGACCTGCAAATGGCTGCGATGCTGCTCGATTGCCTCCAACAGCTCGCCAACGCCCTGGTCGCGCAGCGCGACGGTCTTGATGATGGGCGGGGTCCAGCCGTCGTCGGGCGCCGGAGCGGGCAGGCCGGCATCCAACAGCCGCCCGTGGTGCTGCACCTGGCGCATGGTAGCCCCGCTGCCCAGCACCATGTGCAGCGCAGTGACGGTCCTGTCAGCCCCCTCGCGGTCCGCCTTGTTGACGGCCAGGATGTCGGCGATCTCCAGGATTCCGGCCTTGATGGCCTGCACCTCGTCCCCCATGCCGGGGGCCTCGACCACGATGGTGCTGTGGGCGGTGCTGGCGATGTCCACCTCAGCCTGGCCGACGCCCACCGTCTCCACCAGAACCCGCTGAAAGCCGGCCGCATCCAGCGCCAGAATCACATCGGCCGTGGCCTGCGCCAGCCCGCCCAGGCTGCCGCGCGTGGCCATGGAGCGAATGAAGACGCCAGGGTCGCCGCTCAGGTCGCGCATTCTGACCCGGTCGCCCAACAGCGCGCCGCCGGTGAAGGGGCTGGTGGGATCCACCGCGATGATGCCCACCGTGTAGCCGCGCTGGCGATAGGCCTTGGCCAGGGCGTTGACCAGGGTAGACTTGCCCGCGCCGGGCGAGCCGGTGACGCCGATGATGTGGGCGCGGCCGGTGCTGTGATAGAGCGCGGCCAAGGCGTCGTGGGCCTCAGCCCCCTGGTTTTCGATCAGCGTGATGACGCGCGCCAAGGCGCGGCGGTTGCCGGCCAGCAGCTTGTCAACCAGAGTCGGCGCGGCAGACAAGTGCTCAGAGGTACTCGCAAGCGTTGGGGTAAGGTCGGAATGGTTCATGACGCTGGTAACGATGTCTGCGCCGGGGGTGGGCGCATGGGTTTATCGCCATCGATCACACATCCAGATTGCGCACCTGTTTGGCGTGGGTCTGGATGAAGCGCTTGCGCGGCGGCACGGCCGAGCCCATCAGCATGTCGAAGGTGCGATCGGCCGCGGCCGCGTCCTCGATGGTCACCTGCAGCAGGGTGCGCTTCTCCGGGTTCATGGTGGTGTCCCAGAGCTGCTCGGCGTTCATCTCGCCCAGGCCCTTGTAGCGCTGGATGACCACCTTCTTGCCGGTCAGCCGCTTCATCACCCGGTCCTTCTCCTCGTCGGAGTAGACGTAGTGCTCCTCCTTGCCAGCCTTGAGCAGGTAGAGCGGCGGCTGGGCGATGTAGAGATGGCCGTTGACGATCAGCGGTTCCATGTAGCGGAAGAAGAAGGTCAGGAGCAGAGTGCGGATGTGGCTGCCATCCACGTCAGCATCGGTCATGATGAGGACCCGACCATAGCGCAGGTTCTCCACGTTGAGTTGGTCGCCGATGCCGATGCCCAGGGCGGTGATCAGCGCCTGAATCTCCTTGTTGGCCAGCGCCTTGTCCAGGCGGGCCTTTTCGACG
>JAKQCW010000070.1 GCA_029558955.1 Chloroflexota bacterium
GGATGGATGGGCAGCGAGAGGATCTCGGCGGCGGTGCGTTCGGTGATAGGCAGGCCGGCTGCCGGACTCAAATGGCGGTAGGCTGGCTGCCGGTGAACCGGAACGGGGTAGTGGATGGCCGTCTCGATGCCGTGGCGGGCCAGATGCGCCTGCAGGGCGTCGCGCTGCGGGCTGCGCACCACGTAGAGATGCCAGACGTGCTGATTGCCCGGCGCCACGACCGGCGTCGTCACGCTGGTCCCGGCCAGCCGCTCATGGTAGCGCGCGGCCAGCTCCTGGCGTTGCCGGTTCCACGCATCCAGCCGGCGCAGCTTGACACGCAGCAGCGCAGCTTGAAGTTCATCCAGCCGGCTGTTCAGGCCGGCCAGCTCGCTGACGTAGCGCTGGCGCCAGCCGTACTGACGCAGCAAACGCACCTGTTCGATCCGTTCCGGCCGGCCAGAGGCCACCAGCCCGCCGTCGCCAGCCGCGCCCAGGTTCTTGGTGGGGTAGAAGCTGAAGGCCGCGCTGTCGCCCAGCGTACCGGCCAGGCGCCCCTGATGGCTGGCGCCGTGGGCCTGGGCGCAGTCCTCGATCACAGCCAGGCCATGACGGTCGGCCAGCGCCAGCAGCGGGTCCATCTCGGCCATCTGCCCGTAGAGGTGCACGGCGACGATGGCGCGCGTCCGCGGGCTGAGCGCAGCCGCGACCTGGTCCGGGTCCAGGGTGAAGGTGTCGGGCCGGATATCTGCCAAGACCGGCAGCGCGCCGGTCAGTTGGATGGCCGCCACAGTGGCCACGGCCGTGTGGCTGGTGGTGATCACCTCGTCGCCCGGGCCGATGTTGCCGGCCAGCAGCGCCAGCAGCAGCGCATCGGTGCCTGAGGCCACCCCTGCGGCCGCGGGCAGGCCCAGCCAGGCCGCGAATTCCTCCTCGAAGGCGCGCACCTGGGGCCCCAGCACGTACCAGCCAGAGCGCAGCACCTCCAGCGCCGCGCCCTCCAGCTCCTCCTGAAGCTCCCTGTGGGCCGCTTTCAAACCTACCAATGGGATCGTCATCTGTTGTGCTCCAACGGTTCTGACGCCGCGCGTTGCTGCTCAGCCATCGGGGCCGGGCGCTTGATTCTCGCGCCGAGTGCAGGCGCCCGATGCCTGAGCCGCGACCGCCGCGCTACCAATATTCCCGCCAGTTGGCCTGGTAATAGCGGATCATCTGCTCCAGCCCGACGCGCAGCGGGGTGGTGGGCTGCCAGCCCAGGGTGCGCTGGATCAGCTCGTAGCTGGAATAGACGTCGCCCACATCGATGCGGCGCCGGTTCTCCGGCCAGGGGATCAGCCGCACGCTGCCCCGCCCGGCGATCTCGACGATCAGCTCGGCCAGCTCCAGCAGGCTGATCGGCGCCTGGCCGCCCAGGTTCAGCACATGGCCATCGGCCGCATCGCTGGCGCCGGCGCGCAGAAAGGCATCCACCACATCGTCGCAGTAGGTCAGGTCGCGGCGCTGCTGACCGTCGCCGTAGACCTGGATCTCCTGGCCTTCCAGGGCCAGGCGCACAAACCAGGGGATGAAGCCCTGGCGGCTGTGCTTCATCAGTTGACGCGGGCCGTAGGTGTTGGTCAGGCGCAGGCTGCACGTGCGCAGGCCATAGGCGTTGCCGTAGACCAGATGGTACCACTCGCCGGCCAGCTTGTTGACGCCGTTGATGTCGGTGGGGCGGTTGCGGTGCTCTTCGTCCAAGGGCAGGTAGAGCGGCCGGCCATAGCTCTGGCGGGTGCCGGCGTAGACGATCTTGATTTCAGGGTTGTGCTGGCGACAGGCCTCCAGGATGAAGAGCTGGCTGCGGGCGTTGATCTCCAGATCGGTGAAGGGGTCGGCCATGGAGTCCAGATGGCTGACCTGGCCGGCCAGGTTGAAGAGCAGGTCATGGCCAGGGACCAGCGCGTTCATGGCGTATGGATCGCGCACGTCGGCGATGTTGACCTGCACCCGGTCTTCGATGCCGGCCAGGTTGAAGCGGTTGCCGCCGTAGTCAGGCACCAGCGAATCGACCAGCAGCACCTGGCTGCCCAGCGCCACCAGCCGCCGGGCCAGATTGGAGCCGATAAAGCCCAGCCCGCCGGTGATCAGCACGCGGCGGTTGGCATAGCTGTCAAGATAGTCGGTGAACATGCAGCAATTTCGGTGATGATGCGGGCGTAGGACTGACAGTGCTGGTCAACTGAGCACTGTTAGTCCTTTGCGCCAAGAGAGGACTGACAGTGCTGGTCAACTGAGCACTGTCAGTCCTCGACGATGAGCACTGTCAGTCCTATGCGCCAAGAGAGGACTGACAGTGCTGGTCAACTGAGCACTGTCAGTCCTCGACGATGAGCACTGTCAGTCCTTTGCGCCAAGAGAGGACTGACAGTGCTGGTCAACGGCGCCAGCGGATCTGGACGACAACCAGCACTGTCAGTCCTGGCCCTTCTGCGCGTCACTGGCTTTCACAAGCCTCAGGGGCGACCGCGCAGGCCAGGTCGGGACGCGGGACGGCGGTGCTGTCCACCACCAGCTTGCCGATCAGCACGCTGTCGCCCATCGGCTGGCCAGCCTCGTCCAGCAGGGCCAGCCGTTCCAACGTCTCCCAGTAGTACCAGCCCGTCACCAGGTCATAGACGCCCGGCTTGAGGTTGGCGGGCAACTGGATGCTGTGCGCGCCGAAGAGGGTCTGATCGGCCTGCCATTGGGTGGTGGGCTGCACGCCAAACCAGGTGGGCATCGAGTCGTCCTGGGCCATGATGTTGCCCTGGGCGTCGCGCACGTGCAGAAAGACGGTCAGATCGCGCGGCGATGGGCCAGATGACTGCCAGCGCAGGGTGATCGGGACTCTGGCGCCGGGCGCGGCCCGCCGCGGCTCTTCCACGCCGCTGAGCTGCACCAGCCAGCCATCGCCGCCGAAGGTATGGTCCAGCGGCGCGAAGGTGGGCGGCTGTAGCGGCTGCAGTTGGCTGCGCTGCCATTGCCAGGCGCCCAGCGCGGCCCACGTGTCCGAGTCGAAGAGCGTCGTCGCCGGGTTGGCGGTGCTGGCCCGCCAGCGGCTGGCCAGATCGTCCCAGGTCGCACCCTGATAGACGCCGGCCGCCAGCGCCCACTCCTGCGGCAGGTACCAGCCCAGCTTGTCGGTGACCACGACCTCGCCCGGCTGCCAGCGTTCGGGAGGCAGCCAGAGCGGCTGGATCAACGGCCGCGTGTCGCTGCTGTCCACCTCGCGGCCGTCGGGCGTCATCACGAAGGCGCGCAGGGTCAGGCCGGCCGGCAGCGGCGTCAGCGCCTGCCAGTAGAGCCGGAAGGCGGTGCTGCGCCACTGCCCGTCGGCCGTCACGTCGTAGCCCAGCAGTTTGACCTGGGCGCCGTCCGGGCCGGTGAAGACCAGGTCCAACGGATGCTGCGGCTGGCCGGCGGGCCGGGCAAAGCTGAAGAACCCGGCCGGCAGCTCGGCCAGGCTGACCGGCTGGCTTCCCTCCTGGCGGCGCAGCAGAAGATAGCCATCGGCCCCGTCCTGCACCGTCCACTGGCCAGAGGCCAGCAGCGCCTGCACCTGGTCGCGCATGGCGGTGGGGTGCATAGCCCAGCCGGTGGGCGCGGCCAGGTCCAGCAGCAGGTAATCGCTGTCGGCCAGCGCAGGAAATTCATAGAGACGGGCGCGGTGGCTGAGGTGCGGGTGCAGGGTGGCGCTGGTGGAGAGGGCCGCGTCCGGCGGAATCTGCTGGCTGAAGCGCGCCAACAGGCGGTGATGTTCGGAGACCGTGGGCCGGGCGTTGTGGAACTGGCGGCCCACCGGCGTGTAGCCCCAGGCGATCTGGCTGATGAGGCTCCAGAGCAACAGCCAGATGATCAGAAGGGCGTAGGTGCGGTGGACGCGCCAGAGGCGTTGATGGTGCAGAGAGAGGGTCACGCGCCGGCTCAGCCGGCGCAGCCGCTGGCTGCCCACAATGGCCGCCATCACGGCAAAGGCTGCCAGCGGGGCGGAGTAGTGCAGGATGCCGCTGTACTGGAAGGGAAAGCCGCTGAGCAGATTGGCCAGCAGCAGGGGCAGGCCGACCAGCAGGATCTCCGGCCCGAAGATGGCCAGAAAGCCCACCGGCGCCAGCAGCCGCAGCAGATAGTGCTGCCGCGCCGGCTCCAGCACGACGCGCAACACCTGCCCCGGTTTGGTGAGCATGGTGCGGGCCACGTCGCCGAAGCTGGCCCCCAGCGCGCCGAAGCGCGCGACATAGGGGCTTTCGTTCACGCCGTAGGCCGCGGCCGCGTGGGCCGGGATGATGACGAAGGTGGCGAGGTAGAACCAGGCCAGGCCGACCGCCAGCACCAGCGCGCCGGCCAGCGCCGGCCAGCGGGTGGGCGTGCGTTGCGAAGCTGCCAGTTGGCGGCGCAGCCACAGCCCGCGGCCCAGGGCATAGGCGCCCAGCGCGGCCGTCAGCAGCGCCATCCCCTCCTGCACCGTGGCCACCAACAGCGCGGCCAGGATAAAGCGTCCCCACTGCTGGCGTTCGCTGAAAAGAAAGGCCAGCAGCAGCAGCGGCGTGGCCAGGGGCAGGGCGTGAAACTCGGTCAGCAGCGCGGCCTGCAAGGGAGGATAGAGCAGATAGGCCAGCACGAAGGTCAACGCGGCCAATGCCTGATAGCCAGCCTGCCGCGCGGGGGTTCTGGCCAGCGTCGAGGGGCCGCCCCAGTTCAGGCTGAGCCGCAGCCAGGCGATGAAGAAGGCCGGCCAGGCGCCCAACGCCACAGCCAGCGCCTGCACGATCAGGAGCGCCCGCACATCGTCCCAAAGCCGGAACACCAGCGACAGGGGGAGGAAAATCGGCTCCACATGGTCGCTGAGGCGGGTGCTGAGCTGCTCGCCCTTGATCTCCTGCACGAAGCGCCCCTGGCTGGTGTTCCAGATGGCCTGGTCGATCTGGCCCAAGTCAGCCTTGTGGGTCAGGTGCGCGTCGTGGCGACGGATGGCGACGGCCGAGAAGTAGACGCTGAAGGCGAGGATCAAGGCCCACAGCGCCAGCACGGCCCAGCGGGGCGGCCGGCCGGCGTGCAGCTCGAACATCCAGGTGCGCAGGCTGCCCATCCATGAGCGGGCGGGGGAATGGCTCATGGTTCTCCTGCCTCGACGGCCAGGGCGGGCGCGCTGGCCTGGGCGGCCTGGCGGTCGCGGCTGCGCGTCAGGAAGGCGATGGCCGCGCCCACCACCTCGACCGTGATGGCCCACAGGCGCGCGCTCAGGGCGATGACGGTGGGGATGGGCGCGGGGAAGAGCGGCGCCAGCAGCAGGATCATGACCCCCTCCCGCACCCCCAGGCCGCTGGGAGTGATCAGGGTGAGGTAGCCGATGACATAGGCGGCCGCCCAGACGGCGATCAGCGCGATCCCCTGTTGGAGGGTGACGGGGGTGATGCTGGCGGCCAACAGCGCGAAGCCGGCCCCGGTCAGCAGCCAGGCCGCGCCGTAGCCCAGCAGCGCAGCCGCCAACTGCCGTCCGGTCAGGGTGATCTCGATCGGGGGCCGGCGCAGCAGGGCGAGCAGGCGGTTGAGCAGCGCCTGCAGGATGCGCGGGTGGCAGAGCAGCAGCCCCAGCGGGATCAGCCAGAGCAGCGGGCGGATCATGGCCAGCCACGCGCTCTGGCCGGCCACGGCGAAATAGAGCGCGGCCAGGGTCGCGCCGGCCGCGATGCTCAGCACCTGATGCAGGACGATGCTGGTGAAGGTGGTCAGGCGACTGACGCCGTCGTCTGCGGCCAGCTCGGCCATGCCCAGGATCTGCCAGATGTTGCCGGGGATGAAACGCACGATGTTGGAGAGGAACCAGGTTTGCGCCGCGCGCCGCCAGCGCAGCTTGCCCCCCAGGCTGCTGAGCAGAAAGCGCCAGATGGAAAGCTCCACCAGCATGCCAAGGGCCAGCAGGGCGAAGCTGGGCAACAGCCAGCCTGGTCGAAACTGCCACTGAATGGCGCGCAGCGCCTGCCACTGGCTGCTGACCAGCGCGATCATGAAGGCCAGCGAGAGGATCAACGCCACGGCCCGCACGATCCGGTTGATTCGGCCGCGCGTCGATGAAACCTGAGCAGAGGTCATGGCGGCTATTCTACCGCACAGTGGGGGGAAATGGCGAATGCGGAGGGGGAACTTGGGGGAGGAAGAGCTCGGGGGAACTCTAGCTGCTCTGGCCGGTCTCCTGACCGAGCCAGCGTCAACCTGCCAGGCGAGCGAAGTGCTCCAGATAGCGCCGGGCCAAATGCGGCCAGCCGAACTGGGTGTCGATCAGCTTCCGGCTGGCCTGGCCCATGGCCGCGCGTTGGGCCGGCGGCAGGGCAGCCAGGTGCAAGATCGCGCCGGCCAGCGCGTCGGGGTCCTGCTCCGGCACGATCCAGCCGTTGACGCCCTGCTGGATCACCAGCTCGTTGCCGGCCGCGGGCGTGCCGATCACCGGCTTGGCGCAGGCCATGGCGTCCAGCACGCAGACGTTCAGGCCGTCGGCCGGCCGCGTGACGGAGGGCATCACCAGCGCATCGGCCGCGTTGTAGGCGCGCCCCATGCGGTCGAAGGGGACGCGCCCCAGCCAGTGAACGTGGCCATCCAGGCCCAGCCCATGCGCCAGCGCCTGCCACTCCTGCCACAGGTCGCCATCGCCGATCAGGGCGAGGTGGATGGGGGGGAGCGCGGAGGAGGGGGCGAGATGGCCATGTTGTTTGAGGATGCCCAGGGCGCGCAGGAGGACGTCGAAGCCCTTTTTGTAGACCATGCGACCGACGGCCAGCAGCAGGAGGGCGTCGGCAGGAATGCCCCACTCGGCGCGCTGGGCGGCCACGCCGCTGGGGTCAGGGCGCAGCGCGTCGGGGTCCACGCCGTAGATGATCAGATCGAAGCGGGCGGGGTCCGCGCCGAGCTGCTGGATGGCGACATCGCGCAGCGCGTGGCTGTTGGCCGTCGCCAGGCTGGCCTGTTTCAGGGCAAAGCGGGCCATGGCGCGGAAGAGGGGGTTCTGGCCGGCCACCAGGGCATCGGAGCCGGGAATGGAGACCACCAGGGGGATGCCCAGCGCCCGGCTGGCCACTGCGCCGAAAAAGCCGTTGGGGAGGAGCCAGTGGGCGTGGATCACATCGGGGCGATGCTGACGGCACCAGCGCAGCGTGGCGGCTGTGCCGGCGGCGAAGAAGAGGGGGGCCAGCCAGTAGGTTTCGCCCCGCATGCGCACATCGGCCTCCATGGTGCGCATGTAGCCCAGCCGATGCCAGTCAGCCCGCGGCGCATAGCGCCAGAGGTGGAGCTGCGGCTGCTGGTCGGACTGCGCCGATTGGCGGTGGTCGTAGGCTGGGTCCCACGGCGCCAGCACTGAGACGCGGCTGCCCTGCCGCGCCAGCTCATCGCTCAGCGCGGCCACGAAGCTGCCGCTGAAATCGCCCGGGTAGCGAGGGTAGTTGTGGGTGAGGATGGCGATGTGCATGGGGAATGGTTAATGGTCAATGGTTAATGGTTAATGGGGGAATGGGGAATTGGGGAATGGGGAATTGGGAATTGGGGAATGGTTAATGGGGGAATGGGGAATCGTTGTTGGCGTCGGGTGTTTGATTTTGCGTGAGTCGGGGCTGCGCGGGTCATGCCTCGCGTTTTATCATGGCTTCCAACTCGCGGATTTGCTCGCTTTGGTTGACGATCAGCTCGGCGATGAAGCCGACCAGGAAGAGCAGCAGGCCGGCCAGGCCCAGCACGCTGGCCGCGATGAACAGGGGGCGAATCTGGGTCTGGGCGAGGAGGTAGTAGACTGCCAGCCCGGCATAGGTGACGCCGGCCAGGGCCAACAGCCCCAGCCCCAGGCCGCCGAAGAAGCGCATGGGCGCCTGGCTGAAGGTCAGCAGAAACCAGACCACCAGCACGTCCAAAAAGGAGATGGGGATGCGGCCCAGGCCATATTTGGAGCGGCCGGCGCGGCGGCGATACCAGGTGGTGGGCGTCTCGCCGATGCGGAAACCCTGATGGGCGGCGATCTGCAAGAGAAAGCGATGCCAGTCAGAACGCAGCGGCGGCAGCGCCTCGATCACCTCGCGGCGAAAGGCCTTGATCCAGTTCATGTCGTGGACGTGGACGTTGAACAGGCGCTGCGAGACCCGGTTATAGATGCCGGAGGCGAAGACCTTGCCATCGTCGCGGCCCTGACGCCAGCCGGCCACCACGTCGTAGCCCTCATCCAACTTGGCCAGCAGCTTGGGGATATCCTCCTCCGGATCCGATTCCAGATCGGCCGGCAGGAAGACGATCACCTCGCCCTGCACGGCGCGGAAACCGGTGCGCAGCGCGGCGGTCAGCCCGCGGTTGCGACGATGGCGCAGCAGGCGCAGGAAGGGGTACTGGCCGGCCAGGCTGGCTGCCAGGTCGCCGGTGCCATCGGTGGATCCGTCGTCGATCAGCACCAGCTCGCCGGCCTGGCCCTGGGACGCCAGTTGGGCAAAGGCCCGATCGACCTTTTCCAGCAGGGCGGGGATGTTGCCGGCCTCGTTGTGCGCGGGGATCAGCACAGATACCAACCCCGGGCCGCCGCCGGCAGTAGCGTTCGTTGACAGGCTCATAGGTTCTTCGCGATCAGGCAGAGGAGTTTGCAACGTTACAACGTTAGGTTTATAGCACGACCACGCACCTATGTCAACCCCTACAAGCTGGTGCAGCACGTGCGCGGCGGCTATCCGGCCGCCATCGAGTCCACGCGGCGGGCGGGGGATGAGAGCGCAGCCCCCGCAACCCGCTCCTGCTGCTCCTCGCTCAGTTCTGGAAACAGCGGCAGCGACAACACCTGCTGGCTGGCCGCCTCGGCCACGGGGAAACTGCCCGGCCCCAGCCCCAGCGCGCGATAGGCCGGCTGCAGGTGCAGCGGCAGCGGGTAGTGGATGCCCGCCTCGATGCCCTGCGCTTTCAGGCTGGCCAGCACCTCATCGCGGCGCGGGGAGCGCACCACATAGAGATGCCAAGCCGGGGTCACGCGCTCCGACGCGACGGGTAACACCAGATCAGTGTCGGCCAGCAGTTCGTCGTAGCGCGCGGCCAGCCGGCGCCGCGCGGCGTTGGCCGCGTCCAGATGCGGCAGCTTGGCAGACAGGATCGCGGCTTGCAGCGCGTCCAGCCGGTGGCCGTAGCCCAGCTCGTCGTGGACGTACTTGCTGACGCGGCCGTGGTCGCGCAGCTTGCGCAACCGGCCGGCCAGCGCCTCGTCGTCGGTGGTCACCGCGCCGCCGTCGCCGTAACAGCCCAGGTTCTTGCCGGGGTAGAAACTGAAGCAGGCCGCATCCCCCAGGCTGCCGACGCGCCGGCCGTTGATCTCAGCGCCGTGGGCTTGAGCCGCGTCCTCGATCAGGAACAGCCCATGCCGCTGCGCGATGGCTGCCAGCGCGTCCATGGCGGCCGGCTGGCCGTAGAGATGCACCGGCAACAGGGCGCGGGTGCGCGGGGTGATGACCGTCTCGACCGCAGCCGGGTCCAGATTGTAGGTGGCCGGGTCGATGTCGGCGAAGACCGGCGTGGCGCCGGCGGCCGAGATGGCCTCGGCCGTGGCGATGAAGGTAAAGGGCGTGGTGATCACCTCGTCGCCCGGCCCGACGCCCAGGGCGCGCAGGGTCAGTTCGATGGCCGCGGTGCCGGAGGAGAGGCCCACGGCATGGCGGGCCTGGCAGTAGGCCGCGAACGCCTCCTCGAAGGCGCGCACCTCGGGCCCCATGATGAAGCTGGCGTTGGCGATGACGCGCGCGATGGCCGCGTCGATGTCGGGACGCAGGGCCGCGTATTGGGCTTTGAGATCGACCAGGGGGATGGGTGGTTGGTTCATGGGTTGGGACAATCCAGCGGTTGCCGGTGGATGCACACCGCTCAAGCGTCGAGCTGGCGCCGTGGGCCTCATGCGGCCAAAGCTACTGCGCGGCCAGCCATTGCACCTGGCCGGCGACCTGCGGCTGGCGCCAGCCGGGGCCGATCCCGGCGCTGGCGGCCTGCAGGCCATCGAGCTCTTCCAGCACCTGGCGCTGGCCGCCGGTCAGGTTAGCGCCCAGCACGATGGCGGCCTGGCTCCAGCGGAAACGCCCTTGCAGGTTGCTCAGTCCCAGCGCCGTCAGCGCCTGGCCGGCTTCGTCGCTCAACTGGTCGCTGGCGGTGTCCTTGACGGCTACCGCCAGGATGCTGTCGTCGTCCATCTGCGCCAGGAATTCGACCAGCGCGGCCGAGGCGGCGGGGTCGGCGTGGGTGTCGAAGGCGGCCACGGCGCGGGGCTGCCATGTCTGCCCGTCGATCAGGGCCAGGTTGTAGCCGCGCTGATTGAGCGCCAGGTCCACGCCGTTCAGCCAGATGTGGGCGGTGTTGCCCGCCTCCAGCCCGGCGCTCTCCACCAGCAGGCCAGGGCCCAGCGTCGCGGCCGGGTAGGTCTGGCCGAAACGCAGCCAGACGTCGTTGACCTGATCGCCCAGCGCGCCGGCCGGCAGGTCGAAGGTCAGCTCGCTCCAGCTTTCGGGCAGCGGCTGGGCCGGCGTGTCGGCGCCGTTGACCCGCAGCGCCAGCGTTTGGCCCGGACCGGCCGCGGCTGCGCGCACGGTGATCTGATCGGCGCCGGGCTGCACGGGGGGCAGCAGCAGGCGCGTCTCCCGCCGTTGCGCCCAGAGGGCCGGAGGATCTTCGCCATCCTCCAGGCGCGCGCTGCCCAGGCCGCTCCAGCCCTGGCCGCGGCTGAGCGCATCCTGAGCCGGCCAGACGGTCGCCTCGGCCGCGGGCGCGGCCGGCTCGACCCGGTACAGCCGGTGCGGGCCATCCTGGGCTGCCAGCGTCACGGGCAGGTAGCGCTCGACGAAGGTTGTCAGCTCTGGCGGCGCGACGTCGGTGTGCAGGGCGATGTAGCCGATGTCCAGGGCGTGCAGCGCCGCGGGGCCATCGGCCGCGGCCGCCAGCAGCAGGGGATTGTCGCCCAGCCCGGGATCGCCGGCGGCCAACGCGGCCAGTCCGGCGGCCATCTGCTGCTGGATGTGCGGGTTGGCCTCGGTGGCGTTGGCCAGCACCGTCAGCGGGCCGATCAACGGCGCCTCCAGGAAATAGCGGAACTTCTGCTCCGGGTTGCGTGAGGTGTTGCCGCCCAGAAGCGGCTGGCCGTGGCGGGTTTGCCACCACTGCTGCGCCATGATGATCAGATCCTGTTTGCCGAAGACGTTGAAGCCGTTGCGCCAGCCCAGCGGCAGGTCCAGCAGCGCCCCGCCGGCCGGCTCCGCGGCGACCACGTCGTAGATGGCGGGGACGGCCATGCTGGCCGTGGGCAGCGGGATCGACAGGTTCTCGAAGATCAAGAGGCCGGCCAGCAGCGCCGTGGTCGCGGCCAGCCCGCGCTGCACGCCGCGGCTATCGTGGCGACGCTGCCAGATCGCGGCCAGCCGGGTCAGCAGCGCCTGGACGCCGAAGGCCAACAGCGGGGCCACGGAGCTCAACAGCATGACGGTGAAGCGGCTGGGATACCGGTTGCCTTTGAAGAAGGGCAGCTCTTGCAGGAGGCGGAAGGGGCCAGGCAGGCCGGTGTCGTGGCCGGCGATGCGCAGCGACGGCCCCAGGGCCAGCAGGAAGAAGAGCGCGGCCGACAGCAGCCAGAGCAACGACCCGCGCCGCCGGCCGGCGACCGCGCCGATCAGCGCCAGCGCCAGGCCGACCAGCCCCAGCGTCAGATGCTGGCCCTTGTCCACCTGCCACTGGCTGCCGTCCGGTTGCTGCGCCCCGTTGTGGGCCAGCCCGCGCACCACGTCGCCCAGCAGCGGGTGCAACTGCGTGGGCAGGGCAAAGCCGGCCAGGTCGGCCGAGTAGATGTCGGCAAAGCCGCCCCCCTCGACCAGAAAATCGCCCTCGGCGCGCATGTCGGGCAGCATGTTGGCCAGCACCGGCGTCAGCCCGATCACGAACAGCAGCCCGATCAGCGCCAGATTGCGCACCAAGCTGATCAGTTCCCGCCCTCCCTGCCCGCGGCCGCCTTCTTCCCCGGCTTTCCTGGCCCTTCTCTCCTTCCAGCCCCGCAGCGCGATCTGCGCCAGCCGATACCCCGCGAACAGCCCGATGAAGATCACCAGGAAGGAGGCGTAGGTCAGTTCGGCGTAGGCTTGCAGCAGCAGGAAGAGGGCGGCCAGCAGCGGCTGGCGCAGCCGCGCGCCCGGCCGGCCGCTGCGCACGATGTAGAGCAGGGCAAAGGGGATCCACTGCGAGCTGGCGATGTTGAACTGGCCCAGCGCGGCGTAGAACAGCTTGCTGGAGGAGAAGGCGTAGAGCAGGCCAGCCAGAAAGGCGGCGGCGTAGAGCGTGATGGGTGGAAGCTGCGGCCTGTCTTGTGTCGCGCGCGGCGTGGCCTCTGCCTTCAGCACGTAGGTGGCCAGCAGGAACGCGCCGTAGCCGCTGAGCACGAACGAGGACCACAGCGTCAGGTTGGCCGCGGGAACCAGGCCCAGCGCGGCTTGCAGCGGCAGGGCCAGCAGCCCATTCAGGATGGTCAGCGTGTAGAAGGCCAGGTTGACGCCGATGGGGTAGAACATCCAGCCGCTTTGGAAGGGGTTGATCTGCTGATCGACCAGGCTGTGCTTGATCCACCACAGGTTCCAGGTCAACGCCGGATCGTCGATGCCGTCGCCGGCGACGTGGCTGGCGAATTGGGCGACCAGGGGCCAGGTCAGCGCCAGGCTGAGCAGGCTGTAGAGCAGCAACACCAGCAGGTGGCGGCGCAGGCCAGGGTGAGAGGTGGGCATGGCCTTCTTATACCACCGGCAGGGGTCTTTTGCCAAGGCGGCCGCCCCCGGTTTCGCGCCGTCCGTTTCACGTTTTTTCTATGATGTAGTAAAATGGTGGCCGCTGGCTTTGTGTGAGAATCGTGAACTGCTGGCGTTGCCGCGTGTTGCACCGCCATCCCTGAGGAGCGCCGCCTTTGACCCTGCCGCCTGACTACCAGGCCGCCCTGGACTATATCTTCAACTATGTGGACTACGAGCGCCGGCGTTCCGTGCTTTACACGGAGGCCGCCTGGGATCTGGCGCGCACGCGGCAGGTGTTGCACGCGCTGGGCGATCCGCACCAGGGCCTGCGCGTCGTTCACGTGGCCGGCAGCAAGGGCAAAGGCTCCACCGCGGCCAACATCGACTCCATCCTGCGCGCGGCCGGCCTGCGCACCGGCTTCTACAGCTCCCCGCACCTGCACACCTTTCGCGAGCGCATCCGCCTCGACGGCCAGTTGATCTCCCAGAAGGATGTGGTGCGGCTGCTGGCCCAGTGTCGCCCGGCCATCGAAGCGGTCCCCGGCATCACCACCTTCGAGATCATGACGGTGCTGGCGTTGCTGCACTTTGCCCAGCAGCAGGTGGATTGGGTGGTGCTGGAGGTAGGCCTGGGCGGCCGGCTGGATGCCACCAACGTCGTCACCCCCGCCGTCAGCGTCATCACCCCCATCAGCCATGAACACACCGCGCTGCTGGGCGACACCCTGGCCCAGATCGCCCGCGAGAAGGCTGGCATCATCAAGCCGGGCGTGCCGGTGGTGCTGGCGCCGCAGGAGGCCGAGGCGCTGGCCGTCTTTCAGGAGGTGGCCGCGGCCCAGGGGGCGCGCCTGACGCTGGCCGGCCGCGACTGGAGCTGGCAGGGGTTGAGCGATGGCCTGGATGGCCAGAGATTCGCCGTGGGTTCGGCCGCCACTCCCTGGCCCGTGGACACGTTGAGCGGGCTGCGCACCCCGCTGTTGGGCGCGCATCAACTGGCCAACGCCACCACAGCCATCGCAGCATGCGCCGAGCTGGTCAGCCAGGGCGCGCCGATCAGCGCCGCCAGCCTGCGCCGCGGTCTGGCCCAGGTGGTCTGGCCCTGCCGGCTGGAGGTGTTGACCCCCCTCGCGGGCCCGACGCTGGTGCTGGACTCGGCGCACAACGACGCCTCGGCCCGGCTGCTGCGCGCGGCGTTGGCGCATTATTTCCCCGGCCAGCCGCTGACCATGGTCGTCGGCATCTCCAACGACAAGGACGCGGCCGGTATTCTGGCCGATCTGTTGCCCGGCGCCGAGCGGGCTATCCTGACCCGTTCGCGTCATCCGCGCGCGGCCGATCCGCAGGAGCTGGCGCCGCTGGCCGGGCGCTGCCTGCCCGCCGGCCGCGTCAGCGTCGTCAGTTCCGTGTCTGAGGCGCTGGCCGGGGCGCTGACGCAGACGGGGCCTGAGGCTGTCATCTGCCTGGCCGGCTCGCTCTTCATCGCCGGCGAGGCCCGTGAGGCCTGGCTGGCCCTGCATCCAGGCTACTTCCCGGCCGGCGACTGGGTTTACGCGGCCGAGCCACCCGCCGCGTTTTGACCTGCCGAGGCCGCCGAAGCATCCGGCATGCGCCCTGTCATGCTGAGGCCGCCGAAGCATCCGGCATGCGCCCTGTCATGCTGAGGCCGCCGAAGCATCCCTATTCGTGGCCGCAGGAGGAGATCGATCGATGGATCAATCCAATGCAGCGTCTTTTTCCCGCCGCGGGCTGGCGCTCTTGCTGGCCGGCATCCTGCTGCTGCTGGCCGCCTGCAACAATGAGAAGGGCAGCCAGCCCTCGGAGATTCTCGGCAAATACCTTCCCGCGGACTGGAAGCCGGTGACCGAGGGTAGCAAGGTGCAGGGCTTTCAGGAGATCAACATCGACGGCGACGCCGACAGCGAATGGCTCTACTTCTTTCACTACGACGGCCGGGACGATGTCAATGGGCCCATCGGCGGCATCATCTACGACGCGCAGCAGAGCGTCGACTCCCAGCAGCCGGCCGCCTTTTTCGTGCCCTACCGCCTCTTGCCCGACTGGCGCGAGGGCAAGGGGCAGGGCTATCTGGGGGAGACGTCGGTCAGTTGGGCGCCGGCCTGGATCGATCCCGACCTTGTCGATCGGCCGGCCAACGAGCTGGCCGTGCAGGGCATCAGCGCGGGCAGTTTGGTCACCCGTCTCTCCCTCTTTCGCTGGCTGGACGTCGAGCGCGGCTATGAAGTGGCGCATTTCGTCGGCAATGCCGGCCTGCTCTTCAACCCGCAGGGGCGTTCAGCCGAGGCGTTGATCGGCGAGGTGGTCGCTTACAACCGGCTCAACGACCGCAGCCGGCTGTGCGAGAAGGTGGTGCACACGCGCCACGGCACGGAGCTGCGCTTTTCGGCCACCCAGCCGGGCATCGTCTTCTGCCCGCTGGCCGCGGGCGCGGCCGAGGGCGTGCCCCAGCAGCCGACCTATCCTGAAGCGGTGGTCATGACCTGGCTGCTGGACGCGACGCGCAGCGACCTGGCGCAGAACGACGCCGCGCTGCGGGCTGTGGTGACGCCGGAGCAGGTGCAGCGGGTGGTCCACGTGCAGTACCCAGGCGCGGCCACCCTGGTCAGGCGCGACAATGTGGTGTCGGAGATGAGCGTGCAGACCGTGCTGGAGACCACCACCGGCCCGCGCACCGTTCAGTGGAATCTGGTGGAACTGCGGCCCACGGCCGAGGAAAAGACCAGCCGTTGGCGCATCGCCTCAGCCCAGGAGGTACCGTAGGCCATGGATTTTCTCTCCTCCTCCCCCTATCGCACCACACCGGAACAGGCGATGCAGTGGATCGCCAGCGGCGGCAGCGGGTCGGTGGCCCTCTTGCCGGAAACTGCCAGCCCGCGGCGGGTGGGCGAGACGCTGGTGGCGCTGGCCAACGCGCACGGCGGCGTGCTGCTGCTGGGGGTCAATGCCGGCGGCAGCCCGGCCGGGCTGGCCGCGCCGGCCGCCGTGCGGGAACAGGCGGTGGCGGCCGCGCTGCTGGCCGAGCCGCCGCTGGTGCTCCCCCTGCCGGAGCTGGTGGAGGCGGCCGGCCGCCAACTGTGCGCGGTACACGTGCCGCCGGGGCTGTCGCAGGTCTACAGCATCAAGGGGCAGTACCTGACGCGCGCCGGCCGGGAGAACCGCGTGCTGAGCACGGCCGAGCTGCGCACCCTGCTGATCGCGCGCGGCGAAGGGCACTTCGAGGCCACCGTGACGCCGGGCGCGGGCCTGGCGGACCTGGACGCTGCCGCCATCGAGCGCTATCTGGAGCGCCTGGCGCTGCCGGCGGCGCCAGCGGCCATGGATGCACTGCTGGCGCGCGGCTGTCTCAGGGCCACGCCGCAGGGGGATCGGCTCCCGACCTACGCCGGCCTGCTGCTCTTTGGCCGCAATCCGCAGCAGTATCTGCCCTCGGCCGAGATCATCGCGGTGCGCTACGCCGGCGCCGCCATGAGCGATGAGTTCGTGCGCGAGGATATCCGCGGCCCGTTGGGGGAGCAGATCCGGCGCGCCGAGGCCTTTCTGGCGACCAACATGCGGCGCGGCATGCGCATCCGCGGCTTCACCCGTGAGGAGGTGGCCGAGTACCCGCTGGCCGTGGCGCGCGAGGCGGTGGTCAACGCGGTGGCGCACCGCGACTACAGCCTGCGCGGCGACAGCATCCGCCTGCTGATGTTCAGCGACCGCATGGAGGTCTACAGCCCTGGCCGGCTGCCGGGCCACGTCACGCTGGACAACCTGCTCTACGAGCGCTTCAGCCGCAACGAGGTGATCGTGCAGGTGCTCAGCGATCTGGGCTTCATCGAGCGGCTGGGCTATGGCATCGACCGCATGATCGCGGCCATGCAGGAGGCCGGCCTGCCCGCGCCGCGCTTCGAGGAGACCGCGGCCGGCTTTCGCGTCATCCTGCTGGGCCACGGCCATGACCTGGTCAGCGCGTCGCCGGCGCAGCGCTGGGGCAACGAGCTGCTCAACCCGCGCCAGGAGCAGGCCATGGCCCATGTGGCGGAGCAGGGGCGCATCACCAACAGCGCGTTCCAGACCCTCTGCCCTGACGT
>JAKQCW010000198.1 GCA_029558955.1 Chloroflexota bacterium
ACCCCAAGTCAATGTTAGACTTGTGTTAGCATCGGTGAATATGGTAACTGGCAGCACCTCCGTGCGTAGAGTTGTATGGTAAAAAGAGGTAGCGACTCAGCCGGCGGGTGCCAGCAGGTGGATTGAGTAGGCCGCCGTATCGAAATCCACCTGCTGGCACCCGCCGGTCCAGTGCCGCCAAAAAGAGTTCAAAATCCCGACATGCCGGAGATGATGTAAACCATGATGCGATTTGATCGTTTTACGGAACGGGCCCAGGATGCCGCCATGCGGGCCTATGAGATCTTGCAGCGCTATCAGCACAATCAGGTGGACACGGAGCATTTCTTCCTGGCCATGCTGGAACAGACTGACGGCGGGGCGACGCAGATCCTGGAAAAGCTGAACGCGCCGGCAACGGTGATTCGCGGCAAGCTGGAGGAGCACCTGCAGCGCAGTCCAAAAACGGGCGCGGGCGCCGGCTACGGCGGCCAGGTGGCGCAGGTCTTCATCACCCCCCGGCTCAAGCGGGTGATCGACGTGGCCAACGAAGAGGCCAGCAAGCTCAAGGACGAGTTCATCTCCACCGAACACCTCTTCCTGGGCATCGCCTCCGAGCGCAACACGCCCGCCTCCAACATCCTCAAGGATCAGGGTGTGACCAAGGAACGCGTCCAGCACGCCATCGAGGAGATCCGCGGCGGCCAGCGGGTGACCGACCCGGCCGCCGAGACCAAATACCGCACGCTGGAGCGCTTTTGCCGTGACCTGACCCAACTGGCCCACGAGGGCAAGCTGGACCCGGTGATCGGCCGCGATGCCGAGATCCTGCGCGTGATCCAGGTGCTCAGCCGGCGCACCAAGAACAACCCGGTGCTGATCGGCGAGGCTGGCGTGGGCAAGACGGCCATCGTCGAGGGGCTGGCCCAGAAAGTTGCCGCGGACGATGTGCCGGAGCCGCTGATGGGCAAGCGGGTCATGGCGCTGGATCTGGGCGCGATGATCGCCGGCACCCGCTTCCGCGGCGAGTTCGAGGAGCGGCTCAAGGCTACCCTGGAAGAGATCCAGCGCTCCGAGGGGGAGATCGTGCTCTTCATCGACGAGCTGCACACGGTGGTGGGCGCGGGCGCGGCAACCGGCGCCATGGACGCCAGCAACATGCTCAAGCCCGCGCTGGCGCGGGGCGAGCTGCGCTGCGTCGGCGCCACCACACTGGACGAATATCACAAGTACATCGAAAAGGATGCCGCGCTGGAGCGCCGTTTCGCGCCCATCTACGTGGAGGAGCCGACGGTGGAGGACACCATCGCCATCCTGCGCGGCATCCGCGACCGCTACGAGGCGCACCACAAGGTGACCATCGACGACCTGGCGCTGGTGGAGGCGGCCCAGCTCTCATACCGCTACGTCACCGACCGCAAGCTGCCCGACAAGGCCATCGATCTGCTGGACGAGGCCGCGGCCAAGCTGCGGGTCGCGCTCTACACCATGCCCGACGACCTGAAGACGCTGCGCGACCAGGTGACGCGGCTGAGCGCCGAGGAGGAGGCCGCCTGGGCCGCGCGCGACTATGAACGCGCGGCCAGCTTCAAGGTGGAGCGCATCAAGCTGCAGCAGGACTACGACATGGCGCGCGCCGCCTGGCGCAGCGAAAAAGGGCTGGACGAGGTGGTCAGCGCCGAGGACATCGCCCAGGTGGTGGCGGCCTGGACCGGCATCCCCGTCACCAGCCTGTTGGAAGAAGAGGCGCAGAAGCTGTTGCGCATGGAGAGTGAGCTGAGCAAGCGGATCGTCGGCCAGAGCGAGGCCATCGCCGTGCTGTCCGATGCGCTGCGCCGTTCCCGTTCCGGCCTGAAGAACCCGCGACGGCCGATCGGCTCCTTCCTCTTCCTGGGCAGCAGCGGCGTGGGCAAGACCGAGCTGGCCAAGGCGCTGGCCGAGTTCCTCTTCGACGACGAGGACGCGCTGGTGCGCATCGACATGAGCGAATACCGCGAGCGCCACACCGCCAGCCGGCTGATGGGCGCGCCGCCCGGCTATGTGGGCTACGAGGAAGGGGGCCAGCTCAGCGAGGCGGTGCGACGCCGGCCCTACCGCGTGATCCTCTTCGACGAGGTGGAAAAGGCGCACCCCGAGGTCTGGAACACCCTCTTGCAGATCATGGAGGATGGCCGGCTGACCGACGGCCAGGGCCATGTGGTGGACTTCCGCAACAGCGTCATCATCATGACCAGCAACATCGGCACCGCCTATGCCAAGAAGGGCGGCGCGCTGGGCTTCCGCCTGGGCGCGGAGGATGAGGAGCTGGACGCGGAGGACCGCAAGCTGCGGCGGCAGATCGAAAGTGGGTTGAAGGAATCTTTCCGCCCTGAGTTCCTCAACCGCATCGACGAGATCATCATCTTCCACACGCTGAACAAGGAAGATATCCGCAAGATCGTCGATTTGCAGATGCAGGACATCAGCGACCGGCTGCACGATCAGAGCCTGAACATCCTCTTGAGCGACGCGGCGCGCGACTGGCTGGTGGAGAAAGGCTACGATCCGCAGTTCGGCGCCCGCCCCATGCGCCGCACCTTGCAGCGCTTCGTGGAATCGCCGCTGAGCAAGCAGTTGCTGCGCGGCGAGTTCCAGCCTGGCGACACGGTGACCGTCATCGTCGAGGCGGACGAGGACACCCCTGGCCAGACCCGCCTGGGCTTCGAGCGTCAGCCGCAGGAGCCGATCCCGGTGGAGCTGCCGATAAACGCTTCGAACGTAACGGCAAGCTGAGTCTGATGGTCGAAAAGGTCGAGGGTTTGTAGCCCTCGACCTTTTTTTGTACCCGCCCGCTGACAGACCCGGCTAAAGCCTCGACTCCGGCCATATTTATCCAGACCCGGCTAAAGCCTCGACTCTGGCCATGTTTGTCCAGACCGGCTAAAGCCTCGACTCCGGCCATGTTTGTCCAGACCGGCTAAAGCCTCGACTCCGGCCATGTTTGTCCAGACCGGCTAAAGCCTCGACTCCGGCCATGTTTGTCCAGACCCGGCTAAAGCCTCGACTCCGGCCATAAGTGGCATGGCCGCCAGACCAAGAAGCCGATTGACGTTCCTTCAGGCCAATGGTAGAATGCATACAGTCGGCAAGGCCTCTGTAGAAACGCTACGCGGTGGAGTCAACGACCATGTCTGCTCAGACGATGATACCGACGCCATCGGTCACTTGGCGCCCAGCGCCGCCGATATCCCCTGACCGGCCTCCGCTCAACGCGGGGGATCGATTGTCACGCGCCGAATTCGAACGTCGTTATCACGCGCACCCTGAGATCAAGAAGGCAGAACTGGTGGAGGGAATCGTCTATATGCCATCGCCGGCGCGTTTCGCACAACATAGCCAGCCCCACGGCTACATGGTTGCCTGGCTTGGGTTGTACTGTTCGGCCACGCCTGGCGTTCTGCTGGGCGACAACGCCACAACCCGCCTCGACTACGAGAACGTGGTACAGCCCGATGCGCTGCTGCGCCTGGATCCGGCGCTGGGTGGGCGTTCCCGCGTCACCAGCGATGATTATCTGGCTGGACCGCCAGAGATGGTGGTTGAGGTTGCGGCCAGCAGCGTGGCTTATGACCTGGGCGTCAAGCGCCGCGTCTACGCCCGCAGCGGCGTGCAGGAATATCTGGCGGCGCAGGCCTATGAGCAGCGGGTGGACTGGTTCGTGCTGCGCGAGGGGGAAACCGAGACCCTTCAGCCTGACCAGGACGGTATTCTGCGCAGCGAGGCCTTTCCGGGCCTGTGGCTCCCGGTCGATGCGCTGTGGGCTGGCGATCTGGCCGCCATGTTTGCAGCGCTTCAGCAAGGTTTGTCTTCCCCCGAACACGCAGCGTTCGTGGCCGATTTGCAGAGCCGAATTGGGTGAGCGGGTGATTGGATGACTGGGGCATTGAGGACCGACGGGCTATTCAGCGGCCAACTTCCGATCCGCGTCTTCCGCAGATCCGCGCTTCTTCTAGCCGTGGCGCTGCCGCCGCAGTCCCCCGTCCCCGTACACCGCCATCCGGCTGGAGACGATCTTGTCGTGCGGCTGGGCCGCGCCGGTGCGCGTTGGCTGGGGTCGCCAGACCAGGCCCAGCAGACGGCTGGCGACGCGGTAACTCTCCCGCACGGCCTCCCCAAAAGGCCGGCCCCCCAGCCAGCCGCGCAGGAACAGGCTCAGGCTGGGCTCCGGCAGCCAGTTGACCCCCTCCGACCCATTGACCGCCTGCGCGCCGATGGAAAGCCACTCGGCCGCCAGCGTCTGGCCATAGCAGTTCATCTGGTAGACCGCGCGCAGGTGGAAGCGCGCCAGCCCGGCCGCACGCAGGCGCCGCAGGCCGGCGAAGAAATCCGCCCCCACCTGGCTGTCGCCGTGGCCACAGGCATAGCCCGGCAGGCCATGCACCAACAGCAGCAGATCCACCGTGGCCCCGTCCGCGTCCAGCAGCGCCCGCCAGAGCTGCGCCGCCGTGGCCTCTTCCTCCTCCAGCACGACGATGCGGTCGTAGTGGCGACGGGCCTGCAGCCAGACCGCCGTGCGGGCATAGCCCTGGGTCAAGCGATCCAGCGCCCGCGAGGCCCAGGAAGGCAGGTTGACGCCGCCGACGCGGCCGCCGTTCTCCAGGAAGAGGATCAGCACCGACCGATCGCGCCTTGCGGCCTCGGCGAGCTCATGCGAATGGAGCTGTGGCTGTGAGAATTCACTGTACATTAGCGCCCTTGATTTTACATAGCGACGCCCGATGCGCAAGCCAGGGCTTGCCAACTAGTACACGCCGGCCTAAATCGGTCTTCACTCACTGCTCAAGCCGGTTCCGTGAACCGGCGGCGTTGTGAGCGCAAACCCGGCGGATCACGGATCCGCCGGGAGCAGGTAAACTGAAGAGTTATTTACGCCAACTTGTACTAGCAATTCCAAATATGGCGCGGAGTCGAGGCTTTAGCCGGGTCTGGCCGACGTGAGGCGAGCGCGCTGACCCGCCTGAAGGCTCGATTCCACAGCTTAGCAGTCATCATGCTTGGAATTGCTACTCGCCGACGAAGATCCTTGCGGCCGTTTCCTGGTGCGCCGACCGGCTCTCCGTCATGGCCTGAAAAATTGGCTCTTGACAAAACAAATAAGCTGTGATACTCTACTAATACGATTTAGTAACACGGAAGAGCAACAAGAAAATCAGCGATATGCCTTGGCCAGCGCTCGCACCATGACCACCAGAGAACGCCCGCCCACCATGCATGATGTCGCAGAACGCGCCGCAGTTTCGCAAACGACGGTGTCGTTTGTGATCAACGGCCGGGATGATTACAACATCTCAGATGAGACCAAAGAGCGCGTGTGGGCAGCGGTTCGTGAGCTGAACTATCGCCCGAACGCCATGGCACGTGGGCTGCGATCCAACAAGTCCCAGTTGATCGGTTTGATCTCGGACGAGATTGCCACAACGGTGTATGCCGTGCAGATGGTGCTGGGTGCGCAGGATGCTGCATGGGAGCAGGACAAGCTGTTGTTGGTGGTGAGCACCGGCGGCAACGAGGAGATCAAGAACAGGGCTGTGCGGATCATGCTGGAACACCAGGTCAGCAGCATCATCTACGCCACCATGTTTCACCGGCCGGCCCGTCCGCCCGCAGCGCTGCGCACCATTCCTTGTGTCATGCTCGACTGTTATGACCAGGAGCACACATTCCCGTCCGTGGTTCCCAACGAAGTGCAGGGGGGACGCACGGCGACGGAAACCCTGATTCAAGCGGGACACCGCCGCATCGCTTTCATCAACAACGTCGACCCCATCCCCGCCACCTTCGGGCGTTTCGCAGGCTACCGCGAGGCGTTGGCGTTGCACGGCTTGCCCTACGACGACAGCCTGGTGGTACACGCCTCGAGTGACTCCGGCGGCGGCTATCTCGGCGCCATGACACTCATGCAACTACCCGCTCCCCCAACGGCAATCTTCTGTTTCAACGATGCCATGGCGATGGGCGCCTATGATGCGCTTCGCAAACTCGGTCGTGCCATACCCGACGATGTTGCCGTGATTGGCTTCGACAACATAGAGCTGATTGCGGCCCACCTCTATCCGCCGCTTACGACTGTCAGGCTGCCCCACTACGAGATGGGTCAGTGGGCCGTAAATTTTCTGGCAGAACACGGCGATACCTTCCCCCCTCCCGTCCAGCATCGGGTTGACTGTCCTTTGATCAGCAGAGCGTCAGTCTAATCGACCAGGTAAGTTCGGATCGAATTTCGATCACAACGAAAGTCGGTTCGTTAGTAATACGATTTACTATCCGGTCTTCAATCCCTCACCCATTCCCAAGGAGTACACCATGCGATCGAAAACTCTCTCACTGATCAGCCTGCTGCTGATCGCCGCCATCTTGCTGGCTGCTTGTGGCGGCGCCGCCGAGCCCACCCCTGCGCCCGCCGCACCGGCTGAGGCGCCTGCTGCGGCAGTTGAACCTACCGCCGCGTCTGAAGCACCCGCCGCATCCAGCGCCGGCGGCAAGACAGCACTGGGTCTGTGGACTCACTCCGCTGGCAATGAAGGCGAGATGAAGGTCATCCAGCAGATGGTGGACGACTTCAACGCCATGCAGGATCAATACGCCATCAAGATCGAGGCCTTTCCCCAGGGATCCTATAACGACTCTGTGGCCGCAGCTTCGGTAGCCGGCAGCCTGCCGTGCATCATCGACCTCGACCAGCCCACCGTGCCCAACTTTGCCTGGTCGGGCTACGTCCAAGAACTGCCGGTTTCCCAGGAATTGCTTGATCAGCTCACCCCCGGCGCCATGGGCTTGTACAAGGATAAGGTGTATTCCTTGGGTCAGTTCGATGTCGCCCTGGTCAACTACGCCCGCAAGTCAGTGTTGGAGAAACACGGCATCCGCATCCCAACGCTTGACGAGCCGTGGACTCTGGAGGAATTCAACACCATTTTGCAGACCCTCAAGGACTCTGGTGAGTTCGATTATGCCATCGACGTCAACGCCCAATGGACCGGCGAGTGGTGGTCGTATGCCTACTCACCCATGCTGCAAAGTTTCGGCGGCGATCTGATCGACCGCAGCACATACACCAGCGCCGAGGGTGTGCTCAACGGCGAGGAAGCGCTGGCGTGGGGTGAGTGGTTCCAGAGCCTGTTCACCGAAGGATATGCCAATCCGAAACCGGCCGACGATCAGTGCTTCCTGCAAGGGCGCTGCGGCCTCTGGTACACCGGCAGTTGGTCAGCCAACGACGTTGTCAAAGCCTTGGGCGACGATGCGATCTTCTTGCCGGCGGTGGATTTCGGCAATGGCCCAAAGATCGGCGGCGCTTCCTGGCAGTGGGGTATCAGCAGCACGTGTGAGCATCCCGATGGCGCCTGGCAGTTCATCGAGCATGTGATGCAGCCCGAGAACATCGCCTTGATGTCCGAAACCACCGGCCTCGTTCCGACCACCGCCGCCGCGGCGGCTCTGACCGAGAGCTACAAGGAAGGCGGCCCCTACCGCGTCTTTTTCGAGATGTCTGATCGCTTCACAGTGTTGCGCCCTGCCACGCCTGGCTACCTGCGCATCTCCAGCGAATTCGAGCAGGCCGGCCTCAAGATCCGCGACGGCGGCAACGTCCAGGATGCCCTGGATGACGCTGTAGACGCCATCGATCAGAACATCCAGGACAACAACGGCTTTGGCTTCTAGCACCACCACGGCGTTCTCGCAACGATAGGTTCAGCAGGTCAAGCCACCGCGAGACCCATCGTGCAGAGATCCCGCTAACCGATTGGCATCCGGGGGGGGGGGCGATCCTCGCCCCTCCGGATGCCAGGTATGCCCACGGAGGTAGTCCGATGCAAAGTGTTCAAGCCCCCCCACAGACCGAGCGCAAGAGCAAGAAACAGCGCGACCTTGTGCCGGCCGTCCTGCTCGGCGCCCCGGCCATCATCCTGCTGATCATGTTCCTGATCGGCCCGTTCTTCGCCGGCATCGGTTTCAGCTTCACCAACATTCGTCTGATCTCCGCCAACCCCGCCGAATGGGTGGGCCTGCGCAACTACCAGCGGCTGACCAAGATCGCTGTGCTGTCGGTCGAGCCTGTGACCGATCCTGCCACCGGCCAACCTGTGACCGACGAACAGGGCAATCTGGTCTATCCGCGCTCACGCGATTTCACACGCGACACAGAAGCCTATCCCCAGTACGCCGGAACGCGCGAGTGGTTCACGGCGGACATTGGCGATACCCGCTACTATGTGCTGGCCGGCGATCCGGCCTTCATGAAGTCGATCGTCAACGTCGTCTTCTTTGCGCTGATTGTCATCCCTCTGCAAACAGGCCTGGGCCTGCTGCTGGCCTTGCTGGTCAATCAGAAACTAGCTGGGCGCAACTTTTTCCGCACCATCTACTTCAGTCCGGTCGTCACCTCCATGGTCGTGATCTCCATTGTCTGGGTCTTTCTGTATGACAAGGACAATGGCCTGATCAACCAGTTCATCGGTCTGTTTGGCCTGCCCGCGGTGAACTGGCTGGGAAATCCCAGCACGGCGATGTTGGCGATCATCATCATGTCAGTCTGGCAGGGTGTAGGTTTCCAGATGGTGCTCTTCCTCGCCGGCCTGCAAGGCATCCCCGACTTCCTGTACGAGGCCGCCAGCATCGACGGCGCGAACACCTGGCAAAAATTCCGCTACATAACTGTGCCGGGACTGCGCAGCGTGTTCGTGTTCATCATCATCACCATCACCATCGCCGCCTTCCAGTTGTTTACCCAGGTCTATGTGATGACCAACGGTGGGCCTGACGACGCAACCACCACAGTGGTCTTCCATATGGTGCGCAAAGGCTTTCGCGAGCAGGAAATCGCTGTGGCCTCGGCCATCGGCGTGTTGTTCTTCCTGTTCATTCTCGGCATCTCCATGGTACAGCGCTTCGTTCTACGTGACAAGGAGGCATGACAAACTATGTCAACCCAAACTTCAACCGGTGTGAAGGTCGAAGAGAAGCCGAGAAGGCACAAAGACTGGGGATCGAAGCTGGTGCAGTACGCTGTCAACATCGTGCTGGTATGCTTCTTCGCCTTCCCCCTGGTGTTCATGATCATGTCCTCCTTCAAGGCTAACGACCAGATTTTCGCCGATCTGCGTTCGCTGCGAGCGTTCCTTCCGGTGGGCGAGCTGTCGCTGGCCAACTACCAGGCCGTGTTCGAGAAGAGCAAGTTTTTCCGCTTCCTCGGCAACTCGATCTTCATTTCGCTCACCACCATCGCTCTGGCGTTGGTTGTCAACAGCATGATGGCTTACGCCCTGGCGCGGCTCAAGTGGCCTGGTCAACGACTGGTGCTGGCGATCATCATCGCCACCCTGATCATCCCAGCCGAGACGGTAATCATGCCGCTGCTGTTGATGGTCAGTCGGCTGCCAAGCTTTAGTCTGGCGGAAGGGTTCAAACTGGGCTGGCTCAACACCTACCAGGTCCAGATTATCCCCTTCATTGTCAGTGCGTTTTCGATCTTCTTGTTCTACCAGTTCTTCCGCGACATCCCCAAGGACCTGGACGAGGCGGCGCTGGTGGACGGGGCCAGCCGCTTCCAGATCTATCGCAAGATCATCGTGCCCAACTCCGGCCCGGTCTTTGCCACTGTCACCATTCTGACCTTCATCGGCACCTGGAACGCCTTCCTCTGGCCAACCATGACTGTGCAAAGCGAAAACCTGCGCCCGGTGATGGTCGGCATGCAGTACTTCTTCCAACAAGACACGGAATGGGGCGAGGTCATGGCTTACGCCACCTTGATCACCATTCCCGTTCTGGTCCTCTTCCTGGTCTTCCAGCGCTCGTTCGTGCAGAGCATCGCTTCGACCGGCATCAAAGGCTAGAGCGCAGCCAGTCGCGGCCGGCATGACTTGTCATCTACGGTTGGCGTCGCCTCCAACAAGCTGATAACCAAAGGTGGTTTTCATGGACACAAACCCGCTGCACCCCGGACTTGGCGAAGCGCATGCCCTGAGTCGTGCATCGACGGCGGACGCGCACCGTCCGCGCTATCACTTCACGGCGCCAGCCAACTGGCTCAACGACCCCAACGGCCTGATCCAGTGGCAGGGCCGCACCCACCTGTTCTACCAATACAATCCCAACGGCGCCTTTCACGGCACCATTCACTGGGGTCATGCCGTCAGCGACGACCTGGTGCACTGGGAAGACCTGCCGGTGGCCCTGGCGCCGACGCCAGGCGGGCCTGACGCCGACGGCTGCTGGTCCGGCAGCGCCGTCAACAACCAGGGCACGCCGACGCTGGTTTACAGCGGCGTGTTCCCCCAGTCCGTCTGCCTGGCGACCAGCTCCGATGAGCTGCGCACCTGGCAGAAGCACCCGAACAACCCTGTGATCGCCGGACCGCCCGCTGACCTGCAGAGGACGTCCGGCGGTCACTTCAGGGATCCTTTCGTGTGGCGAGCCGACGGCCAGTGGCGCATGGTGATGGGATCGAAGATCGAAGGCGTCGGCGGGCTGGTGCTGCTCTATACGTCGCCTGATCTGCTGCACTGGGAGTGCCAGGGCCCCATTCTGCAAGGCGACGTCGCCCAGACAGAGCCGTTCTGGACAGGCGCCATGTGGGAATGCCCCAATCTGCTGGACTTCGGACGCCGGCAGGCGCTGATCATCTCTGCCCAGTCCACGGCCGAGGACCTGATGTATGCCTTCTATGTCAGCGGGCGGTTCGACGGCCAACGCTTCCTGCCCGATGGCCAGGACATCCTCGTCCATGGCGGGTCGCAGGGCACGTTCTATGCGCCCCAGGTGCTGGCCGCGGACGATGGTCGCTATCTGATGTGGGGCTGGCTGAAGGAAGGACGCAGCCAAGCCTCCTTCATGGAGGCCGGCTGGGCCGGGGCCATGTCGCTGCCGCTGGAAGTCTCCATGGAGATGGATGGCAAACTCTGCGTCGAGCCGGCGGCAGAGCTTGCCGCGCTGCGCCAAGATCACCGGCGCTGGAACAGCCTGGACCTGGCCGACGGCGAGCTGCTGCTGGACAGCGCGGCCGGCGACAGCCTGGAAATCATCGCCCGCTTCGATCTGGCAGGTGCAGGAGAGTTTGGCCTTCTGCTGCGCGCAGCGCCTGACAGCCAGGAATACACCCGGCTGGCGATTCTGCCAGCCGAGCGCAGGGTCGTGCTGCAGCGGGACCGCGCCAGCCTCGCTGACGACGTGAACACAGCCCCCTGCCCAGCGCCGATCTACACCACCGACAACGGGACAGTCACCCTGCACATCTTCCTGGATCGGTCGATCCTGGAGGTCTTTGTCAACGGCGGCCGGTCAAGCCTCGCGGCGCGCATCTACCCCACCCGCGCGGACAGTCTGGGCCTCGGCCTGTTCAGCCAGGGCGGGCCGGCCCGTCTCCAGTCGCTGGATGTCTGGAGACTGGCAACGATTTGGTAGCCCAGCCTGTGCGCATCCTCCTCTTCTCCGACATTCATGGCAACGCGGCGGCGCTGGAGGCCGTTCTGGCCGACAGCGCGCGCCACGGCCCGTATGATCTGACCCTCTGCCTGGGCGATTTGGTCTGGGCGGGGCCGCGGCCGGCTGAGGTGCTGGCGCGGCTGCGCAGCCTGTGCGGCGACGATCCCAGCGGGCAGGCCGGCCCGGCGGCCTGCCTCTTCGGCAACTGCGACCGCATTCTGCTGGACGAGAACGCCAAACCCCCGGCCAAGGATGGCCAGCGCGTGGCGCGCCATCGCGACTGGATGCTGAGCCGCCTGAGCGCGGCCGACCTGGCCTTCCTGCGCCAATTGCCCTTCAGCCAGCGGGTGGCGCCGCTGCCCGGCCACGAGCTGCTGGCCGTGCATGCCAACCCCCGCAACGTGGACGATCCCATCCGCCCCGATCTGAGCGACGGCGCGATCGACGCGGTGATCGGCCCGGCCGACTTTCAGGTGTTGGCCTTTGGCCACGTGCACATCCCCTCGGTGCGGCTCTGGCGCGGCCGATTGCTGCTCAACGTGGCCAGCGTGGGGCTGTCGATGGATGGCGACCCGCGCGCGGCCTACAGCGTGCTCACCTGGGCCGGCGGCGGCTGGCAAGTCGCCCAATACCGCGTCGAATACGACGTGCAGCGGGTGGCGCGCGACATGCGCCGGGGCGGCCTGCCGCGCGGGGGACACTTTGCCGAACGGCTGCTGGCCGCCCGCTACGCTTGAGCGGGCGACGCCGATCACATGCTGGGAGCAGTTTTACAGCGACGATCCCGGCATTGGAGCTATCCAGCCCTCGCGGCGTTGCGCACACCTCCTGGGTGCGCCTTTCCCCGTTCATGGGGAGAAGGCGCACCATGCAGGATTGAAGCCCAAGGCCTGGATGCAGACTCACCGGCCGCGCAGGAATTCCTCGATCTTCGCCTCGATCCTGGCCTTTCTGCCAGGGTACTCCTCGAATGTGGCCTTATGGGCATTCCAGGGATCGCTGAACAGGTTGTCCATGAAGGTCTGCCGGGAGAAGAAGCTGTAACGTTCCTTGGGATCCAGGTATAGATTGAACAACTTGGCGTTCTTGTAGGTCTCCAGCGCCGTTGCGCTTTCGCCGTTGACGACGTCGAACTCGTCGAACGACATGCCGGCCATCATGAACTTGTACTCGGCCACCCGCAGCCCGCTGAAGACGTTCTGCAGCCACATGTAGACATACTTGCGGTTCGACAGTCCCTGGTCGGTCAGCAGGAACGAGGTCTGATCGATGCTGTCCAGGTACTGTTCCTTGGGCGGCCGATACGCCACACCGGCCAGCGCCAGCGAGGTGAGGAAGAGATCGCTCAGATCGAACAGGCCGTCGTTGACCTGGCCCGGCGTGATCATGTCCTGCCAGTAGACGATACCGGGGACGCGCACGCCGCCCTCCCAGGTGCACGCGATGCCGCCGCGGAAGGGCGTATAGCCTGCATCAGGCCAGGGCTCCATCATCGGGCCGTTGTCGGAGGTGATGAAGATCAGCGTGTTCTCCAGTTGGCCGCTCTCCTCCAGCGCCGTGACCAGCCGGCCGACGTTGTCGTCCAGCTCGACGATGCAGTCTTTGTAGGGATATTTGGCCGGCGACTTGCCCTTATACTTGGGGTTGGGGTAGTTTTTGAAGTGATTGCCGCGCGAGCAGTGGTAAAGGAAGAAGGGCTGTTCGCTGTCGGCCATGCGCTTGATGAAGTCCTCGGAGTAGGTTGTGAACATCTCATCGAGCTGGGCGCTGACCTCGATGGTGATCTCCTCGAGATCCTCAAGCTCCTCGCCCTTGACGCCATGGACCACGTGGGGGTTGAAGGGCACCGTCTGGACCAGGGCCTGCCGATCGGGGTTCAAGGCAAACTCGGGCGCGAAGCTCTCATCCTGCCAGTCGGTGTAGAGACCCGACCAGCCCAGAAAGCCATAGAAGTCGTCGAAGCCCACGTTGTGAGGTTGTGATGCCGTGTCCTCGCCGCAATGCCATTTGCCCACGGCCTGGGTGAAGTAGCCATTTTCGCTCAAGAGCCTGGCCACGGTGGTCTCATCGCCCAGAAAGCCCGGCTCGCCCGCGAAACTGGGCCGCAGCGCGCCTGTCCGCATGGGCAGGCGTCCAGTCAGCAGGGTACAACGCGTCGGCGTACAGCTCGGCTGCGAGTAGGTTGCCACAAGATTCAAGCCTTCGCGTCCCAGCCGGTCGATGTTGGGCGTGGGCGCGCCGACCATCAAGCCGCCGCCGTTGATGCCCAGATCGCCCCAGCCCACGTTGTCCATGAGGAAGATCAGGATGTTCGGCTTCTTGCCGGTCTTCTTCTCCAGAGCGGCCAGCTTCTTCTGAGCCTCGGCCAACTGCTCTTCGTGTGGGATCACCGGTTCCATGTTGGGGGCAATTTGCACGGTGGCGGCGGCCAGTGGATCGGTGATGTCGGGGACTTGCAGGCGCCAGCAAATGCTATCTTCCATCGCCTTAGGCAAGGGCGCGGCAGCCGGCCTGGATGCCGGGGCGCCTCTGGCCACTCCGGCGGGCAGCACATGGGCCATGCCAGCCGCAGCCGCGCCTGCGCCGCATAGCTTGATGAAATCACGTCGCGAGACTTCCATGATGTTCTCCTGTTCACGAATCGGGTTGGTTGGATAAGGGCGGGGCGCTCCCGCCGCTGCATCGACGGTATCACCTCAGCGTGGCGAAAACGTGGTCGGCATTGTCAATCGCACGCCCTCATTACAGCACACCCGCGTGGCCAAAACGTGGCCTGAACCCTGCCCAGATTGCCTGCGGATCAGGATTGTCATATAATGGCAACTCCGTGTGTCGCCGTTGTCTTGCCGCGTAGTCTGCTCTGCCGACGAGAGCTTGCCATGCCACACCTTAAGCTCGCCTTGTTGGGCGGTTTCCAGGTCACACTGGATAGCCGGCCCGTGACAAGGTTCAAATCCAACAAGGTCCGTGCGCTGCTGGCCTACCTGGCCGTCCAGGCCGAGCGGCCGCATCGCCGCGAGACGCTGGCCGGCCTGCTGTGGCCTGAGCGGTCCGACCGCGACGCGCTGAACAATCTCCGCTACTCGTTGGCGAACCTGCGCAAGACCCTGGATGATCGATCCTCTGCCACTCCCTTCCTTCTGATCGACCACGACACAGTGCAGTTCAATCCGACCAGCGATGCCTGGCTGGACGTGGACCAGCTTCTCGCGCCCATTGCCGCCGCCCACGGCCCCTACGCCGCCGGCGCACTGTCGCCGGCGGCCATCACCGCCCTCGAATCAACCCTGGCACTGTATCGCGGCAGCCTGCTGGAAGGCTTCTCCGCAGGCGACGCCGCACCCTTCGAGGAATGGCTGTTGCTGCGCCGCGAACAGATCGCACAGCAGGTCACGTGGGCGCTGGCCAGCCTGGCCGCGCTACACGAGGCGCGCGGCGACTATCCCCAGGCTCAGAACCTGGCACGGCGGCAAGTGGCCTTGCACCCGTGGAACGAGGACGCCCACCGCGCCTTGATGCGAACGTTGGCGCTGGACAACCAACGCAGCGCAGCCTTGCATCAGTTTCAGGTCTGCCGCCGTATCCTGGCTGAGGAGCTGGGCGTCGAACCGGCGGCGGAGACCGTTGCCCTGTTCGAGGCGATCCGGAGGGGAGGATGGGTAGACAAGCAAACGAGGAAACCGGGGGGGCCGTCGGACGACGCACGCGGCGCATCCCCTGCTTCCCTGGTCTACGTGCCTACCGGCTCCCCCGCTTCCCTTCCTCCCCCGTTCGTCGCTCGACAAAGCCAGTTGAGCCGGCTGGACCAGGCTTTGACCGATGCGCTGGCTGGGAGGGGGCGCGTGGTGTTTATCACCGGCGAGGCGGGCAGCGGCAAGACCGCTTTGCTGGCGGAATTCACCCGGCGCGCCATGGAGACCCACCCCAGGCTACTGGCGGCCGGCGGTGCGTGCGCCGCCGTCGCCGGCATCGGCGATCCTTACCTGCCGTTCCGCGAGATCTTGCAGCTGTTGACCGGCGACATCGAGCCCAGGCGGTCTGGCGCAGGGCTGACCCCTGAACACGCCCGTCGGCTGTGGGCAGCCATCCCAGAGGCGATGCAGGCGCTGGTTGCGCAGGGGCCTGATCTGATCGATACGCTGGTGCCGGGCGCTCCCCTGGAACTGCGCGCCCAGGCGTTTGCCAGGCCAATCGGACGCAGCCCCTGGCAAGATCGGCTGGTGCAGTTGCTGCACGCCGAGGCCAGTCGGGAGAATCACGCCCGGCAGGCGCTGAAACTGGCGGACATCTTCGAGCAGATCACCCGTGTCTTCCAGGCCATTACCCGCCAGCATCCACTGATTCTGACTTTGGACGATCTGCAGTGGGCCGACGCCGGCACGGTCAACCTGCTCTTTCACCTGGGACGACGCCTGCACGCCAGCCGCATTGTGGTGGCCGCCGCCTACCGCCCTGATGCCGTTGCGGCTCCCACGGATCGGGAGCTGCACCCTCTGGAACTGGTGGTTCGCGAGCTGCAACGGTATTCGGGCCAGGAAGCCATCGATCTCGATGCGTGCGAAGGCCGGCCCTTCGTGGAGGCGCTGCTGGACAGCGAGCCCAATCGCCTGGGCGCGGCGTTTCGCGCCCAGCTATATCGCCACACCGAGGGCCACCCGCTGTTCACCGTGGAGCTATTGCGCAGCATGAAAGAGCGGGGTGATCTGATGCGCGATGCCGAGGGGCAATGGATCGAAGGTGCATCTCTGCACTGGAACGGCTTGCCGGCGCGCGTCGAGGCGACCATCGCCGAGCAGATCGCCAGGCTGCCGCACTCGTGTCAGATCCTGTTGAACGCGGCCAGCGTCGAAGGGGAGGAATTCACGGCCGAGACGGTGGCGCGCGCCACGCATCTCGAGGCGCGCGGCGTGATCCAATGCCTGAGCAACAGCCTGGCCGCGCGTCATCGCCTGGTGGCTGCCATCAGTGTACAGCGCCTGGGCCCGCGCAAACTCTCCCGGTACCGGTTCCGCCACCACCTCTTCCGCAAATATCTCTACGATCGCCTCGACCCGGTGCAGCGGGCTCAAATGCACGAAGCAGCCGGCGATGCCCTGGAGGCGCTCTACCTGGACGCGCCCAGTGAGCAGGACGCATTGATCCCGCGCCTGGCCTGGCATTTTGAGCAAGCTGGCCTGGCCGACCGGGCAGCGGCCTATCACCTGGAGGCGGGCAACCGCGCAGCGCGCGTGTCAGCCCATGACGAGGCCATCGCCCATTACTCGCGTGGAGCCGCGCTGCTGGAGGATCTGCCTGCGTCTCCCGCTCGCCAGCACCTCAAACTGGAAATACAACTGGCCATCGTTTCCCCGTTGATGATCGCGCGTGGCTTCTGGGCCTCGGAGCTGCTGCGCGCCCTGGAGGCAGCCGCTGAAATCGCCCAACACCCGGCCTTCGATGACAGCCCAGAGCGCTGGTTGGCCCAGGCCACGCTGGCCAACATCGCCTTCTGGGCCGCAGAGCCGCAGCGGTGCCTGCAGTTGAGCCAGGAACTGCTGATTCTGGCCGAGCGCAGCCAGAATCAGCAGCAGCTCATGCTGGCGCAGCACCTGACCGGCACAGCGTGGTGGCTGGCTGGCGATCTGGCCCAGGCGCGCGCCCACCTGGAGCAGGCGCTGATCGTGTACGATCGCCGGGGGCACGACCCATCAGACCTGGTGCTCGGCATCCATGCTGGCGTGGCGAGCCTGGCCTATCTGTCTTTCCTGCTCTGGCTGCAAGGTTATCCTGATCAGGGCAGACAGATGCTGCAGCGCGCGCTGGCAGCGGCTGAAAACGGCGGTCATCTGACGACGCTGGACTTCGTCCGGGTGATGGCGGGGCTGACCCATAGCCTGCTCGGCCGGGACAGAGCGATGACCTGGCGCCAGGTGGAATCGCTGTGGCCGCTGACCATGACGACGTCGTCGCTGACAGCCTGGATCGACAACCTGGCAGGCTGGGCGCTGGTGGAGAAGGGGGAGAAGCAGTCCGGCTTGCAGCAAATCCTCAAAGGTATTGCGACAGCCGAAGCGGTCGGCGGCAACATCGGCTATGCCATGCAGCGCACCTACCTCGCCAGGAGCTGCGTCCTGACAGGTCAGAGGGAAGCCGGTCTGGCCGCCGTAGATGAGGCCCTGGCGTGGATGGACACGAACAACGTGCGGCTGATGGAAGCAGAGGCTTGCCGCTTGAAGGGCGAACTGCTGTTGATCGACCCTGGCTCGCCGGTGGATGGGGGAAGTCTGGGCAGGCAGCGGGCGGCTGAGACGTTTTTCCGGCAGGCTATCGGATTGGCCCGCCGCCAGGGCGCCCGCTGGTGGGAGCTGCGCGCCACAGCTGATCTGTGCCGATTGCTGGGCACGCCCGGCGCCGGGCGTGATGCTTCTGACGTCGAAGCCTGCCAGATGCTGGCGCAGCTCTACGACACATTCGACGAGGGGTTCGACACAGTCGACCTGCGCGAGGCGCGGGAGACGTTGGAGATCATGGGAGCCGGATAATATCCCAGCCCCTACCCCAGCCACTCCACCACCGTCGCCTCCCCCTGCCCCACGCCCACGCACAGGGTGACCAGCCCGTAGCGCACCGGCTGACCGGCCGCCGCGCGCTGCTGCATCTCATGCACCAGCGTGGTCAGCAGCCGGGCGCCGGAGCAGCCCAGCGGATGGCCCAGGGCGATCGCGCCGCCGTTGACGTTGGTGAGGGCCGGGTCCATCTCCAGCTCCGCCATGCAGGCCAGCGCCTGGACCGCGAAGGCCTCGTTGATCTCGATCAGGCCGATATCGGCCATGCGCAGGCCAGCGCGCTGCAAGACCTTGCGGGTGGCCGGGATCGGTCCCAGCCCCATGGTGCGCGGATCGACGCCGGCCGCGGCTGAGGCGACGACCCGCGCCAGCGGCTTCAGCCCCAGCGCGGCCGCGCGCTCGGCTGAGGTCAGCAGCAGGGCGGCCGCGCCGTCGTTCAGGCCGCTGCTGTTGCCGGCCGTCACCGTGCCCCCTTTGCGGAAGATCGGCCGCAGCCCGGCCAGTTGCTCCAGGGTGGTGTCCAACACGATCTCTCCCTCGGCTGTGCGGCGGAAACGGGGATGCTCGTCGGTGTCCACCATCGCCGGCGGCCCTTTGCGCTGGGGAAGCGGCGCCGGGGTGATCTCCTGGGCCAGCCGGCCGCTGCGCATGGCCTCGACCGCGCGGCGCTGGCTTCTCAGGGCGAAGGCGTCCTGCTGTTCACGGGTGATCGGCCCGCCGGCCACGCCCCCCTGCACGCTCAGCTCGTAGATGTTCTCGGCCGTCTCGCCCATCTGCTCCAGGGGGAACATGGCCTCCAGCCGCGGGTTGGGGTAGCGCCAGCCCAGGGTGGTGTCGTAGATCGTGGCGTGGCCGGTGGGATAGGCCCGCTCCGCCTTGGCCATGGAATAGGGCGATCTGCTCATGGACTCGACGCCGCCGGCGATGTAAATCTCCCCTTCGCCGGCTTTGATGGCCCGGGCGGCCTGGTTGATCGCGTTCAGGCCCGATGCACAGAGGCGGTTGAAGGTGACGCCGGCCACCTGCTGCGGCAGCCCGGCCAGCAGCAGCGCCATGCGGGCCACGTCGCGGTTGTCCTCGCCGGCCTGGTTGGCGCAGCCCAGAAAAACCTCCTCCACCAGCGCCGGATCGATGCCGCTGCGTTGGATGAGCGCTTGCAAGGGAATGGCGGCCAGGTCGTCCGGCCGCACGCCGGCCAGCGCGCCGCCGTGGCGGCCCACGGGGGTGCGTATCGCGTCGATGATCACTGCGTCGTGCATGGGGGATCCTCTCGGTCTCAGCTTTCAGGTGTCAATGGTCATGCGCCAAGTGTCAGGCGGCGCGCGTCAGGTCGAAAACAGGGACGTGAACCGTGACGCCCGACACTTCCGGCGGGCTGATTTGCCTCGCCGCCCATTCTACCATAGAATTCATTCCGACCACATACCCAAACCAGGAGCCGTCATGCAAACCACCATTGCCAACCCACCTGACCACATCCTGATGTACGCCACGCCCTATTGCGGCGACACGCGCCGGGCGCGGCGCGTGCTGGATGAGTTGGGCATCGCCTACGAGTTCATCGATCTGCGCCAGGACCCGGCCGCGGGCCGTCTGGTCGAAGGGATCACCGGCGGCTTCCGCAGCTCGCCCACCATCCTCTTCCCCGATGGCAACGTGCTGGTGGAGCCATCGGAGCGCGAGTTGATGGCCGAGGTTGAGCAGTTGCAGGCCGCAGGCCACACGCTGGCAAAAGCGGCGCAGCAGTTCTCGGTCGCCTGAAATCTCACCACGCGCCTTGACGCGTTGCCTTCGCAACCTGTTGAGCACTCTGTCTGCTCAGGAGCTTCGCAGCCCGCAGTGCGGCGGCTCCAGGAATTGGCCGGAGAAAGCCCATGACTTGTCAATTGACTGCTGAAGAAACAGCCATGCTGGAGGGCGCTGAAGGCCCCGGCGTCCAGCGGGCCATGGAGATCGTGGCCACGCTGGGCCGCATCTACGGCGCGCCCGATTTGGTTCCGGTGACGCACGCCCAGATCGCCGGCGTCAGCTACAAGAATCTGGGCGACGCGGGGGTGCAGTTCCTCAAGGAATGGGCAGCCGAAGGGGCGCAGGTGCGCACGCCGACCACCCTCAACCCGGCCGGCATGGAGATGGAACGCTGGCAGGAGATGGGCATTCAACCCAGCTTCGCCGAGCCGCAGCTCAGCGCCATCGACGCCTTCATCACCATGGGCGTCACGCCCACCATGAGCTGCACCCCCTACCTCTTCCCCGGCTACACCCCGCGGCGCGGCGATCACCTGGCCTGGGCCGAGAGCTCGGCCGTGATCTTCGCCAACTCCATCATCGGCGCACGCTCCAACCGCGAGGGCGGGCCATCGGCCCTGGCCGCGGCCATCGTCGGCCGCACGCCGCGCTACGGCTACCACCTGGACCAGGAGCGCCTGGCCGATGTGGTGGTCGAGGTGCGCTGCCCGGTGCGCGATGTGGCCGATTTCGGCGCGCTGAGCTATGTGGTGGGTAAACAGGTGGGCAACGCCACGCTCTGGTTCGCCGATCTGGCCGACCACCTGCCGCCGCTGCCGGCCGACATCACCCTGGGCGGCGCGGCTGGCGACCGGCTGAAGACGCTGGGCGCCGGGCTGGCGGCCTACGGCGCGGTGGCGCTCTTCCACATCGCCGGCTACACGCCGGAAGCGCGCGACCTGGGCGAGGGGCTGATCAGAGCTGACGCCCGCCGGCTGGCGGTGGATAGCCTCGACCCCGGCTACACAGTGATGGACGCCGACCCCGACCTGCGCCAGATCGACCTGGTGACCATCGGCTGCCCCCACGCCAGCCTGAGCGAGATCGAACAGATCGCCGGGCTGTTGCAGGGCCAGCGCGTCGCGACGCAGCTCTGGGTGACCACCGCGCGTCTCACCCGTGACCGCGCCCGCGAGGCCGGCTGGGTGCAGACCATCGAGGCGGCCGGCGGGCAGGTGGTGGCCGACACCTGCGCCGTGGTTGCGCCCATGCGCTCCATCGGCGTCGCCAGCATGGCCACCAACGCCGGCAAGATGGCCTGCTATGCCCCGGCCCACAGCAAGGTCAAGATGCGCTATGGCAGCCTGGAGCAGTGCGTGGCGGCGGCGGTGACGGGAAGGTGGAATGGGTGACTGTGAATGGGTGAATGGTTAATGCATCGAGACCCGATGGTTGCCAGGTGCGACCCGCTCGCTGGTCTCGATACGCTGGAAGCGCGCGACCTCATGCGCTTTGGCTGCCCTCAACCCGCTACTCGACCAACGCTCGCTGGATTCGTTGCATGAGCGCCAGGTAGCCCATTCACCCATTCACAACCCTCCGGTTCTTCCCTCATGGACCTCACCTTCCAACCCCGCTTCGACTGCGATATCTGCCCGACGCGTTGCGATGGGCGCAGCAAAAGCGCCTACATCTTCGAGGAAGACGTGGCCCTCTCCGAGGCGGCGGAGGAATGGCTGGCCGGGCATCTGGCCGAGACGCTGGGGGTCGATGTCTACCGCGCGCCGGCGCAGCGGCATGGCCTGCCTGACCTGGCGCTGATTCGCGGCGACCGCGTCCTGGCCCGCGTCGAGGTCAAGGCGCAGGGGCGGGCCTTCATGGCCGTGCAGCGCCTGCTGCCCAAGGCTGATTTGCTCCCCTACGAGACGGTGGCGCTCAACCTGAGCGACATCAAACGCTATGCGGCGCAATACCGCCTGGACGGCGTGCCGCTTTTCATCATCTGGCGGGTCAAGCGGCCCTGCCTGGGCGAGGGCTATTGGGGCCAGCACATCGACCCGCTGATCGCGCTCGGCAACCGCTACCGCGAGCGCCGCACCTGGCAGCGCGCCTCCACCGACAGCGACTATGTGGCGGGCGAACACCGCGGCGTGACGGTCAACTATCATTTCAGCCTGAAGGAGCTGCTGCCGCTGGCGGAGCTGGTGGAACAGATGACTGTGGCGCTTTCCCCGCATCCTGTGATATAATGCCGGCAGGGCAGTCGCCCTGACCGTTGTGTCCGGCGGCGCACCGTTGCGCCGCACGCAGTGCAACAGGAGGATCTCCCCATGAGCAACAGCAAACAAACGTCTGGCGCCTGCGTCTACTGCGGCCGAGAGATGACCCGCGGCGGGCTGGCGCGCCATCTGCGCGCCTGTGCGCAGCGCCAGCAGGCTATCGCGACAGCCAACGCCCAGCGCGGCTCGGATCAGACGCTCTACCATTTGCAGGTGCAGGATGCCTGGAGCGGCGCCTTCTGGCTGCACCTGGAGATGCGCGGCAACGCGACCTTGAAAGACCTCGACTTCTACCTGCGCGAGATCTGGCTGGAATGTTGCGGCCACCTGAGCGCCTTCGAGATCGGGCCGGTGAGCTACACCCAGATTTCCAGCTACGGCATGGACATAAGCTATGGCCAGGAAAAGTCGATGAACGTGCGAGTCCACAGGCTTTTTCGGCCGGGCATGGAGATCCCCTACGAATACGACTTCGGCACCACCTCCGAGCTGCTGATCAAGGTGGTGGATCAGCGTCAGGGCAAGCCGACCACTGAGAATCCCATCGTGCTGATGGCGCGCAACACCTTTCAATCGCCCAAATGTGGGATTTGCGAGAATCCGGGCGAGTGGGTGTGCGCTGAGTGTCTATGGGACAACGGCGCGCCCGATGTGTTCTGTGCAGCCCATGCCGAGACCCACGAGCATGAGGAAATGCTGATGCCCATCGTCAACTCGCCGCGCACCGGCATGTGCGGCTATACTGGGCCGGCCGAGCCGCCGTATTGACCATCCAGTGAATGAAGCGCCGCCGCTGGTGCGAGCACCGGATTTCGATACGGCGGCCTACTCAATCCACGTGCTCGCACCCGCCGCTGGTTGAGTAGCCTTCTGAGGCGTATCGAAACCCTCGGCTGGCCGCCGCTGGTTGAGTAGCCTTCTGAGGCGTATCGAAACCCTCGGCTGGCCGCCGCTGGTTGAGTAGCCTTCTGAGGCGTATCGAAACCAGCGGCGGTGCAGTTGTTGCTTTTGATCGGAGGATTGGCTTATGTTCGACCCCAACGAAGTGGCCCGCATCAAAGAGGAAACCCAGCGCTGGCAGGCCGGCCCGCTGAAAAAGACGCTGG
>JAKQCW010000200.1 GCA_029558955.1 Chloroflexota bacterium
GCTGGCGGACATGCTGGGCCTGCCGGGCCGGTTCAAGTCGAGCTCAACCGGCGGCGGGGTGATCCAGGACACGGCCAGCAGCGCGGTGTTGACGGCCGTGCTGGCCGGTCGCGAGCGCGCCACCGGCTTCGCCAGCAACGCCCAAGGCTGCGACGGCCGATTGACGGCTTACACATCCAGCCAGGCCCACTCCTCGGTGGAGAAAGCGGTCAAGATCGCCGGCATTGGCAGCAACAACCTGCGTTTGATTGCCGTGGATGAGAACTTCGCCATGCGGCCCGACGCGCTGGCGCAGCAGATTGCAGCCGACCGCGCGGCCGGGCTGCTGCCCTGCTTCGTCTGTGCCACGGTCGGCACCACCTCGTCCAACGCAGTGGATCCGGTGCGGGCTATCGGCGAGATCTGCCGGGCCGAGAATGTGTGGTTCCACGTGGACGCGGCCATGAGCGGCACGGCCGCGCTCTGCCCGGAGTTTCGCTGCCTGCAAGACGGCCTGGAGCTGGCCGACAGCTACGCCTTCAACCCGCACAAGTGGATGTGGACCAACTTCGACTGCGACTGCTTCTGGGTGGCCGAGCGCGCCAGCCTCCTGCGCACGCTGAGCATCCTGCCGGAGTACCTCAAGAACCAGGCCACCGAGTCGGGCGCGGTCTTCGACTACCGCGACTGGCACATTCAGCTTGGCCGGCGCTTCCGGGCGCTCAAGCTGTGGTTCGTCATCCGCCACTACGGCGTGGAGGGTTTGCAGCATCACGTGCGGCGCCACGTCGAGCTGGCCCAGCAGTTCGCCGCCTGGGTGCGGGACGACGCGCGCTTCGAGCTGGCCGCGCCCGCGCCGCTGAACCTGGTCTGCTTTCGCCTCAAGGCCGGCGACGACGCCAACCGCCGCCTGCTGGAGCTGCTCAACCGCAGCGGTGAGCTCTACCTGACCCACACCGTGCTGGACGGTCACTACACGCTGCGCCTCTGCGTCGGCCAGACGTGGACCGAGGCGCGCCACGTGGAACAGGCCTGGCGGCGGATTCGGGAGGCGGCGGATGTGGTGGCCGGTAAACGGTGAACGGTAAACGGTGAACGGTTGTACCGAGCGGAGATCATCCCAAGCAGCAATCATCCGAGACAACCTCAGGGCCGGCCTGTCGGCATCCCGGTAGATGAGAACGGCGGGACTCGGTCGGAGACCGGCCCGAGCGATGAGCTATTTTCGAGACAGCGCTCAGGATGATTGACCGTCTGGCCTCCGCCGGTCGAGTAGGCGCTGCGCCGTATCGAGACCTTCTGGGTTTCGATACGCTGGCTTTGTGCGTCCTCATGCGAGTCGTGCGCCCTCAACCCGCTACTCAACCCACGGATCGGAGGCCTCCGCCGGTCGAGTAGGCGCTGCGCCGTATCGAGACCTTCTGGCTTCCGCCGGTCGAGTAGGCGCTGCGCCGTATCGAGACCTTCCGGGTTTCGATACGCTGGCTTTGTGCGTCCTCATGCGAGTCGTGCGCCCTCAACCCGCTACTCAACCCACGGATCGGAGGCTTCCGTTGGTCGAGTAGGCGCTGCGCCGTATCGAGACCTTCTGGCTTCGCCTGATCGATATTCGATGACCGGTCTATGGACCACGACACCCAACCCATCTACCAAACCCGCGTCAAGATCTGCGGGCTGACCAACCTGGACGATGCCCTGGTCGCAACTGAGGCCGGCGCCGACCTGCTGGGCTTCATCTTCTACGAGAAGTCGCCGCGCAACGTGACGCCCCGCCAGGTGCGCGACATCATCGACCAACTGGGCGTGGCCGGCAACCGTTTACCGTTTACCGCTCACCGTTCACCCCTCCTGGTCGGCGTCTTCGTCAACCCCAGCCTGGAGCAGGTGACGCGCACGCTGGACTACTGCGGGCTGGATCTGGCCCAGTTGCACGGCGAGGAAGCGCCGGAGCTGCTGGCGGCGCTGCCCGGCCGGGCCTTCAAGGCGCTGCGGCCGAAGGACGCCGCTGAAGCTGCCAGCCAGGCCGGGCAATTCGCCCGCTTCGGCCCGGCGGGCGGGCCAGACCTGCTGGTGGACGCCTACCACCCCACCCTGCGCGGCGGCGGCGGCCAGACCGGCGATTGGTCCCTGGCGGCCGGGCTGGCGGCGCAGCATCGCCTGCTGCTGGCCGGCGGCCTGACGCCCGACAACGTCGCCGCGGCCATTGCCCAGGTGCAGCCCTGGGGCGTGGACGTGGCCAGCGGCGTCGAAGCCACACCCGGCCGCAAAGACCACAACCGCGTGCGCGCCTTCCTCGCCGCGTGCGCCGGTGAACGGTAAACGGTGAACGGTAATCCGACCCGGAACGGATCATTCACCATTCACCAATTCACCATTCACCATTCGCCATTCACCCTTCACCGTTCACCGACCACCGTTCACCGTTCACCGTTCACCGTTTACCGTTTACCGACCACCGTTCACCGTTCACCGTTTACCGACCACCGTTCACCGTTCACCGTTCACCGTTTACCGACCACCGTTCACCGTTCACCGTTCACCGCCTACCGTTCACCGTTCACCGCCCCCCGGCCGCCGACCACGAGAAACACCATGCGCATCGGACTGATCAGCGACACCCACATGCCCACCATGTCCAGCCGCTTACACCCGGCCGTGCCGGAGGTCTTCCGCGGCGTGGACATGATCCTGCACGCCGGCGACCTGACCGGACGTGAGATGCTGGAGACGCTGGAGAAGATCGCGCCGGTCTCGGCGGTGCGCGGCGACCAGGACAAAGGGCTGGATCACCTGCCCAACCGACGCATCATCGAGGCAGGCAACAAGCGCATCGGCCTGGTGCATGGCCACCGGCCGCGCTGGATCGAATGGCCCGGCTTCACCTGGAACATGTTCTTCGGCCAGCACTTCTTTCTCGCGCCGCGCTTCTACGTCAACGTGGTGCGCCAGTTCGCCGGCCAGCAGGTCGATTGCATCGTCTGCGGCCACCTGCACCGCCCCTACATCGGCCACGTGCGCGGCGTGCTGGTGGTCAACCCCGGCAGCAGCTACATCAACATCCTCGACGGCCGCACCCAGCCAGGCGACTTCGTCTCCGTCGGCATGCTGGAGATCGAGGGCGACACCCTGCGCGCCGCCATCGTGCCGCTGCCAGAGCGCTGGCAGGAGGTGGAGCGGGAGCGATTCGGTATTCGTAACGAGTAACGAGTAATGCGTAACCCGGAATCGCACACGGCATCTCCGGGTTACGCATTACTCCTCATGGTTCGGTCATTTAGCCAGCCGGTCCAGGAAATTCACGGGCCAACTGGCTATAGATATCGACTGGATAGTCCAGTAGGGATAGGATTTTCTCGTGAAGTGCCGAAAGTGGCGTCACATGATAGTG
>JAKQCW010000207.1 GCA_029558955.1 Chloroflexota bacterium
CTGCGCTGGCGCTACTTCTGGAACGACCCGCAGGCCATGGGCTGGTACGCCCAGATCGACGAGGCGCACCTGAAGTGCACCGAGGCTCCGCCGACGGCTGTGACGCTGGACGGGCTGAACGCAGCCCAGGCGCCGCTGCCGGTCGCCGGCCTGCCGCTGGCTGCCCTGCCGGCCGTGGTCAGCATGGCCCTGGGTGCAGCCTACGTGCTGCGCCGCAAGCAGTAAACTGTCAACCCGCAGGGGCGGGGCCGTCCCGCCCCTGCGCATCTGATCCATGCGGCCGGCGCGGAGAAACCCCGCCCCTGCCGCTGGCGCCAAACATGAAACGCCTGACAGGCAAGCCTGTCAGGCGTTTTCTGTTGGCTGGAGCTTACTGTTCAGGCGTCGCCGCGGAGCCCGGCTGTTTGTCCCCCGCAAGCCACGGTCACGGCGTCACGCTGGGCGCATCCGCAGTGCTGAACCATGCCAGCACAAGAACAACCCGCTTTCCGGGCCAACGCTGAGTCGTTGCGGTTGGGGAAGTCCGATGCAAGGGGAAGGAAATGCCGGCTACGGCAGGGTCAGTGTCCCCAGATCCACCCGATTGTCCGCCGCCGGCGGGTCCACGGTCAGGTTGCGCAGCGGCTCGACCTGGTACAGCCCGGCGCGCAGGCCATAGTCACCCGCGGGAAGTCCCTCCGGCAGAGGGATGATGCGCCGGTCGGCGATGATCTCCCCTGGCCGCCAGCGGGTTGTGGGGGTGTAGCCGCCCACCGGGTCGCCGTCGTCCTGGGCGATCACCGCGCCGTCTGGCCCCAACAGGTGAACGAAGGTCTGGAAGTTCTGGCTCGTCTCCCGCAGCGCCAGCCAATAGAGCGTCACCTCGGCTACGCCCAGCTCCGGGCGCGCGCTGGCATCGGCTGCCATCAGCACGGCCACATCCTCCAGCGTCGCCTGCACCGGCCGCGGCGTCCAGGTGTGCTGGCCAACTCCCAGGCTGTTGAGCGCCAGCGCCGCGACCGCGATGCCCAGCGCCACGCCGGCCACCTGCAACGAACGGCTCCGGCCGCGCGCAAAGGCCAGCGCGATCCAGATCGCCGCGGCCAGCAGGGTGAGCAGCAGGCCAGCCACGCGCGCCGGCGTCGCGCCGAAGGCGATCTCGACCTGGTGCGTTCCCGGCGGCAGATCCACCGTCGCCAGGCCCAGCTCGCCGGTGGCATAGAGCGCGGCCGGCCGGCCATCCACCGCGGCGCGCCAGCCGGGCTGGTAGAACTGGTGCAGGCGCAGCGTCAGGGGCTCAGCCGTCTCCACCTGGGCGGTCCATGCGGCGTAGCCCAGCCGGCTCAGGGTCACGGACGGCGCGGGCTGGAGCGCCGCGCCATCCAGGGCGTCCGGCCGGCCACGTCCCAGCGCCCAGCGCTGCTCGGCCACCGTCAGCGGCAGGAACTCGCCGGTCCAGGTGGCGCCCACCTGGCCGGCCGCGGCATCCTCGGCCCACATGCGGTCGGGCAGGCGCGCATCGGCCGCGCTGACGGGCAACGGCTCGACCCGCAGGCCGGGCAGCGCAGCCAGCATGGCCAGCAGCGTCGCCACGGCCACGATCAGGGCTGATCTCGATACGGCGAGGACGCCTACTCGATCAACGCGCGATACGGCGAGGACGCCTACTCGATCAACGCGAGATCCCCGCGGCAGCAGCGCCGGCAGGGCCGCGGCTACACCCATCAGCCCCACGGCCTCCAGCAGCAGGAAGCGCCACGGGTACTGCAATTGGCCCAGAAGCGCCGTCAACGGCTGCCAGATAAACAGGCTGGCCGCCGTGGTCATGAACATCGCGCCGACGGCCACGGCCAGGTGGAAAGCGACGACCGGTAGTTTGACGCCATCAAAGTTGTCATCTGACCTGACACCAGTTCGCTGCTCAGGCCGGTCTCCTCCCTGCTCAGGCCGGTCTCCGACCGAGCCCGCTCCTCCCTGCTCGGGCCGGTCTCCGACCGAGCCCGCTCCTCCCTGCTCGGGCCGGTCTCCGACCGAGCCCGCTCCTCGTTGCTCGGGCCGGTCTCCGACCGAGCCCGCCGCGTGGGCGTCCAGCGCATGGCCCCCTCTTCTGAAAGCCGGCAACTTCAGGGCCGCGCCCAGCGCCAAAACCCCACCCACGGCCACCAACGCCAGGGCAAACCAGCTCAGCGGAAAGACCGGCCCCAGCGTCTCCGCCGGATTGAGAAAAAAGGCCAGCGAGCGGCGCAGCCAGGTCGCCGCGGTCAACATGTGGTTGGCATAGCCGGCCGACGCGCCCACGCTCAGCCCTACGGCGCGGCTCTCCACCAGCGCCGGCAGCCAGAAGAACGCGCTCAGTCCCACAGCCAGGAGCAGCGCGCCAGCCGCGCCCCACAGCCGTCGCCAGCGCCGCGTCCACGCGGCCAGCACCAGCAGATGCAACACGGCCACCGGCGCCATCAGCAACGCCGTCAGGTTGTGCGTCAAGACCAAACCGACCCAGGCCAGACTGCCCCAGAGGAGGGGAGGCCAGGGGTTGGTGAACGGTGAACGGTGAACGGTGAACGGTGAATGGGGAATGGTCGGCAGGTCGTCGCTGGAGTAGCCGCGGGTTGAGTAGGCGTCTGCGCCGTATCGAAACCCTTCCGCCTCGCGGGTTGAGTAGGCGTCTGCGCCGTATCGAAACCCTTCCGCCTCGCGGGTTGAGTAGGCGTCTGCGCCGTATCGAAACCCCTCCGATCTTCCGGGCCAAAACGCTGCGGTAAACGCCCAGAGAATCAGCGGCGGGAAGATGAACGCCATGTGCTCCGGCGCCGCCCCGCGCAGGTAGGCGTCGGCCAGGTGATAGGGGGCATAGCTGTAGACCACCGCCGCCAGCACCCCGCCGGCCGGCCCAAAGAGAAAATTGCCATAGCCAAAGGCCGCCGCGGCCGCCAGCAGAAAGCTCAGCCCGATCACCACCTGCACAGCCGTGGCCGGGTTCATCCCCCCGACGCTCAGGACAGCCGCCGGGACATAGCTCAGCGGCGCATAGAAATTGAGCACCGCCTGGCCATAGCCGAAGCCAAAATCGGGAAAAAGCCGCGGCCAGAGCACCCCCTGCCCCCAGGCCTCGGCCAGCGCGGCCACGCGGTAGACGTGGAACAGCCCGTCATCCGAAACGAAGAAGCCCGACCGCAGCAGCGGCAGCAACGCAGGCAGCGTCAGCAACAGGGCCAGCAGCAGGCCAAGAAGCGACGCACGACGCGCGCCACCTGGCGACCGCTCACCGCTCACCATTAACAGTTCACCATTAACCATTAACCGTTCACCATTAACCGCTCACCGTTAACCGTTAACCGTTCACCGTTCACCGCTCACCGTCCACCGTCCACCACTCACGGCTGCACCTCGATCGCGGGCAACTCGACAAAATCGCCGCCGGGGCCGCTGAGGCGCGGGTAGCCTTCCACGTCGCCCTGGTACAGACCGGCGATCAGGCGATAGCGGCCGGGGGGCAGATCCAGCGGGATGGCCAGGTTGTCGACGATGGTCTGGCCAGCCTGCATGGCCGCGGTGGGAAAGAGGCCGTCGCCGGGCCAACGGTCGCGCTGCGCCACCACCTGGCCGCTGGCGTCCAGCAGTTGCACGAAGACGGTGTAGTTGCCCTGCGGCGTCTGATCGGCCTGCCAGTGCAGGCTGAGCTGCAAGATGTCGCCCGGCCGGGCCAACACCTGGCCGTCGTCCAATGGCTCCGCGCCGGGCTGGCGGCCGGCCGCGGGCTGCTGCTCGATGGCCAGCTCCGCCCGCGCCAGCGTCAGATCGCCCAGCACCTGCTGCGGCGCCACCACCTCTACCGGCAGCCCAGCGGCCGAGAACTGCACCAGCCGCGCCCAGCCGTCGCTCTGCTGCTCATCCACCTTGAAAGCGTGCTCCGCCAGCCAACGCTCCACGCCGCGCCGGCCCTCGGCGTCGTCGGCGGCCGCGGCGCGGTCGCGCAGCAGCCAGATGCGGCCATAGCGGTCAGCCAGGCGCGCCATCAGCCGCTCGTTGACCGGCGCATAGTCCAGGCCATACCAGACCAGCGGCGCCCGGAGATAGTTGAGGAGGTAGTCGGTCAGGGCGGGATCAGGCATCAGCGCCACCTGGTCGCAGCCATCCCAGCCGCACTCGACCTCCTCCAGCCGCGCCAGGATCGGCTTCAGGAAGCGATCCACGTCGTAGGCGTCGAAGCGGGCGTCCCCCTGGCGATAGACCAGCAGCAGCAGCGAGGCGACGACGACGCTGACGCCGGTCATCACCAGCGCGGCCAGGCCGGCCCGCTGCGGCCGGCGCCAGATCCAGATAAAAACTGCCAGCGCCAGCCCGACCAGCGCCAGCGAGAGCAGCAGCCCCTGGGGCAAAAAGGCCGACTGGCCCAGGGCCCGCTGCTGCATCCAGGCAAAGTCCAGCGGCGCGCCCCCTGTCAGCAGCAAACGGATATGGCCCACCACCGGCGACGCGGCCGGGCTCATGTAGGTGGCGTCGATGGCCTCGCCGATGCCGCCCCAGACCTTGGCCTGCTCCAGCAGGAAGGGCAGCTCGTAGGCCCGCCAGTCGAAGAGGATGCCCAGGAAGGCGACGAAGCTGCTCCAGGCGATGAGGAGCCAGGAGGTGATGCGCAATGCGCAATGCGTAACCCGTAACCCGGAATCTGGGTTGGCTGGGGTTGGCTGGTCTTTGATCAGCCAGGCAAAAATGGGCGCGGCGAGGAGCAGCAGGAAGGGGATGATGGGCAGCATGTAGCGCGCGCCCCAGGCCACACCCCCCGACCAGTAGAGGTAGCGGCTGTAGCCCAGGATGTGCGCGGCGATGAGCAGCAGAAAGGCGCTGCCCTCCCAGCCATGGCGACGGGTGAAAGGGATCGCGCCCACCAGCCCCAGCAGCAGAACGGGCGAATACCAGAAGATGCCGCGGAAGGGGCTGACCGTCAGCCCCAGCCCGCCGCGCAGCATGCGCTCCGGCAAAGAGCTGGAGAGCTGCGGGTTGGTGGTGTAATCGACGATGTTGCGGGCGAAGGTTTCGACCCCGCCCAGCGTCGTCCACTGATAGAGCTGGCCCAGCAGGACGATGGCGGCCAGGGGCAGGGCAGCCGCCAGCAGGACGCGCAGCCGCGTCTGCCGCAGGCTGTCCGTCGCGCCGGCATCGGCCGGCCGCCGCCGCTCGTAGGCGTAGGCCAGCAGCAGCAGCGAGGGCAAGGCGGCCACGCTGATCTGCTTGGTGACGAAGGCCAGGCCCGCGGCCGCGCCGGCCAACGCTGGCCAGAGCAGGCGGCGCGGCGCCGGCGGCCGATAGCGCAGCAGCGCATAGACCGCCGTCAGGTAGGCCAGCACGGTCAGCGGCTCACGGAAGAAGACGCGGCTGTAGGGCCAGGCCAGCGTGGCAAAGGCGTAGACCAGCGCGGTCAGCGTCGCGGTGCGGCGGCGATAGCCCAGCTCGATGACGCAGAGATAGAGCAGGGCCGCCGATGCGGCCGTCACAAAGGCGTTGAAGAACATGACGCCCTGCAAAGCTGCGCCCAAGCTGCGCCCCCAGAGGTAGAAGGGAATGCCCAGAATCATCTGCGCCGGCTCGTAATTGGGCGCCATCTCCCCGTCGGTGGTCTCCATGGCCACGTTGCTGTAGTCCCAATAGATCTGGTTGACCCGGAAATCGCCCCGTTTGACCAGGCTGTCGATGCCGCTGAACAGGGCGCGCTCGTCGGGACTCTTGGGCGCTCCCAGGAAGGTGACCATGTAGACGGCCAGCGTCAGGAAGAAGATGCCCACTGCCACGCGCCGATCCTGACGCAACTGAGAGAGGTCTTGAGCCATGCGGCGATAGTACCACGGACACGGCGCAATGGCAAGAACGCCGGCGATTCCAACCATGGCGCCGAGTCAAGGCTTTGGCCGGGACACGGTGCAATGACAAGAACGCCAGCCCAACCATGGCGCGGAGTCGAGGCTTTAGCCGGGACACGGTGCAATGACAAGAACGCCAGCCCAACCATGGCGCGGAGTCAGGGCTTTAGCCGGGACACGGTGCAATGACAAGAACGCCAGCCCAACCATGGCGCGGAGTCGAGGCTTTAGCCGGGTCGGGCCGAGGCGCGCGCCCGCCCGCCTGAAGGCTCGACTCCGGTTTGGCAGCCGCCCAAATTGCAATCGCTGGCGGCTGAGGAGTTACCTTCTGAATGAAGTTGGGTATAATCCCCCTGATGAACCGGCGCTACTTCCTCGCAATCGACAACTGGCGCTATGTGGCGGCCGCGCTGCTGGCCGGCTATGCCGTCAGCCTGGCCGGCTGGCAGGCGACGCACCGCCCGCTGTTGCCCGCCTACCTGGCCGAGAACCAGTTGAGCGCGGCGCAGCGCAGCGATCTGGCGGCCGCGCTGCTGGCCGGCATGGCCGCCGGGCTGATCCTCTGGCTGGCCGCCGCCGCGCTGCTGGCCCGCCTGGCCCCGCGGCCAGTCGCCGCCGACCAGCCCGCGGCCGCGGCCTTCTGGCTGACCGCCCTCGCGCGGCTGAGCGTGGCCCTGCTGGCGCTGCCCCTCCTGCCGCTGCTGGCTATCCCCGGCATCGAAGCCGACCAGCCGCTGCTGGTTTTCTCCCTGATCCTCGCCCTCAGCGCGTTGGCCGCCCGCGCGGCGCGGGCCGCCTTGACCGTCCGCAGCCAGTGGCGCGCTGCAGAGCGGGCTCGGTCAGGAGACCGGCCCGAGCGTCAAGAAACAGGAGACCGGCCCGAGCGCCAAGAAACAGAAGACCGGCCCGAGCGCCAAGGAACAGGAGACCGGCCCGAGCGCCCGGCGCCCGCTCCCGGTTCACGTTTCACGCCTCACGCCTCACGTCTCGTCCTCCTCCTGGCCGCGGCCTACACCCTGTTCATGGGCGCGGCGACCCTGGCGCGGCACAACACCTTTGGCACCTACGCCTTCGACCTGGGCATCCACAGCCAGGCGCTGGCCACCATCGCCCGCCACGGCTACCCCCTCGTCACCCTGTACGGCCCAGAGCCGGTCAACCAGTTCGGCGACCACTTCGCGCCCATCTTCTATCTGCTGACGCCGCTGTCCCTCCTCTTCAGCGATGCCCGCGCCCTGTTGATCGTGCAGACGCTCCTGCTGGCGTCGGGGGTCGCGCCGGTCTATCTGCTGGCCCGCCGCAAGCTGGCCAGCCAGGCCTTGGCGCTGACGCTGGCCGCGGCCTATCTGCTCTTCCCCGCCCTGCATGGCGTCAACACCTTCGACTTCCACGAGATCGCCCTGGCTGTGCCGCTGCTGCTCTGGAGCCTCTATTGCCTGGAGACGGGCCGCTTCCGGCTGTTTGGCCTGTTCCTGGCCCTGGCGCTGTTCACCAAGGAGGAGGTTGCGCTGACCGGCGTGGCCATCGGCCTCTACATCCTGCTGGTGCAGCGCCAGCCCCGCCGCGGCGCGCTGGTCATGGCGCTGTCGGCCGCCTATTTCGTGCTGGTGACCGGTGTGCTCATGCCCGCGCTGGGGGGCGGCGCCGACGTCGGCCGCTTCGAGGGCCTGGCGGTGGAGGGCTTCGGCGGCTTTGCCGGCGTGGCCATGACCCTCTTCACCAATCCGGTCTACACCTTCAGCTACGTCTTTCTCGACCCCGACAAGCTGCTCTTCCTGGCGCAACTGCTGCTGCCGCTGCTGGGCATCCCCCTGCTGGCCGGCGCCGGCCCCTGGATCGTGGCCCTGCCCGGTTTCGCCACGCTGCTGCTCTCCTCCTACCGGCCGCAATACCTGCTGGACACCCACTACTCGGCCATTGTCATCCCCTCGCTCTTCTTCCTGGCCGCGCTGGGGCTGGCCCGGCTGGAGCAGCGGCGACGGGCGGCGGCCCTGCCGCTGGCCGCGGCGCTGTTGACGGCCAGCCTCATGATGAACTGGCAGTACGGCTGGCTGGGGGGCAAGCTGTTCCACGGCTTCCCGCGACCCGGCGACCATGCCCGCGCCATCGCCGCCCTGATCGACGCCATCCCGCCGCAGGCCTCGGTCAGCACGTTGAGCCGCTTCGTGCCCCATCTGGCCAGCCGCCAGCAGATCTACCTCTACCCGACGGTCAACGACGCCGAGTACATTCTTTTCGACACAGCCCTGGACGGCGATTTCTTCCCGCTGATCAGCCGCGACCCGCGCGGGGAGGCCATCGAACGGCTGCTGCCCTTCATCGCCGGCGGCGAGTATGGCCTGGTGGGCGGAGAGGATGGCGTGCTGCTGCTGCAACGGGGCGCGGACACGGCCCACAACGCGCAGGCGCTGGCCGCGCTGGGCAGCGTCGCCTACGACGCGGTGGATCTGTTCGGTTCGCCGGACATGCTGACGGTGGACGACCAGGCCGCGGCCAGCGGACAGGCGCGGCTCAGCCCGGCCCTGGCCGAGCCGCTGGCGGAGCCGGTAGCCGTGGTTTCAGGCCCCTACGCCACCGTCATACCCGGCTGTTACCGCGTCGATTTTCAGCTCAGGCTGGACGCGCCGCCGGCCGGCGCGGGGCTGGCGGCTATCGTCGATGTCTTTTCCTTCGCCGCGGGCGGGCAGATGGCGCAGCATGGCATTTCGGTGGAAGAGTTCGCGGCGAGGGATGCTTCGGCCCCCAGCGGCCTCAGCATGACAGAGGGTGGGGGTTTCCACACCTTCAGCCTGGAGTTCCAGACCGACCGGCTGTTGAACGACGTGGAATTCCGCGTGCTGCACACCGGCCTGGGCGCGCTGGCGGTGGACAGGGTGGCGGTGGAGTACCTGGGGCCGCCGGGGCAGTGAACACAATCAGCGCCAGCGCCGTCAAGGCGCGCGTTCTTCAGCCGGTGATCTCGCTTGCCATGCTTGCCATGCGCCGATTGTGTCTGAGGCGGCGTATTTGCGCAAAGCCGCGCTTGCGCCTAGAATCGGGCCATGCCTGACACGAACCAGCGGCCGGCCCTTCTGCGCCTGCTCCCCTATCTGCTGCTGGCTGCCATCCTCGCGCTGGCGGCGGCTCTGCGGTTCTACCGCCTGGGCGCGGTCGCCTTCACCTTCGACGCCGCAGCCGTCAGCAACCTGGCCGTGCAGTGGATCGACCAGGGCCGGCTGCCGCTGCAAGGGATGGTCTCCTCCACCGGCTTCCGCAATCCCCCGTTGACCGTCTGGCTGATCAGCCTGCCGGCGGCCTTCAGCCGCGATCCGCTGGTTCTGACCGGCTTCGTCATCGCGCTCAACCTGCTGGCGGTGTTGGGAACATTCTGGCTGGGACGACGCTACTGGGGCCTGGCCGCGGGGCTGCTGGCCAGCCTCCTTTTCGCGGTCTCCCCCTGGGCCGTACAGCATGCGCGCGGCGTGCTGGGCCAGGACCTGCTGGCGCCCGGCGTGGTGCTGCTGATGATCTGCACGCTGGCCTGGTTCGTCGACGGCAAACGCTGGGCGTTGACCGCGGCCCTGGCGACGCTGGCCGGCCTGATCCAGGTGCATCTGGCGGCGCTGGCCCTGGCGCCGCTGCTGGTCATCTTGCTGCTGTGGGAGCTGCTGGCGCAGCGCCGCCAGGGCGCGGCCGCGCGCCTCTGGCAGCCGCTGCTGCTGGGACTGGCGCTGGGCGCGCTGCTCTACCTGCCCTATCTCCTGGCCGATGCCCAGCAGGACTGGATCAACGTGCGCGGCTTCCTGGCGCAGGGAGGCCGGGGGCGCGGCATCCAGCCGCAGGTGATCGACCTGGCGCTGCTCAACATCGGCGGCCGCAACATCCACGCCCTGGCCGGGCCGCTGCGCTTCCGCGAATTTCTGGCCGGACTGCCCAGCGCGGCCTATGCACCCGACCGCCTGGAGGAGCTGCTGGTCGCGGGATCGGCCATCTTCCTGGCCGTGCGGCTGCTGCGCCGGCGCTATGATGCCCGCCGCGCCCGGAGCAACGCCCTGCTGCTGCTCTGGCTGGCGACGCCGGTGCTCTTCTTCCTGGTCTTCAGCGCCGAGGTGCAGCTCCATTATCTGGTGGTGCGCTACCCCGCGCCCTACCTGGCGCTGGCCGCCGCGGCCGTCGAACTGTATGGCCTGCTGGCCGGCCGCATCGGGCTGCGACGCGGCTTGACCGCGCTGGGCGGCGCGGCGCTGCTCCTGCTGGTCGCCTGGCAGATCACCCTGGTCAGCTCGATCTATCGCTTCATCGACCAGCACGAGACGCCGGACGGCTGGCCCACGCCGGCGCGCATCGTGCAGGAGGCCGCGCAGACCCTGGGCCAGTACGCCAGCCTCAACCCCGGCAGTGTGGTGATCGTCCTGTGCCAGGGCCAGGTGCCGGAATGGGACGAGTGCCCCGCGGTCTGGACCTTCCTGGCCAGCCAGCTCCCCAACCTGCGCGTGCTGGACTACGACGACCCCGGCTTCCGCGTCTATCAGGAGGCTGAGGAGGCGTTGTTTCTGCTGACCCCCGGCGACAGCCTGGCCGCGGCCGAGCTGCCGGCGCTGGCCCAGGCGCTGCCGGAGGCTGACGTGGCGCTGCGCGAGGATCAGGGCGCCTACCGCTTTTTCCGCATCCACAACCCCTACCGCGACATTGCCAGCTATCTGGAAGCAGCGGCGCAGCCGGGCGACGCCGTGCTGCTGGTCGGGCGCGATCAGCGTGCGGCGCTGGAGCGTTTCTTCGACGGCAACCTGCCCATCGCCGAGCTGCCGCTGCCCCAGCGCGACGCGACCCTGAGCCAGCTTGAGCAGATCGCCGCGCAACAGCGCCGGCTGCTGGTTCTCTACCGCGCGGCCGAGGAGAGCGACCCCGAGGGCGTCGTCCAGGACTGGCTGGCCGAACACGCCTATCCCAGCCGCGAGGGCTGGCTGGGGCCGGTGCGCGCGGTGCGCTACGTCCTGCCCGGCGACGAGAGCAGTTGGATCGTCGATCAGCCCGCGGCCGACTTCGGCGGCCAGTTGACGCTGCGCAGCGCGGCCCGCTCCGGCGAGACGCTGGCGGCCGGCGACCTGCTGGCCCTGCGCCTGGACTGGGAGGCGACGGCCCAGCCCGCGGCCGATGTCAGCGTCTTCATCCAGCTTCTCGACGCCGACGGCCAGGTGACAGCCCAGCGCGACCTGCCGCTGCACGCAAGCGGCGCGCCCAGCAGCGCCTGGCAGCCGGGCCAGCAGGCCAGCACCCGCGCCGCCATCGCCCTGCCCGCCGGCATGGCGCCCGGCGCCTACCGCCTGATCGCCGGTCTGTACGATCCGCAGACTGGAACCCGGCTGCCGCTGGAGGGCGGCGATTTCGTCGAGCTGGGCGCTTTGCAGGTGACGCGGGCAGAACAGCCCGGCGCGGCGGCGCTGATCGCCCCGCGCTTCCGGCCGGCGCACGACTTCGGCCAGGTCACGCTGGAGAGCTTCGACCGCTATCCCCAAGGGCGGGCCGACGAGCCCTCCGCCCCCGTCGCGCCGGGCGGGACGTTGGACCTGCTCTTCCAGTGGCGGGCCAATCAACCGCCCACGGCCGACTGGGCGCTGACCGCGCGGCTGCTGGACGCCGCGGGCCGGGAAGCGGCCGCCGTGACCGGGCCGCTGGCCGGGCCGCGCAACCTGTCCAGCCAGTGGACCGCGGGGGAGCGGGCAGCCGGGGAGCACAGCCTCCTGCTGCCGGCCGATCTGAGCCCCGGGCGTTATCAGCTCCAGGTGGCCGTCCATCGGCCTGCTGAGCCGCAGCCGGCTGGCTGGCTGGACCTGGGCTTGGTGGAGGTTGCGCCATGACCGGTGAGACCCGCTGGCAACGGCCGCTGACCGTGGCCCTGCTGCTGCTGGCGCTGGCGTTGCTGGCCTTCCACACCGTGCGCCAGGTGGAGAAGAACCCGCTGCGCATGGACGAGGCCGACATGGCCAGCTCCATCGCCAACTGGGTGACGCTGGGCCAGCCCTTGCTCTACCTGGGCCAGCCGCCTCCGCCCGATGACTGGCTGCTGCCGCTGGGCGAGCACACCCTGGGCGACGGCCAGCGCTACGCCTTCTACCGCATCAAGCCGGAGACCGGCGTCAAAAAGGAGTTCTTCATCGCCCTACGCGAGGGGGTGGTGGGGCGCTATACCTACTACCCGCACCCCCAGCTCTACCTCTTCGTCCACTCGCTGCTCTTCCGGCTGGCCCCGCTGACGGCCGAGACCAGCCACCTGATGCGCTATTTCAACCTGCTGTGGGTGGCAGGATTGATCGCTGGCATGGCGCTGCTGAGCCGGGAGCTCTACGGCGCCCGCCCAGGCCGGGCCTGGCTGACCTTTGCTGTCGCGCTGCTGCTGCTGGCGGTCAACAGCTTTGCGGTGCGCGCCGGGCTGCTGATCGACTTTCAGGCCCCCACCGCCTGCCTGGCCGTCTGGTACACCTGGGCCTTCGTGCGCAGCCAGGAGCAGAACCGGCTGAACTGGCCGCTGGCGCTGGTGGTCATGCTGTTTTGGTGGAGCAATTTCGGCGCGCCCATCAGCGTCCTGCTGGGCACGGGCATCTATCTGCTGCTCATCGGCTGGAGGGCCCGGCCCTGGCGCGCCCTGCTCTCGGTGGCCGCGGGCACGGCGCTTTTCGTGCCGGTCTACTGGCTGTTCAGCCGCATCTTCGACCTGCCCTTCAGCCAGCCCTTCATCTACATCGCTGATCGGGCAGGGGGCGGCGGTGGGTTGGCCGGGTTGGCGGCCGATGTTTGGAGCTACTCGCTCTGGTATGTTCAGGAGCTGGGCCCCTGGCTGGCGCTGGCGGCGCTGGCGCTCTTCATCCTCGCGCTGGCCAGCCGGCGGGCCATCGACCGGCCGGCGTTGGCGCTGCCCCCGCTTCTGGCCTTCACCGGTCTGTTGTCGCAGGCCGCGGCGCGCGGCGATGCCTTTCATTTCCCGAAATACATCTACTTCGCCGCGCCGCTGCTGTGTGTCTTCGTGGCCGGGGAGTTGGTCAGGCTGCTGGTTGGCGCCAGGTCGGCGGGGAATGCTGCACGCCGCTGGCCGGGTTGGCTGGCGGCCGGCGTGCTGGCGGCGCTGGTGGGACTGTCGGCCGCCCAGGCGTGGCGCTCGATCCAGACGCCAGGCGGCACGCTCTACGATCCCGGCGAGGTGGGGCTGGTGGAGGCCGCGCAGGCGGCCCGGGCCGAGACGCCGCCCGACGCGATCCTGCTGGCCCGCAAGGATGTGGCCTTCCTGGCGCAGCGCGATTTCATCGAATGGGAAGGGCCGCTGCTGACCGACCCAGCGGCCGTGGCCCAGACCGTCGAGCAGTACGGCATCCGCTACGCCATCGGCGGGCCGCTGCTGCTGGGTCCCGAGGCGCAGGCCACCTGGGGCTACTGGGCCGAAAACTTCGACCTGGTGCTCGACGCCGGCGACTATGTGCTGCTGCGGAAACATGACTGAACACCGGCCAAGCTACCCGACACTTTCTCTGAGTGCGCTGGGCGCGTGGGTCGAGTAGGTTCTGGCGGCGTCGGCCAGCGATCTCCGCGGCGCGCAACAGGCTCCCACGGGCCGAGAGTCGCCGCCAGAACCGTATCGAGACCCGATGGTTGCCAGGTGCGGCCAACGCTCAACCGGTCTCGATACGCTGGAAGCCCATGACCTCATGCGACTCGGCTGCCCTCAACCCGCTACTCGACCAACGCCCAACTGGTCTCGATACGCTGGAAGCCCATGACCTCATGCGACTCGGCCGCCCTCAACCCGCTACTCGACCAACGCTCACTGGATGCGTTGCATGAGTGTCAGGTAGCCAGACCACGTGAAGCGTGAATCAAAGCCAACTCCCGCGATTCCGGGTTACGCATTACGCATTACGAGTTACCAACCCCAATCACCCCAAAGCCCCGCAGCCATGACAACCGCAGTCACCCCAACCCCCTCCCGCCGGTCATCCCTGGGCGCAGCGCTCCTGCTGCTGGCCGGCGTGACCCTGCCCTTCCTGCTGGTGGCCATTTTCCCCACCACCTACCACAAGGGCGATCTGATGGCCTATGCCCGCTGGGCCGACTGCCTGGAGGCCTTTGGCCCGGCCACCTATCTGGAATGCCTGGCCTATCGGCCGGAATCGCCGCTGGGCTATCCGGCCGTGGGGCTGTGGCTCAGCGGCGGCGTGGTGCAGGGGCTGCGGCTGCTGAGCGGGACTCTCCTGGGCCGCCCTCTGGATGCACCCACCACCGACGCCCTGGTTCGCTTCTACCTGGCCACCTTCGCCGCGGTGGATTTCCTGCTGCTGGCCTGGCTGGCGCGGCTGATGCGCTATGGCCGGCCGCTGTTGACCGCCCTGCTGCTGACGCTCCTGCCCTGGATGGTGGTGGGCGGCGTTCTCTGGGGGCAACTGGACGGCATCTCGCTGGCCGGCGCGCTGCTGGCCTTCATCGCCCTGTGGCAGGCCTGGCGCGCGGCCAGCCAACGCCGCGCCGCCCCGGCTGCCCTCTGGCTGCTGCTGGCCGGGCTGACCCTGGCCGGCTTCACGTTGATCAAGCCGCTCAACACCTTTGCCCTCCCCTTCTTGCTCTTCCTGCTGGCGCTGACGCTGTGGAGCTGCTGGCGCGAGCTGGGCGGGCGGGGCCTGGCCGCGGCGCTGGGCGCGCTGCTGCTCTCCCTGGCGGCCTTTCGTCTGCTGGACAGCCGCTTCGATCTGCCCGCCGACGCGCTGGGCTCGTCCTTCTGGTACGGCTGGCAAAGCAGCCCCCATGGCGACGTGATCTCCGGCAACGGCTTCAACCTCTGGATCCTGCTGGGCGGCGACATGTGGGCATCGTCCAGGGCGCCCTTCACCGCGCTGCGGCTGGGTCCCTGGCAGCAGACGCTGACCCCCTACCACACGGGCATCGCGCTCTATGCGCTGCTCTTGCTCTTCCTGTTCACCACCGCCTGGCTGGCGCTGCGGCCGCTGTTGGCCCGGGGCGCGCGGGCCCGGCTGACCGGCGACGCCGAGGCCGGCCTGCTGGCCCTGCTCAGCCTGCTGCTGGGACTGACCCAACTGGGCTTCAACGTGCTGCTCACCGGCACCCATGAGCGCTACCTCTTCCTGGGCTACCCCTTCCTGATCCTTTCCACCTGGTGGTTCGCCCGCCGCGGCGCCATGGGCATGGGGCTGGCGGTGTTCACGATCAGCGCGGCGATCCTGAACGGCGTCTTCGTCCTGGGCGCCATGCAGCCGCTGCCCGGCCTCCTCTTCGTGGTCTACAGCAACGCCTTCCAGGCTGTGCTGCACCTGATTCTGCTGGTCGCGCTGCTGGACGCCTGGCTGCGCCTCAGCCGCGTCCTCCCGGCAACCGCCAGCCAGCGTCAAGTGTCGTAGATTGGCTCGGTCGGAGACCGGCCAAAGCGGCCAATAACCACACGGATTGGCTCGGTCGGAGACCGGCCAAAGCGTCAGGTGTCGTGGATTGGCTCGGTCGGAGACCGGCCAAAGCGCTCGGTCAGCCCTATTCGTTGCTCGGGCCGGTCTCCGACCGAGCCCGCACATGTGACCGGCCAAAACGTCAAGTGTCTCGTTGCTCGGGCCGGTCTCCGACCGAGCCCGCACATGTGACCGGCCAAAACGTCAAGTGTCTCGTTGCTCGGGCCGGTCTCCGACCGAGCCCGCAGATGTGATCGGCCAAAGCGTCAAGTGATTTCTGGACAAGCCCGCATGACTGCACCCAACCCGCCCTCCACCCTCAGACTCCAGGCCGCGGCCGCGGCGCTGCTGCTCTTGGCCATCTACTGGCTGACGGCCAGCGGCGCGTTTCGCTCCATCGACGAGCAGGCCGTCTTCGCGGTCAGCCGCAACCTGGCCTACCACGGACGCGTCGACGAAAGCGCGCTCTTTTGGGCTTCCCCCTACGACGAGCAGGCGCGGGTGGGGCTGGACGGCGAGCTCTATTCCAAGTATGGCATCGGCCATTCGCTGCTGGTGGCCGGGGCCGTGGCGCTGGCCAGGCTGATCCCCGGCGCAGGGCTGGCCAGCAGCGCCATGCTGCTCAACAGCCTGGCCAGCGCGCTGACAGCCTATTTTCTGATCCTGGCGGCCGGTCGTCTCGGCTACTCGGCGCGCGCCAGCGTCACCCTGGGCCTGCTCTACGGCCTGGCCACCTATGCCTGGGTCTACGCCAAGACGATGTTCAGCGAGCCGCTGGTGGCGCTGGCATGGACGATCCTGGTCTGGCTGCTCATCCCCGGCATCACCGGCCGGCGCGCCCTGCTGGCCGGCGCGGCCATGGCCGCGGCCATCGCCATCCGCCCGGCCTCCATCGTGCTGACGCCCCTCTTTGCCCTGCTGCTGTGGGAGCGCCGGCCGGCCGAGCTGCTGCGCCGGCTGGCGCTGTACGGGCTGCCCATCGCCGCGGTCGCGCTGGCGCTGCTGGCCTTCAACTGGCAGCGCTTCGGCGACCCCTTCCAGTTCGGCTACTCCGAGACCTTCGACGGCTCGCTGCTGGCCGGGCTGGCCGGCTTTCTTGGGAGCGCCGATCGCAGCATCTTCCTCTTTGCCCCGCCGCTGATTGCGCTTTTCTGGGGCTTTCCCCCCTTCGTGCGACGCCACGGCGCGCTGGGCTGGCGGCTGCTGGCCATCGCCGCGTTCACCCTGCTGCTCTACGCGCTGTGGCCGGTCTTCTGGGGTGGGCCGGTGTGGGGGCCGCGCTACGTGCTGCCGGTGCTGCCGCTGCTGATGCTGCTGACCATGCCGGCCGTGGAGCGGGCCTGGCAGGAGCGCGGCTGGCCGCGCTGGGCCATGCTCCTCCTGGCTGGGCTGGGCGTGGCCATCCAGTTGCCTGGCGTCCTCTGGAACTCGCTGCCTGAGACGCAGCAACTGGGCCAGCGCTACCCGCTGTGGACGCTGCGGCCCCAGGCGGCCTGGCTGGATGTGGCCTGGCTGCACGGCCAGCCGCAGGGCGCGTTGCTGGCCGGCGCCGGCGCACTGTTGGCCCTGGCCGCGCTGCTGCGGCCGCGGCGCTGGCTGGTGGCCACGGCCGGCGTCGCGCTGGCCGCGGCTTCACTGCTGCTGCTGAGCTGGCTGGGCCAGAGCCAGCTCGGCTACCCGGCGCGGCCGGCCTATGCCTCCACCCTGGCCCGGCTGGCAGAGGCGGGACGGCCCGGCGATGCCCTGGTGCTCAACCCCGCGCCCTATCAAAGCCCGCTGGATCAGTTGGTGTGGTTTCTCAACACGGCCGGGGCCAGAACCCCCTTCTTCGGCCTTTACCGCCTGCCCGACGGCCAGGGGCAGCCCTCCAGCGACCGGGTCGAACGCCTTTTGCAGACCCATGCGCGCCTCTGGCTGCTGACCGAGGGGGTGGGGCCGGGCGATCCGGCCAGCGTCAACGAGCGTCACCTGGCGGAGCGCGCCTTTTTTGCCGGGAGCGAGTGGCTGGAGGATGGCTTCCGGCTCAGCCGCTTCGAAACGCCCCAGCCGGCGGCGGCCAGCGGCAGCCCGGGCGTGGCCTTGGGCGACGTGGCCGTGCTGGAGGGGTGGGAGCTGGGCCGGTCGGACGCCGCCCCCGATTCCCTGCAAGTGGCGCTGCGCTGGCAGCCGCTCCAGCCCTCCTCGGCGCCCCTCAACAGCTTCGTGCAGGCGCTGGATGCGCAGAGCGGCGCGCTGTTGGCCGCCTGGGATGGGACGCCGCAGGCCGGCTTCGCGCCGGCGACGGACTGGCAGCCGGGCCAGGTCGTGGAAGAGCGCGTCGTGCTGGCCCTGCCTGGCGCTGATCCCCCGCCGGCCCTGCTCCTGGTCGCCGGCCTGTACGACCCCGCCACCGGCCAGCGTCTCGTCACGTCAGACGGGGCAGATTTCGTGACGCTGGGCCAGTGGCCCTAGGCCGCCCAAGACATCGACACTCGCGTCCACGGCCTTGGCGTGAGACAAAACCGCAACGCGTCGGCGCTGCGTCACTGCACCGTCACGTTGGGCAACAGCAGCGAACGCCACAGGATCCCCAGCGGCGGCTCCACCTCCGCCGCAACCGGATCGAGCTGCTCGCCGCTGGCCGGGTCGAACAGGCCGATCTCCAGAAAATACTCGCCGGGGGGCATGTCGTCGGGCAGGCGCACGCGAAACTCATCGACGTAGAGCTTGCCCGGCTGGTACTGGTCAGTCACGCGGCCGCCGGGCGCGTAGTTTTCCTGCTGCGCCCAGATGCCGTCGCCGGTGCGCGGGTTGAGCGGATCGTCGGGGCTGAGGTTGCGCACATGCAGGAAGCTGTGCAGCCGCGGCAGTGGCTCCGCCACCCCCTGCCAGTAGACCGCGACCCGCAGCTCGTCGCCCCGCGCCGGTTCGTAGTCGGACACCGTATAGCCGCGCAGCACCGGTCCGCCTTGCAGCGGCGCAAAGGTCGTGGCCGCAGCGCCGCACACCCGCTGCGCCGTCGATGTGCAGCGCAGCCAGGTGGTCTGCGGATCCACATAGGCGAACTTGAACAGCAACAGCGCGCTCAGCCCCATCAACAGCCACAGCGGCGGCGCAGGCTCCCCACCTCCCTCGCCGCCAGCGCCGGTCTCCAACCTGCTGGGGCCGGTCTCCGACCGTGCCCCTACGTTTCCACCGCTGAGGCCGGTCTCCTCTACGTTTCCACCGCTGGGGCCGGTCTCCTCTACGTTTTCATCGCTGGGGCCGGTCTCCGACCGTGCCCCCCCGCCGCGCCGCCACAGCGTTCCCGCGGCCAACGCCAGCAATCCCAGCGCCGTCAACCCACTCACCAGCAGCCCCCCCTGCTCGACCGGCGTGCTGCCATAGCGCAGCGCCAGCCGGTGCTCGCCGGCCGGCAACGCCACCTGCGCCAGGCCGCTGCCCTCCTGCGGCCTCAGCGTCGTCGGCGCGCCGTCCAGCGTGGCCTGCCAGCGCGGATAGTAGAGCAGATGCAGGGTGATCGTCTGCGGCTGGCTGGCTGTCAGCTCCAGATTCCAGGCGTCGCTGCTGACCGCGGCCGAGCGCACCTGCACGGTGGGCGACCCATCGGCCAGCGGCCGCTGCTGCGGGTCGAAATCGGGCCCCAGCTCGGCCAGCAGCGCATCGTCGTAGGCCAACGTGCTCCAGCGCGGCTCGAACTCGCCGAACGCGGTCAGGGCGCGGCCGCCGGTGACGATCTCCGCCGCGCGCACCTCGGCCAGGCTGACGCGGTCGCCAAAGTCCACGTAGCGCAGTTGCAGCTCCACATAGAGCGCGGGCAGGGCGCTGGCCGCCAGCACGCTGCCCAGCGCCAGCGTGGCCGGCATCTGCCGACGCGTCGGCACAAGGCAGAGCAGCAGCCCGGCCGTGACAGCCATGAAGAGCGCTTGCAGCCCCATCAGCCGCGTGCGATACTGCACCCGGTAGAGCAGCGGCTCCAAGGCCCGCCAGAGGGGATCGGACGCGCTGGTCAGCATCCAGGTGAGGAAGAGCCCCGCGCCGGCCGCCAGCGCCAACGTCACCGCCAGCTCCCGTCGTCCCCGCCGCCAGGCGATCCATGCGCCGGGCAGCCCCAAGGCCAACAGCGCCGCGTGCAGCAGCCCCATGCGCACCCCCGTCTGATTGGCGTCGCGCGCGCTGTCGTAGATGGCCGGCGGCGCCAGCAGACGATCCAGCGGCAGCGCGCCGGTGACGGGGTTGCCCTCTGGCGTGCCGAAGTTGCGTTCCACGTGGACAAAGGCCTGTTCAACAGCCATGGGCGCCCAGACCAGCGCGGTGAGCAGCACGCCGGCCAGCAGCGCCAGCAGCGGCGCGGCTGTGCGGTAGCGCCAGGCCAGCAGCACGGCCAGCAGCGCGGCAAAGGGGGCCAGCAGCAGCGGCGCCAGCACGTGCCCCAGGATGGCCAGGCTCCAGAGCGCCGTCGCCAGCAGGAAGCGACCCGGCCGCGGCCTCCTGGCCAGCCACAGCAGCGACCAGAGCACCCACGGATAGAGGAACATGCTGTAGGCCTCGTTGCTGCCCCGCTCCAGCGCGTTGCGCAGCACGTAGGGCGCATAGAGAAAGGCCACAGCCGCCAGAAAGGCCGGCCAGCGCCGCCCGGTCAGCTCCAACGTCAGCATAAAGGCCCCCACCATGGCCGCCAGCAGGCCGGCAGCCATCAACAGCCGCCAGCCGATGGGGTGTGGGATGCCCAGGCGGAAGAGGCCATCGAGCAGCGCATAGGGCAGCGGCCCCTGGAAGGTGAAAAGCGGACTGCCCAGCCCCCAGTGCAGGTGTTGCGTCCAGCGGGGCAGCAGCACGCCGTCGCTGACAGCCTGCGAATAGACCACGGCGCGCAGCACATGCTCGGCCGAGGCGTCGTAGGCGTAGGCCGCGATGTGGTAGATCAGGGCGGTGACGACCGCGGCCGCCGCGAAGAGCAGCAACAGCCACCACCAGCGCAGTTCAAATCGTAGGTGGTTCATGCGAGGGGGGAGCATACCACCGAAACGCGCGGCTAGTCAAAACCCCA
>JAKQCW010000209.1 GCA_029558955.1 Chloroflexota bacterium
CTGACCCTCTCGCCGGCCTCCGGCGACGACCTGGCCCAGCGCCTGGGCCTGCGCCACTACCCGGTGCTCATCACGTCCACCGGCGTCGAGCAGTAGGTGCGCAAATGGCCCAACCGCATGCGGTCGAGGTTCTGCTGCGGCCAGCGGTGGAGCTATACACCGTGGCGGTCTGCACCGGCGCCGCGATTCTGTGCCTGGCGGCACCGTGGTCGCTCGCGCTGAACCCGCTGCTCGGCCTGGGCTCGGCGCTGGCTTTCCTGACCTTCGGCGCGATTCGCCTGCGCGATGCCTGGGCGATCCTGCGCTATCGCCGCAATATCCGCCGCCTGCCGCGCTACTTGATGACCAGCCGCGACGTGCCGGTGAGTCAGCAACGGTTGTTCGTCGGCCGCGGCTTTCGCTGGGAGCAGCGACACACGCACCGGCTGATGCAGACCTACCGGCCGGAGTTCCGCCGCTACGTCGAGCCGACGGCGATCTACCGGGCCGCCCGGCGGCTGGAGGAGCGGCTTGAGTTCGCGCCGTTTCCCGTCTCGACGCTGGCGCGCGCGTTGGCCTGGGACAGCCCGCTCAACCCGGCGCGACCACTGCCGTCGGTCGGCGGACTGCCACGCCTGCATGGCATCGAGCCGCACGAGGTCGACGTCACCCTGCCGCTGGGCGAGCGCGTCGGCCACACCCTGGTGCTGGGCACCACGCGCGTGGGCAAGACGCGGCTGGCCGAGCTGTTCATCACCCAGGACATCCGCCGCAAGGTCCGCGGCGAGCACGAGGTGGTGATCGTCTTCGACCCCAAGGGCGATGCGGACCTGTTGAAGCGCATGTACGTCGAGGCCAAGCGCGCCGGGCGCGAAGGCGAGTTCTACGTGTTCCATCTGGGCTGGCCGGACATCTCGGCCCGCTACAACGCCGTGGGTCGGTTCGGGCGGATCTCCGAGGTGGCCACGCGCATCGCCGGACAGCTCTCGGGCGAAGGCAACAGCGCCGCGTTCCGCGAATTCGCCTGGCGCTTCGTCAACATCATCGCGCGCGCCCTGGTCGAGCTGGGGCAGCGGCCGGACTACCTGCTGATCCAGCGCCACGTCATCAACATCGACGCGCTGTTCATCGAGTACGCCCAGCACTACTTCGCCAGGAACGAGCCGAAGGCCTGGGAGGTCATCGTCCAGCTCGAAGCGAAGCTGAACGACAAGAACATCCCACGCAACATGATCGGGCGCGAGAAGCGCGTGGTGGCCCTCGAACAGTACCTCTCCCAGGTGCGCATCTATGACCCGGTGCTCGACGGCCTGCGTAGCGCCGTGCGCTACGACCGGACGTACTTCGACAAGATCGTCGCTTCGCTGCTGCCGCTGCTGGAGAAGCTCACCACCGGCAAGATCGCGCAACTGCTCGCACCGAACTATTCCGACCTGTCCGACCCGCGGCCGATCTTCGACTGGATGCAGGTCATCCGCAAACGCGCGGTGGTCTACGTGGGGCTGGATGCGCTGTCCGACGCCGAAGTTGCGGCGGCGGTGGGCACCTCGATGTTCAGCGATCTGGTCTCGGTGGCCGGCCACATCTACAAGTTCGGCATCGACGACGGGCTGCCCGGCGCCGCGGTGGGCGCCAAGATTCCGATCAACGTCCACGCCGACGAATTCAATGAACTCATGGGCGACGAGTTCATTCCGATGGTCAACAAGGGCGGCGGTGCCGGCGTGCAGGTGACCGCCTACACGCAGACCTTGAGCGACATCGAGGCGCGCATCGGCAACAGGGCCAAGGCCGGCCAGGTGGTCGGCAACTTCAACAACCTGTTCATGCTGCGCGTACGCGAGACCGCCACCGCCGAACTGCTGACGCGACAACTGCCCAAGGTCGAGGTGTACGCCACGGCACTGATGAGTGGCGCCACCGACAGCTCCGACCCGCACGGCAATACCGCCTTCACGTCCAACACCCAGGACCGCATCAGCAGCAACAGCGTGCCGTTGATCGAGCCGGCGCATGTGGTGGCGCTGCCCAAGGGGCAGTGCTTCGCGCTGACCGAGGGCGGCAACCTCTGGAAAGTCCGCATGCCGCTGCCGGCACCCGACCCCGACGAAGCCATGCCGAAGGATCTGCAGGAGCTGGCCGGCTACATGCG
>JAKQCW010000232.1 GCA_029558955.1 Chloroflexota bacterium
CGTCATTGTACCTGAGTTCAGCATCCACGGCAAGTGCGGGCGCTGCTGCCCATTTGCATCGGGGTAGAGTTGGGCTATAATCACTCCAGTTGCAAATCTTTGCAACTGGCTGTGAGGTTTTCATGTCTTGCCACCAACACGTCATCGACCAACTGCGCGGGGCCGGGGTGCGGCTGACGCCGCAGCGCGCCCTGGTGCTGGATGTGGTCTACCACAGCCACGGGCATCTGACGGCCGATCAGGTCTATGAGCGGGTGCGCACCCAGTCGCCCCAGGTGGACCTCTCCACGGTCTACCGCAATCTGGTCTTTCTGCGCCAGCAGGGGCTGATCGGCGAGCTGCGCCTGGAAGGAGAGCCGACCCGCTTTGAGGCCGTGCGCTCCGGCGCCGAACACCATCACGCCGTCTGCAGCGCCTGCGGCGCGATGATCGAGATCGCCCCGGCCGACCTGGCGCCGTTGAGCGAGGCGCTGGTGCGCAACTACGGTTTCGCCGTCAGCTTGGTGCATCTGACCCTCAACGGCCACTGCGCCGCCTGCCAGCCAGCCGGCGCCTCCGACAAGGGCCAGTCATCTCCACACGGAGTCGAGGCTTTAGCCGGGTCTGACGCCGAGGCCGGCTGAAGCCTCGACTCCCGATCACCGCTCGGCTGAAGCCTCGACTCCCGACCACTGCTCGGCTGAAGCCTCGACTCCCAACCATTTTTCCCACCACTGACCGTTTGAGCTTGGAGCATTCCAGGAGGATTCTATGTTGTTCAGCGAATTGGCCGCCCCGTTCTTGGCCCCCGATGCCCTGCACATCCCCGACGGCTTTCTTTCGGCGGCGGTGGCCGTCGCCATGTGGATTGTCACGGCCGCCTTCATCGCGGTCGCGGTGCGCCGGGCCAGCCGCGAGTTCGACGACCGGCTGGCGCCGCTGATGGGCGTGCTGGCGGCGTTCATCTTCGCAGCCCAGGCCTTCAACTTCCCGGTGGCCGGCGGCACTTCGGGCCACTTTCTGGGCGGCGCGCTGGCCGCCATTCTGCTCGGTCCCTGGGCGGCGCTGCTGGTGATGAGCGCCGTCATCGGGCTGCAGGCGCTGGTCTTTCAGGACGGCGGCCTGCTGGCCATGGGCGCCAACATCTTCGTCATGGGCATCGTCACCGTCTGGGTCGGTTATTTCGTCTACCAGGCCCTGACCCGCTTCAACCGCTTCCTGGCGGCATTCGCGGCCGGCTGGCTGTCGGTGTTGGTCGCCGCGGTGGTCACGGCGTTCCTGCTGGCGTTCAGCGGCACGGCGTCGCTGAACGTCGTCCTGACCGCGATGGCGACGATTCACGCCGTCATCGGCCTGGGCGAAGGGCTGATCACCGCCGGCGCGGTGGCGCTGGTGGCGGCTGCCTTGCCCGGCCGCTTCGATCAGCAGGTGGCCGCGCGCAAGACCGACCGCGGCACGTGGGTGGCCGGCGGCGTCGTGCTGGCCCTGCTGATCGGCGTGACGGCGGTGTTCTTCGCCTCGCCGCACCCCGACGGGCTGGAGCGGGTGGCCGAGGACACGGGATTCCTGCACACGGCCCAGGCGCCGCTCTTCAACATCGCACCTGACTACGTCGTTCCCGGGCTTTCCAACGAGAGCCTGGCGGGCGTGCTGGCGGTGGTGCTGGGCATCCTGCTGCTGTTCGCCGTCGGCTACGGCATCGCCCGCGCGCTGAGCCGGCGCAGCCATCGCCAGGCTGAGGGGGCGCGGCCTGAGCCGGCGGGCAAGGGTTCATAGTGCACATCGACCTCTTCGATCAGTACCGCCACGCGCACAGCCCGGTTCATGCGCTGGACCCGCGCGCCAAGCTGACGGCCGCCCTGCTGTTCATCCTGGCCGCGGCGTTGACGCCCGACGGCGCGTGGCTGGCTTTTGCCGCGCTGGGCGCGCTCTGGCTGGCGGTGGCGCTGGTCTCGGACGTGTCGCTGGCGCTGCTGCTGCGCCGGGGATTGGTGGCGCTCCCCTTCGCCCTGGCGGCGGTGACGGTGCTGTTTACCCTGCCCGGCTGGCCGCTGCTGGTCATTCCACTGCCGCTGAGCGACGGCCACCTGGTCATCAGCGACAACGGCGCGATCCGCTTCCTGACCATCATGCTCAAAAGCTGGCTGTCGGTGTTGATGGCGCTGCTGCTGACGGCCACCACCACCTTTCCCGACACGCTGCGGTCGCTGCGCGGCATCGGCGTCCCCAGGGTGATCGTCGGCGTGTTGGCCTTCATGTACCGCTACATCTTCGTGCTGGGCGACGAGGTGTTGCGCCTGCTGCGCGCCCGCGAGGCGCGCATGGCCGCCGGGCCGCCGGGACTGGCGCGGCGCAGCGGGGGCAGCATCGTCTGGCGCGCCAGGGTCGTGGGCGCGATGGTGGGCAGCCTCTTCGTCCGTTCGCTGGACCGCAGCGACCGCGTCTACAACGCCATGATCAGCCGCGGCTACAGCGGCGAGCTGCTCTGGCTGGACAAGCCGACCCTGCGCGCGGCCGATGTGGCCTGGACCGGCGCCTTTGTCCTGGTGCTGGTTCTGATCGAGCTCTGGGCGCGGCTCCTCTGACGCAAATGACCGAGATCAACGGCCACGAGCCGGTCCTCCACGTTCACGATCTGTGTTACACCTACCCCGATGGGCGGCAGGCGCTCAACGGCGTCACCATGCACGTCGATCACGGCGAGAAGGTGGCGCTGGTCGGCCCCAACGGCGCGGGCAAGTCGACGCTGATGTTGCACTTCAACGGCATCTTGAAGGGCAGCGCCGGCCGGGTGCGCGTCGATGGCATGGACCTGGTGAAGGAGAACCTGGGTGTGATCCGCGCCAAGGTCGGGCTGGTCTTCCAAAACCCCGACGACCAGCTCTTTTCCACCACGGTCTTCGAGGATGTGGCCTTCGGCCCGCTGCACATGGGCTATGACAGGCAGGAGGTGCAGCGGCGGGTGGAGGATGCGCTGGCGCGCGTGGGCATCGGCGGCTTCGCGGCCCGCATGCCGCATCACCTCAGCGTGGGCGAACGCAAGCGCGTGGCCATGGCCACCGTTCTGGCCATGGATCCCAGCATCCTGGTGCTGGACGAGCCGACGGCCGGCCTGGACCCGCGCGGCCGGCGCAGCCTGATCAACCTGCTGCGCGGGCTGGACGCCACCATGTTGGTCAGCACCCACGACATGGCGCTGGTGGCCGAGCTCTTCCCGCGCACCATCGTGCTGGATGGCGGCCGCGTCGTGGCCGATGGGTTGACGGCGGAAATCATGGCTGATCAGCGGCTGTTGGAGGAGCACGGCCTGGAAGCGCCGTGAGGGGCGAAATCGCCGCCTGTGCCGGCAGGGCGCCAGCCTGAGGGGCCGCCGGCGCAAACGGTTTGCGGGGGCCCCGCGCCTGTGTTACAATCGACGCCATGGAAATCGAGGCCAAGTTCAGCATTCCCGATCAGGAGACCTTTGACCGGCTGGTGCAGGTCGAGCGGCTGGCCGGCTTCTTGCTCAGCCCGGCGCGGCTGACGCAGATCCATGACCAGTATCTGGACACGGCTGCGGGCGCGTTTCTGCGGGGCGGCTGGGCCTGCCGGGTGCGTCTGGCCGGCGACGGCGGGCGGCTGCTGACGCTGAAATCGCTGGCCTCGGCCCAGGGGCTGCTGCACATGCGCCAGGAGCTGGAAGTGGCGCTGCCGCCGCAGGCCGGCCTGGACGTGGCCGCGTGGCCGGAGAGCGACGCGACCACGCTGGCGCGCCAGCTCAGCCAGGGCCAGCCGCTGCACGTGCTCTTCGACCTGCACCAGGACCGCTATCGACGGCTGGCCGCGGCCGCCCCAGGTTCAGCCGCGGCCGTGGAACTGAGCCTCGACCGCGTCCATTTCGGGGCCGCCGCGCCGCAGGTCTCTCTGGCCGCCGAGGCGGAGCTGCTGCCCGCGGGCGATCTGGCCGGCCTGCGCGCCCTGGCCAACGAGCTGCATGAGGGATGGGGGCTCAGTTTCGAGCCGACCTCCAAATTCGAGCAGGGTCTGGCGCACGTGCGGCCTGACCTCTTGCCGTTGGATTTCCCCAGGTGAGCGAACCATGAACGATCAGCCCCCTGCACCGCCGGAATCAGAAGATGACCTTGCCGCTGCGCCGCCTGCGAGCGCGCCGGATTCGCCGCCAGCGAGTTCGCCGGAGTTGCTGCTGGCGGCCGTGCGCCCCGACGAGCCGATGGCTGAGGCGGTGCGCAAGATCATGGCCCGCCAATATCGGGTGATGCTGGCCAACGAGAAGGGCTGCCGCGGCGGCAAGAGCATGGACGCGGTGCATGACATGCGGGTGGCGACGCGCCGGCTGCGGGTGGCCTTCAGGCTGTTCGGCGCCTACTACAAGCGCGGCCTGGTGCGGGAGCTGGAGACGGATCTGCGCAAGACGGGGCGAACGTTGGGTGCGGCGCGCGATCTGGACGTCTTCAACAGCACGGCGCGCCAATATCTGCGCACCCAGCCCAAGCCCCAGCGCGGCGAGCTGGACCCGCTGCTGGCCAGTTGGAAGCGTCAAAGGCAGATCGCCCATCGCGGGCTGGTGGACTATTTCGACAGCCCCCGCTACCGGCGTTTTCTGGAGAAGCTGGGCGACTTTCTGACGACGTCTGGCGCGGGCGTCGCCAGCCAGAGGGCAGCGCCGGCGCCCTACCAGGTGCGCCATCTCCTGGCCAGCACCGTCTGGGCGCGCTACGAGGCGGTGCGGGCCTACGAGGTCATCCTGCCCGCGGCCGCGGCCACTGACCTGCACGCGCTGCGCATCGAGTGCAAATACCTGCGCTATACGCTGGAGTTCTTCCAGGAGGTATTGGGCGACGGCGCGCCGGCCCTGATTCGCCAGGTGATCGCGGTGCAGGATCATCTGGGCGAGATTCAGGATGCCGATGTCGCCAGCCGCCTGCTGGCCGAGTATCTCGCCAAGGCCTTCAAGGCGCAGGCGGCGGCCAGCGGCGGTGAGCTGGCTGACCTGGACGGCGTCACCCGCTATCTGAGCTACCGGCGGGACCACGCGCGCCAGATGACCGCGGCCTTCCCGCCGGTGTGGAAGCAGATCGACAGCCCCAAGTTTCGGCGGCGGCTGGCCGCGGTGACGGCCTCCCTCTAGTAGATTATGGCATAAGTTGGTGGGCAGCGGCAGTCGCGCAGGAGTCGAGGCAGTCGCGCAGGAGTCGAGGCTTCAGCCGGTTTCGGCGTTGCACCCGGCTAAAGCCTCGACTCCGAAGCGGGGTTGCAGTCGCGCAGGAGTCGAGGCAGTCGCGCAGGAGTCGAG
>JAKQCW010000239.1 GCA_029558955.1 Chloroflexota bacterium
TAGTTGATCCAATCCACTTCACCCAGAATGAGCGATTCGCTGCGTCGCAGACTGTGCCCGATGCGCAGAATGTACGCGTGGGCATCGCGCTCGAACTCATAGATGAAGCTCTCGAACGCGTCCAGGGGGCGTATCTGGTCATCGGTGATGGCATAGCGCCGCATGGCTTCCTGCAAGATTGTATCGTTGTAGCGGTCTTTGATGAGTCGATCCATGATTCACGCCCGTTGGACCCGGCTGAAGCCTCGCTTCCTGGACAAAATGAGAATGGTTGGGCCGCGTCGCTGCGCTTGCCCCATCTCACGCCCGTTCGCTCGACGCCCCGTACTGTTGGTCGCTGACATGCTCCATCCAGTCGGCGGCCCGGCCGTCGAGAGATTCTTGGATGGCGATGTGGGTCATGGCGGTGGTCGGCGCCGCGCCATGCCAGTGCTTCTCGCCGGGCGGGAACCAAACCACATCCCCGGGCCGGATCTCCTCGATGGGGCCACCCCAGCGCTGCGCGCGGCCGCAGCCGGCCGTCACGACCAGCGTCTGGCCCAGGGGGTGACTGTGCCAGGCCGTGCGCGCGCCCGGCTCGAAGGTGACAGCGGCGCAGCCCACGCGCGCCGGTTCGCTGGCCTGGTGCAGCGGGTCGATGCGCACCGCGCCGGTGAACCACTCGGCCCGGCCTGTGCCTGATGGCTGTGAACCACCTTTTTTGATCTCCATTGTTCGCTCTCCTTGCGGTTTCCAGGAGCTGAATGCCAGCCGCTGTGATTGTTGACGGCTGTTTCAGCCTGTGTGCGGCGCCAGTTTGAGGGTCGTGCTTCGCACCTCAGGCGTCAGCATGGGCGCGACGTACTGCGAGTAGCGTCCGTACTTGGCGCGGTAGGCGGCGTCGACCCGGTCATTGACGGCGGGGTCGGTTTCCTCCACGAAGGCGACAGCGCGCGCCACACCGCCCGCCTGGATATGTCCTGCATGGCGCACCTGGGCGGCGCGAAACCAGCCGCCGCTGCGCCCCCGGTAGGAGCGGACATACAGGTCATCGTCGACGCGCACCACCCAGATGACGACCGGCTTGTGCAGCGTCCCATCCTGGCGCAGCGGCGCGATCTGCAGCTCTTCCGCCGCGGCGACCTTGGCCAGTTCATCGTTCGTCCATGTAGTCATCGGTTGTCTCCTCATGGGCGCAAAAGCGCCTTGATCGCGCGGCGTTCGTCCATCGCCCGGTAGCCCTCCGCCACCTGGTCCAGCGGCAAGGTCAGATCGAAGACTTGGCCGGGGTTGATCTTTCGGTTCCAGATCAGGTCGATCAGCTCCGGCAGGTAGCGGCGCACCGGCGCGGGGCCGCCGTGCAGGTGCACATGAGAATAGAAGTACTCCTCCATGGGCAACTGCACCTCGTGGAAGACCCCGACGAAGCCCACATGCCCACCGGGGCGGGCGGCGCGGATGGCCTGCCACAGCGATTCACGGGTGCCAACGCACTCCAGCACCGAATCGGCGCCGATGCCATTGGTCAGCTCCTTGATGCGCGCAACGCCCTCTTCTCCCCGCTCAGTCACGATGTCGGTCGCGCCAAATTCCCACGCCAACTGTTGCCGCGTCTGGTGACGGCTCATCGCGATGATGCGCCCAGCGCCCATCTGTTTGGCGGAGAGAACGCCCAGCAGGCCCACTGCTCCGTCGCCGACAACCGCAACGGTTGCGCCTGGCTTGACGTTGGCCGCGTCGGCCGCGAACCAGCCCGTGCCCAAAACATCCGATGCGGCCAGCAGGCTTGGAATCAGGTCGTCTGCGGGCATGGCCGGCGTCGGCGCCAGGGTGCCATCGGCCAGCGGCACGCGCAGCAGGGGGGCCTGGGCGCTGCTGATGAACTCACGTTGCACACAGGATGTGTGGTAGCCGAATTGGCAGTGGGGGCAGGTGTTGTCGGAGGTGAAAAACGAACCGACGACGAATTGTCCCGGTTTGATCTGCCTGACTGCGCTGCCCACCTCCTCCACGATGCCGACGTATTCATGGCCCATCGTCTGCGGTTCGGTGATCGGCGCGATGCCGCGATAGGGCCACAGGTCCGATCCGCAGACGCAGGTGGCCGCGATCCGCAGGATGGCATCGGTCGGTTCGACAATCTTCGGGTCGGGTCGCTCCTCGAAGCGCACGTCCCGGGGGCCGTAAAGAACTGTTCCTCGCATGATAGTCGATTATTCTCCAACTTTGATCCTGGCGGTGAAGTCGCCAGACTTATGCATTTCTCGCGAGACGCCCGGCTTCTCACAGGCTCTTGGACCGGGCATCGCGTCCGACCAGCGCCAACTGCTGCGGCGCATAGCGGTCGCCCTCGATGCGGATCTGCGCGGCGGCCTCTTCGATTTCGGCCAGGTCGGCCTCCGTGAGCTGAACCTCAGCCGCGCCGAGGTTTTCCTCCAGCCGGTGAACTTTGGTCGTGCCCGGAATCGGCGCGATGGTTGGCCGTTGCGCCAGCAGCCACGCCAGCGCGATCTGGGCGGGGGTCGCGCCCTTCTCGTCCGCGACCCGCTTCAGCAGATCCACCAGCGCCTGGTTGTTGGCCATGGCTGCGGGCGAGAAACGCGGAACGCTCCTGCGGAAATCGCCTTCACCCAGCTGGGTGTCCTTGTTGATCGCGCCGGTGAGGAAGCCCTTGCCCAGCGGGCTGTAGGGCACGAAGCCGATGCCCAGCTCGTCGCAGGCTTGCAGGATGCCGTTGGTCTCAGGCGCCCGCCACCAGAGCGAATACTCGTTCTGCAGCGCGGCCACTGGTTGCACCGCATGGGCGCGGCGGAGGGTCTGGACGCCCGGTTCCGACATGCCGAAATGCTTCACCTTGCCCTGCGCGATCAGCTCCTGGACCACGCCGGCCACATCCTCGATGGGGATTTCAGGATCGACCCGGTGTTGATAGAGCAGGTCGATTCGCTCGATGCCAAGGCGTCGCAGCGACCCATCGACAGCCTGGCGGATCCGTTCAGGGCGGCTGCACGGGCCTCGGTTTTCGCGGGTCGTGAAATCGATGTCGAAGCCGAACTTGGTGGCGATGACGACCTGATCGCGGAACGGGCGCAGCGCTTCGCCCACCACCTCTTCGTTGGTGAACGGGCCGTAGACCTCCGCCGTATCGAAGAAGGTCACGCCGCGCTCCACCGCGGCGCGGATCAGCTTGACGCCCTCGTCCTTTGACAGCGGCGTGCCATAGCTGGTCGTGATGCCCATACAGCCGAAGCCGATGGCGGAGACTTCAAGATCGCTGTTTCCGAGTAGTCGTGTTTGCATGGTTGTCTCCTTCGAGTGTACGGCAATCAAGCGCCCTAGTCAGGCCATCAGCCAGTTTGACGCGGGGCGCAGCGAAAAGTTCAGGATCCCACCGTTGGTCTGGGGGCCGCGCCGGAGGGAATCCAGTCGAATGTGTCGGGGTTGGGGCCGATCCGTCCGCTTTCGCCCCGGTCCAGGGCGTCGATGGCGGCGACGTCGGCGGGCGAGAGATCGAAATCGAACAGAGCGAGGTTCTCTTGCATCCGCTCCCAGTGCATCGACTTGGGAATGACGATGTGGCCGTGCTGGATGTGCCAGCGCAGAATGACCTGGGCAGGGGTTTTGCCTGTCCTGGCGGCGACCTCGCCAATGACCGCGTCGCCTAGCACCTTGCCCTGTCCCAGCGGGCTCCAGGCTTCCACCGCGATCCCGTGGCTCGCGCACGCGGCGCGGGCGGCATCGTTGTTGAAGCCGGGATGCACCTCGATCTGGTTGACGACCGGCGTGATGCCCGTCTCACCGATGATACGTTGCAGATGGTCGGGCTGGAAATTCGACACCCCGACGCTGCGCACGCGCCCATCGCTGAGCAGCTCAGTCATCGCCTTCCAGGTGGACACGTAGTCGCCATCGTACAGTGTCGGCAGCGGCCAGTGGATCAGGAAGAGATCGAGATACTCGAGGTTCAGCTTCTGCATGGTCTCGTCGAACGAACGGCGCACGTCATCGGGGCGATGATTGCCGTTGCCCAGCTTGCTGGTCACAAACAGTTGTGCGCGCGCAATGCCCGAGGCGGCGACCCCCTGTCCGACGCCGCGCTCATTGCCATACATCTGCGCGGTGTCGATGTGGCGGTAGCCATATTCGAGCGCCTGAGCCACGAACTGCGCCGTTTTGGCGCTGTTTTCGGGCGTGGGGTTGCGGTCTGGCGGGATATTCAGCGTGCCAAAGCCGAGCTGCGGGATGGTCATGCCGTTGTGCAGCGTAATCGTCGGAATGGTGCGTGTTGTCATGGTTGATCTCCCGTGCCTGCTGGCGGCGCCGGGTGCCTGCCCGGCGCCGCCAGCAACTCAGCGGCGGATGTTGTCGAGGTTGTAGCGCAGCCACAACACCCCGCCGTCGAGAACTTCACTGAGCGTCGATGTCGGTTGGATAGGTATCGGCGGTGAAGGTCTCAGGGTTGGCGCCGGCGAAGACGCCCGTGTCGAGGGCGTCGATGGCCGCGATCTCACCGGCGCTGAGGCTGAAGTCGAACACGTCGAAGTTCTCGACAATGCGCTCGGGCCGCACCGACTTGGGGATGGCCGAGAAGCCGTGGTCGAGGTGCCAGCGGATGACCACCTGGGCGGGCGTCTTGCCGTACTTCTGAGCCAGCCCGATGATCAGCGGGTGCTCCAGCGGGGTGTCGGCGCCGCTGGTGACCGCGTTCTTGTTGCGCAGGTAGGTGCCGCCGATGGGCGCCCACGCCTGAGTGACGATGCCGCGTTCATCATTCGCGGCGCGGCTTGCCGGTTGGGTATAGAAGGGGTTCAGCTCGATCTGGTTCAGGGCGGGCGTCACCCCGGTCTCGTTCTGGAGCGCTTGCAGGTGGTGCGGCAGGAAGTTGGAGACGCCGATGGCGCGGGCGCGGCCCTCAGCCTGGACCTTTTCCATCGCCTTGTACGCCTGCACGGTGGCGGCAAAGCTGGTGGGCACGGGCCAGTGCAGCAGATACAGGTCGATGTAGTCGAGGCCGAGGCGTGACAGGCTGCCGTCGAAGCCGTGCATCGCCCCGTCGTAGCCGTACTGTCCCGGCCACAGCTTGGTGGTGATGAAGAGCTCGTTGCGGGGCACGCCGCTGCTGCGGATTCCTTCGCCGACGGCGCGCTCGTTCATGTAGGCCGCGGCGGTGTCGATGAGACGGTATCCATTCTGGATGGCCGTGCGAACTGCGTCCGCGGTCTGCGCCGCGGGGGTGAGGAAGACGCCGAGTCCGAGAGCCGGCATCTTCACGCCGTTGTTCAGTACGAGCCAAGGGCTGGTCTTGCTTGCAGGTGACATGGTTGATTTTCCTTGATCTTGATAGTTTTATTCTCACGCAAAGGCCGCAAAGGGCAGATTTTCTTGGCGTTCTTGGCGGCTTTGCGTGAGAACCGTGAACGACTGAAATTCGGACGGCTCCGCCGTGCGGTAGCCGTCGGGTACAGCATCGGGATCGACCGCGCGGCCGGCCGTCAGAGCGGTCGCGCGGTCACGCGTCGAGTTCCTCGAACACGCGCCGCGCGATCTGCACGGCCGTGCTCGCCGGCGGCCAGCCAGCGTAGAAGGCCAGGTGCGTGATCGCTTCGGCCAACTCGTCGCGGGTGACGCCGTTCTCCAGCGCACGCTTGAGGTGAAAGGGCAGCTCGTTGATGCGGTAGAGCGCGACCAGGCACGAGACAGTGACCAGGCTGCGATCGCGCGGCGAGAGTTGTGGGCGCTTCCACACGTCGCCAAAGAGCACGTTGTCGGTGTAGTCGCCGAGGGCCGGCGCGATATCGGCAAACGGGTTGCGCGGCGTGGATGGTTCGTTGGTCATGAGTATCTCCTTTGGGCAACGCGGCCCGGCGTCGCGCGCGCTCTGGTTAGTCTTCGACCCAGGCGATCTCGCGCTCGTTTTTCAGTAGCGCATTGACATGCACTTCGATCTTGTAGTTCAGCAGATCCAGCGTCGCCTGGAGTTCTGCGATCCTGGCCAGCAGCAGGTCGCGCTGCTCGGTCAGAAGGGCCTTCCTGGCCGCCAGCGTCGCGTCGCCCTGTTGAGCCAGGTCGAAGTACTCGATCAGCACCTCGATAGGCAGCCCCGCGTTGCGCATACACTTGACAAACTCGATCCGCTTGGCTTCGGTATCGCCATAGTCCCTGATGCCGCTGCCGTTGCGCGGGACCGGCGGGATCAGACCGACGCGCTCGTAGTAGCGCAGCGTGTCTGTCGAGATGCCATATTTCTCACTTACCTCTGCGATCTTCATTGGATCACCTCCACAGACAGTATAACACTTGGAGTCGACTCCAAGTCAAGGGGTTTTTTGAGCAATTTTCGATGAATTTTCGCCGGCGAGCGGGGCATCTCGCACGTGGGGGGAGGGGAATGTGCCGGCAGTCACGCTCAACGCGGGCCAGACCTCTTCTGGCTGGCCGCGCATCACGCCGTGACCCGAAAGCGCCGCGGCCACAGGTAGAAGGCATTGATGCCTATGAACAGCGCGATGGACAGCCACGGATTGATGAACGCAAGAATCGTGGCCACGCCGTAGCCGATGGGGCCGATAAGGAATCGCTTCTCGATGGCCTTCGCCTGTTCGGGCGATACGGCAGGATCAAGCAACTCGCGCTGCGACGCTGCGTACCGCCACATGGCAGTCGCCAGCACCCCAATGAGGGTCAGCGTGCCCGCGTAGAAGGCGGTCGCGACGTCCTGGCTGGAGCTGGTATGGAACGCCTCGGCCAGAACTGCTGTCGGAAACGGCAGGAACGCGATGAACATCAGATGGAGTGTGTTCAGGAGCAGGAGTTTCTGATCCGCGCGCACGATCCAGTCAAACATGGTGTGGTGGTTGATCCAGATCGCTCCAACGACGATGAAGCTCATGGCGTAGGCCAGGTAGGATGGCCAAAGGCGGAGCAGGCCGAGCCCCAAGGTCTCGATGGCGGGGATTTTGAATTCCAGGACCAACAGCGTGATGGCAATTGCGAACACGCCATCACTGAATGCTTCGATGCGGTTTGTGTCCATTCGATCACCTCCGATCGCTGGTATGGGACAGTGCAGCGTGGCATTGAGCCGTCATGCGCCGGCCATCGACGCGCTGCGACAGGCGTTACAGCGTAACAATCACGCGCCTCGGCCTCGGCGGATGCTCCACGGACTCGTTTGCCTGTGCAGTCGCAACCGAGGCAAATCGACCACTTCTCGGATCGCATCGGCGATCAGTTCTTTTCCCACCGCGTTCCTCCTTATTGGCCGCCGTTCTTGTCTAGCAGTTTACATATCTTAGCGGGTTCTGGGCGCCAATGTATTTTTCAACGCTGCCGCCAACGTAATGCTGCAAATCTTTCGCCACGACACCTGTGAATCGCCAACGGCCTTGTGTTCTTGCTTCCGGCCTGCGTGCCATGACAGGAAACCAATGGTGAATCTCAAACGCCTGCCGAACAATACCGTTGTAGATACAAAGCGCATACCGTGCTTTGTTTCTTCGTTCACCTACGATCCAGTTGCCACGGGTAATCTCGTAGATTTCTTCATCGCTCATGCCACGCCTGTATAAGCGATTCACGGTAATCAAGATCGCCGGTTCGCTGATTTCAATCTGGGGAGCATCATATTGGATGACTACCTCTTTGATGCTCATGCACCCACGATACTCGGAATGATGCCCCCTCACCATATTGGTTAAGTCTTGAAGACCTACAAAATCGATCAACGCCGCTTCAACTTCGAGAGCTTCCTTTTCAGTTAGCCCGTGCCTGTGAATGACATGCTGGACTTGCATGCCATTCTGTTGAATAGAGCGGATTCTGTCGAGCTTGTCGCTCACAAGCGGCGAAGCAATCGCACCATTCAGGTGCTCGAAAATCCGATTTCCGCTCCCCTTTCCGATGTAGAAAACGTCGCCGGTCTGTGGATCCTTCAAGAGGTAAACATAGTAACCCAGTTTCTCACAGACGGAGTGGGAGAATTCTGTGATCTCGTTCATAGGTCTCTTGCCTGGGAACTTCTGAAGCGCAGATAACGCTTGGCGATGCCTTCAGTGCGCCCGCTGAACTTCGTAGTGCAGCCGGACGAAGGTCCCGCCCCATGCCCCGACGGAGAGCAGGCGCAGCGGCGGGGAGGTGATGGCGCGCGGCAGCAGGGGGGCGCCGCTGCCCAGCGTCACCGGCGCCACGGTGATGATCAGCTCGTCCAGCAGGCCGTGCTGCCAGAACTGCCCGGCCAGGTCGCCGCCGCCGACGATCCACACGTTCAGTCCCGCGGCCGCCTGCACCATCTCCCGGTGAACGGGGCGCACATCGCCGTTTACGAAGCGGATATCCGCACCGGGGATGGCGGGCAGGTCGCGCGAGGAGAAGACCCAGGCCGGCTGGACGTAGGGCCAGGGCCGCGCCGCGGGCGTGCCCGGCTGGATGTGGTTGGCCAGTATCCACTCGTAGGTGGTGGATCCCATGGCCAGCGCGCCCACCTCCTCGATGAACGAGGCGTAGTCCCCGTTCTCGGCGCTGTCGAATTGGAAGAGCCATTCCAGCGAATTGGCCGCGTCGGCGATGAATCCGTCCACGCTGGCGGCGGTATAGTATTGAGTTTTGGTCATTTCTGGGGGTCCTTGCGTCTGGACAATGAGCACAGGCTCCGGCTCAGGCGCCGGGCGCTCTTGCTCGGTTGGGAATCAAGCGCCCGGCAGCGGTCCCGCCGGCGGCACATAATTATACCACAAGGTCCATGCCAATCCGTTTCAACGAGCGCTGTTTTGTAGGCAGTCTACCCCCCCATCCCCACGTCTCACTCCCGCGAGGCCGCGAAAATCTCCAGCAGATTGGCGCGGCACTCGGCGATGTTGTCCGCCAGCAGCTCGATGCCATAGATGCACATCAAGGCCAGCAGCGCATAGCAGCGCCGCTCGAAGTCCGACCGGCCATACTTCAGCGCCACCGCGGCCAGCTTGCGCCGCAGGATCGGCGCCAGGAAGTTGCCGCTGCCGCAGGCCGGCTCCAAAAAGCGGGCGTCGATGCGCTCCGTCTCCGCCTGCACCAGGTCAAGCATCGCCTCCACCATCCACGCCGGGGTGAAAACCTCGCCATGGTCGGCCACGCGCTGCTTGGACTTGATGGTGTTCATGGGAGGATCGCCGGTCACACCTGCACGATGCTGTGGGCAAACTCGCCGCTGATGCTGATGACCCAGTCCTCGACCGCGCTGTCGGGCAGGATGGCATCGGGGCGATAGAGGATGCGCTCCTGGCTGTTTTCGACCTGCGCAATGCCCCGCCCGATGATGTTCTTCTGGAACATCTCGTCGTAGGCCACCAGAATCGGAATCACCACCGCCGTCTCTTTCTTCGCCAGCACGGCGTTGATGGCCTTGGTGGTCTCGTCGGGGTTGTAATGCACCAGATGCCCGCACCAGCCGTAGGTGTGCTCGCCGATGCCGACCTCCTGCTTCACATGTTCCGCGACCTTGTCGAACAGCTCGCCCCACTCGTTGAGGTAGGTCGCATCGCCATAGCCGATCAGGACCAGCCCTTCGTTGGCCGGCTGGCGGGAGAGCTCCTGGCAGCGCCGCGCCACATTCCCTGGCAGGGTGTTGGAAAAATCGAGCAGGGGGGTAAGGTGCGTCCGGGCGTTGGGCGTGTAGCGTTCGATCTTCTCCTCTTCCAGCGCTTGAACGACTTCCTCATCATGCTTTTGGCCCAGGATGGTGGGAATGTCATCGGCCGAGTGCGGGCTGATGGTGAGAAATATCGGCACGATCACCACATCGGTGAAGCCCTCCTGGTCGAAGGCCTTCATCTGGGTGGCGATGGACGGCTCTGTGTATTCCATGAACGCGGTCTTGATCCCCTCGATGGTCTTTCCCGCGAGAATTGGTTCGCGCACCCTCGCTTCCAGGTCCAACAAGGCATTGCGCCAGGTGGCTGAGTGCGATCCATGATTGACAAGCAGCAGGCCGATCTTCTGTTGAGACACGTTTGGTTCTTTTCTCCTGTATTGGGATGGGATAAAACTTGTGGCGCAGTATAATTCAACAATCGAAATCCGCCCAAAAACGCGCCGACTCCCAGCGTCAACCGCCCGCATGGCTCGGCGTCCAGGGTCCCCGGTCAACCGGGCTGCACCGCTACCACTCCACCAGCTTCCAGATCTCCGGCTGCCAGTCGGCAGGCTGGGGCGACGGATCGCCGATGGCGGCGAAGATGGCCACGGCCTGCTTGAGGTGGACCATGGCCTCTTCCCGCTGGCCGGCGGTGTGCAGCAGGTCGGCCAGGTTGTTGTGAATCGCCGCCTGGCGGTGCAGGTCGCCCACCCGCTGACAGAGGGCCAACGCCTCCAGCAGATGCGCCTGCGCCGCGGCGTCGTCGTGGCTGTCGTGTTCGGCCAGCGCCAGGTTGTTGAGCGCCGCGATCTGCGCCGGCAGATCGTCCAGGCGGCGCGCCGCGGCCAGGCTTTCCTCCAGACGCCGGCCGGCCTCGCGCCGGTCGCCCTGGCTGCGCGCCAGGATCCCCAGCACGTTGTAGGCGCGGGCCTGGGCGTGGGCGTCCGCGGCGCTGTCGGCCAGCGCCAGCGCCCGGCCGGCCAGCTCAGCCGCGCGCGGCCAATGGCCCTGGCGGTGCGCGCACAGGCTCCAATCGGCCAGCAGGCCGGCGCGCCAGGCCGCGTCCGCGTCCGTGGCCGCGTGCTCGGCCGCGGCGAAGCGGCTGTCGGCCAGCTCCCACCGCCCCTGCCGCAGGTGCAGCAGTCCCAGCTTCTGTTCCAGGCGCGCCAGGTGCTGCTGGCCGTCGTTCAGCGCGGCCGCGGTCTCGTAGGCCATCACCGCCCGCGTGTAGGCCCCTTGCAGCGTCAATAGGTCGCCGATGGCCTCGTGCAGCTCGGCGACGGCCGGGTGTCCCAGCGCCAGCGCCGCTTCGAAGTGGCCGATGGCCTCGCCGTTGGCAAAGACGCCGCGCGCGTGTTCGCCGGCCAGCCGGTAGTAGAGCGCGGCCTCGGCGTCGCTGCCGGCCGCTTGCAGGTGGCTGGCGATCTGGCTGGCCCGCGCGTCCAGCCGCGGCGCGGCCGTGGCATGGATCAGTGCATCGGCCGCGCGCCGGTGCAGCAGCCGGCGCCGCGCCAGGCTGGCGTCGTCGTAGATGACCCGGCGCAACTGTTCGTGGACAAAATCATAGCGCGGCTCCGGCCGCGGCTCCGGGCTGCGCAGCTCACGGATCAGGCCCAGCGCGGCCAGCGCCTCCAGCCCGGCGACGGTCTCCTCCTCGCCGCGCCCGCTGACCGCCCGCAGGAGATCCACCGGGAAGGAGCGGCCGATGACCGCCGCCGCGGTCAGCAGTTGCCGGCCGATCTCGTCCACCTGCGCCAGACGTTGTTCCAGCGCCTGGCGCACGCCCGCGGGTACTTGCCAGGGGTCGCCGCTGCCCGGCAGCCGGCCCGAACGCAGCCCCGCCAGGTATTCGACGACGAAAAGGGGCAGTCCCTCGGTCTCCTGAAAGAGCCGCGCCGCGAGGTCGGCGGGCAGATCGGGCAGCCCGGCCTGGGTCGCCAGCTCGGCCACCTCCTCCGCGGCGAGGCGTTCCAGCGTGATCTCCGTGCCGTGGCCGGCGCGCATCTGCTCCAGCGCCAGCCGCCCGACCGCGCCGGCCGCGGCGCTGAACTCGCTGCGCAGCGCGCCCAGAACCAGCAGCGGCTTGCCGTGCAGCCGCCGGGCGAGGAAGGCCAGCACCTCCAGCGTCGCCTGATCGGCCCATTGCAGCTCGTCCAGCAGCAGCACGCCGGGCGGGCTTCCTGCCAGCATGGCCTGAAAGGCCTGGGCGATGCCCTCGAAGAAACGCGCCTGCGCGCCCGGCCCATCCAGCGCGGCCGGCGGGGCCAGGCCGGGATGCAGGCTGGCTACCTCCGGCGTCAGGCGGCGCACCTCGCTCAGCCAGAGGGCGGGCAGGTGGGCCAGGCGGGCGGCCAGCTCCGGCGACGCCAGACCCATGCGCAGCGCGTCGACCAGGGGGCCGTAGGCCAGGCGTGCATCCCCTTCGTAGCAGCGGGCGGCGATGACCGGCGCGCCGTCCTGGGCTGCCGCGCACAGGAACTCGTTGGCCAGCCGCGTCTTGCCGATGCCGGCCTCGCCCTTGATCAGCGCGATCTGGCCGTTCCCGGCCGCGCGCCAGGCTTCGTGCAGCGCGGCCAGGGCGGTCTGGCGTCCCACCAGGCCGAAGGCCGCGGGCGGCGCGGCGGCGCTCGCCGGCGGGAGGGGCTGCGACGTCGCCGGCCGCGCCGGCGCGGCGGTCGGCGCGATCTGCCAGTCGTCGCCGCCGGGCAGGCGGGCCGGGTCGCTTCCCTCGATGATGGCCTGATAGAGGCGGGTGGTTTCGGGCAGCGGCGCGACGCCCAGCTCCGTGTCCAGCACGCGGACGCACTCGCGGTACTGGCGCAGGGCCGCGCTGCGTTGGCCCTCCCAGGCGTAGAGCTGCATCAGGCGACGGTGCGCCGGCTCGTGGAGGGGATCGACCTCGATCCAGCGGCGGCACCAGTCGATGGCTGCCCGCCACTGCCGCTGCCCGCCCAGCCCATGCACCAGCAGCTCCAGCACCGCGGCGTAGTCGCGCTGCCAGCGCTCGCTCTGCATCAACTGCCAATCGTCGAAGGAGACGCTGTCGCGCAGGCTGAAGCCGGCCAGGAAATCGCCGCCGTAGAGGGCGGCCGCCTCTTGCAGCAGCGGCAGACAGCGGGTGCAGAGCTGGCCGGCGTCGTGGCCGTGGCCCAGGCGCTGTTGGTTCAGCGCCTGGAACTGCAACACGTCGCACCAGACGCCGTCCTTCAGCGCCAGGCTGACGATCTCCCGATCGCTCTTGAGGCAGTCGGCGCCGATCGCGCTGCGCAGGGCCGACAGGGTGCGGCGGAAGGCGGCCCGGGCCCGCTCCTGGGAATACTCCGGGTAGAGCAGCGTCGTCAGCGAATCGCGCGCCAGCGTGCCGCTGGGGCTGGCGAGAGCCAGGTAGGCCAGCGCGGCCACCGCCTTGCGCGTGTCGATCTCCACCGGCGCGCCGTGGCGCTCGATGCGAGGTGGCCCAAAGAAGAGGAGACGAAGTTCTGGCACGATGCTGGTCCCGGAGTGCGCCGGCGGCGCGTGGTCTGCGGCCCCGATTGTAGCACAACCGTGGGCGACGCGCAATGCTATGCCAACCCGGTCAGCAATGCCAAATATGGCGACTGCCAAACTGGAGTCGAGGCTTCAGCCGGGTTTGCACGCTCAACTCGCATGGTCCGGACCCGGCTGAAGCCTCGACTCCGCCCATATTTGGAATTGCTGCAACCCGGTTCAAGCGCGCAAGCCAGTGAAAGCGCCCGGCGTCTGAAGCGCAACGGGAAATTTTCCCCGCCGCGCGGGATTTCGTAACGCTTTTCGTAACGATTGGGAGACGCCGGGGAGATATACTGGGGGCAGTCAGTCAACCGGACTGGCAATGCGGCTTGACCTTCCGTGAAAGGAAGACCCCGATGTCAACTTCCCACACTGTTACCCACCGTTCATCGACTGGCGATGCTGCCGCGTCGGGACTGGTGTATGGACTGGCGGCCGGGCTGGCCATGGTTGCGCTGCTGGCCGTGCTTGGTCTGCTGCAAGGGCAGACGCTGGCCGCCACGGCCGGCTTCTTTTCACCCAGCGGCCAGTCTCAGCCGCTGACCGGCCTGCTGGGGCACCTGGCCGTCTCCGCCGTCTACGGCGCGGTCTTTGGCATCGTCTGGCGGCTGGTTGGTGGACGCCTGCGCCTGCCCGCGTGGCTGGCGGGCCTGGTCTACGGCGTGCTGCTCTGGGGCGTGGCGCAGCTCCTGGCGCGCACCGTCGCGCCAGCGCTGGCGCAGATCGCGCCCTGGGCGCTGCTGGCCGGCCACCTGGTCTACGGGCTGGCGTTGGGCGTGCTTTTTCGTAAACGGTGAACGGTGAACGGTGAGCGGTGACTGGTGGGCGGTGAACGGTGAGCGGTGAACGGTGAGTGGTGAACGGTGAACTGTGGACTGTGAATGGTGAACTGTGAATGGTCGCCGTTAACCGTTAACCGTATACCGTTTACCGTATACCGTATACCGTATACCGATCACCGGTCCAACTGCTTGTTCATGATGTGCATGTGTGGGTAGTACTGAAAGCCGCGGGCCTGGTAGAACTGCTGGCCGCGGGTGTTGGCGATGTCCACGTCCAGGGTC
>JAKQCW010000242.1 GCA_029558955.1 Chloroflexota bacterium
GCGATCCGGTCGGGCCGGGCCTGCAGCGCGGCCAGCCGCGTGGGCCGGGCAAAGCGCCGGTTGTAGGGGCAGACCATCTGGCACAGGTCGCAGCCGAAGATCCAGTTGCCCATCAGCGGGCGCAGCTCGTGCGGGATCGGCCCGCGCAGCTCGATGGTCAGATAGCTGATGCAGCGCCGGGCATCCAACACATGCGGCGCGGGAAAGGCCTGGGTGGGGCAGACATCCAGGCAGCGAACGCAGGCGCCGCAGCCCGCCAACCGCTCAGGCCGGTCTCCGACCGTGCCCGCCGCCAACTGCTCGGGCCGGTCTCCGACCGTGCCCGTCCCCTGCGCCGTGAACGGCGTCACCTCTTCCGGCGTCAACAGCACCGCCAGGAAAAACCACGACCCCTGCCGCGGCGCGATCAAACAGGTGTTCTTGCCGCTGAAGCCCAGCCCCGCCTCCTCTCCCCAACTGCGCTCCAGCACCGGCCCGGCATCGACATAGGCCCGCCCCAGGGTGGTGCGACCGCTGGCCGCGCGGATCGTTGCATCCAGCTCGAAGAGCAGCGGCTTGAGCACGTCATGATAGTCATCGCCCCAGGCGTAGGCGGCAATCAGCCCGCGACTGGGATCAGCGCGCAACGCCGCCGGCAGCGGCTGGGTGAAGTAGCTGGCGCCCAGGACGATGGCCGTGCGCGCCTCAGGCAGCAGGGCGCGGGGGTCGGCCCGTTCCAGCGCACGCCGCGCCAGATAGGCCATCTCGCCCCCGTAGCCCGCCGCCAGCCATTGCTCGAAACGAGCGTAGTCCGGGCTGGGGCCCACCGGCGTCGCGCCGACCAGGTCGAAGCCCAGCGCGTCCGCAGCGTTGGCGATCAACCCGGCAAGGTCTGCCGGGCTTGGCGCCTGCCCACCATGCAGTGGGCGCTCTGGCCGGTCTCGCGGGGCTGGCTCCCACGCTGCGACCGCGCTGCCCCCCGGTGTGCTCTCTTGGCAGCGTTGTGCGTCTGGTTCAGGCTGAGGCATCGCGACCTTCGCTTGGAACAACACGGGCCGCCGGTGCATTGGCAACCGGCGGCCCGTCTCATGACTGGCAGTCTGACTTAGCGCGTTGGCGTCTCGAACAGCTTCTGAAGTTGCTGCATCGTGGCCGCGTCCAGCTTGCTCTCTTTGGCCCGCTGGCGCAGCAGGGTCTTGAGCTGATCAGGCTTGACCGCGGGCACGGTGGGACTCTTCAGCTCCAGCTTGACCTCTTTGTTCATGAACAGCGCCAGCGGCTGCACCTCCACGCTGACATCGGGCAGGCGCTGAGCGATCAGCTTCTGCAGCTTGGCCGCGTCGCTTTCGGCGTCCAGGCCAGGGTTGCCGATGCCCTCGTTGCTGAAGGCCAGCAAGAAGTTCAGCTTGGAGCCTTTGTGCTTCCACTTGTCGCGGTCATTGATCACCAGCCCGGCCTGCTCGCGCAGCGAGAAAGTGTAGACGCCGCTGGGGCCAAGGAAGACGTAGGCGGCCGGCAGCATCCAACTGTACAGGGCGTAGCGGTCGTCGAAGCCTTTCAGCTCAGCTTCCAGCCTCTGGTCGGGCCGCGGCGAGCGGTTGAAGCGGCGCTGATTGTAGCTGCCGATCTGCGCGGCGATGAAACCAATGCCCAGACAGGCAAAGCTGGCCAGCACCATGCGGCTGTAGTTGGGGTTGACGGTGCCCTTCAGCAGCTCCTCCCCCTGTGCGCCAAAGGCCGGCGTCATGACCAGCTCGTTGAAGCTGGCGAAGGCGGCCGACTCCTGCGGCAGGCTCAAGCGCACCATGGCTGTGTTTGGCCACTGCTGGTTGACGTCGATCCAACGGCGGTTGGCGGTGGAGAAGGTCTCGGCCAGGGTGGCCATGTCCAGCCCGGCCGCGCCGATCCAGCTGTTCTGCGGGCTGATGATGACCACCAGCGCGCCGGTGGAGTCGACCAGCGGATACTGACCCGAATCGATGGTTTCCTGGCTGGGCGCCACCCCATCGATGGCAATCACGGTCACAGGATCAGCGGCCAGTTGCAGGTCGTCGAAGCCCATAAAGCCGATGGCGTTGCGGTTGCGGGAAACCTCGCGCGCCAAGGAGGCTGGGTCATTGGCGAAGCGCAGAAAGACGCCCGGCGAGGTGCGAACGGTGATGAACAGCCCCAGCGCCAACACGGCCAGCCCCGCCCAACTGACGATCTGGCCGATCTTGGCGCGACGTTTGATGTAACGATCGTTGGTGTAAACGCGCATGATATTAGGCTGAGGGTCGATACTTTCCTACGATCAGGCAGGCGTTTTGCCCACCCAGACCGAATGAGTTGGAGAGGGCGATGTTGACCGGAACCTGGCGCGCCACGTTGGGCACGTAGTCCAGATCGCACTCAGGATCAGGGTTGTGGTAGTTGATGGTCGGATGAATGGTGTCGGTGTGGACGGCATAGACGCAGGCCAGCGCCTCGATCGCGCCGGCGCCGCCGAAGAGGTGGCCCACCATCGATTTGGTGGAGCTGATGGGAATCTCGTAGGCGCGCGGCCCGAAGATATCCTTGATCCCCTTGGTCTCGTGCGCGTCGCCCAGCGGCGTGCCCGCGGCGTGGGCGTTGATGTAGTCGATCTCATCAGGGCTGATGCCGGCGTCGGCCAGCGCGTTGGTCATGCAGAGCGCGGCGCCTTTGGCCTCCGGATCAGGCGCGGCGATGTGGTAGGCGTCGGCCGACTCGCCCCAGCCCAGCACCTCGGCGTAGATGCGCGCGCCGCGCGCCAGCGCGTGCTCCAGCGCCTCCATCACGAAGATCGCCGCACCCTCGCCGATGACAAAGCCATCGCGCGTGGCGTCGAAGGGCCGGCTGGCGCGGGGCGGATCGTCGTTCTGCGTCGTCACGGCCCGCATCGCCTCGAAGGTGGCGAAGAAGACCTCGGAGATCATGCCCTCGGTGCCGCCGACGATCATAACATCGGCCGCGCCGCGGCGGATCTCCTCGGCGCCCACGCCGATGGCCTGGGTGCCGGCCGCGCAGGCCGTCACCACCGTGTTCAGCGGGCCGCGGCAGCCGAAGGCGTTGCTGATGTGAAAAGCGGGCATGTTGGGCAGGCCGTTGATCACATCCACCGGCCGGCTGCGCATCCGGTTGGCAGTGACGCCTGTCCTGATCATGTCGACGAACATGTCCTGGCCGCCGACGCCGGTGCCCAGAACCACGCCCATGCGCGTCGGATCCTCGCCCGACAGGTCCAGGCCAGAATCTTCGACCGCCTCGTGCGCGGCCACCACAGAGATCTGCGAGCAGCGGGCCATGCGCCGCACCTCCTTGCGGGGGATGCGCAGCTCGGGGTTGAAGTCCTTGACTTCGCCGGCCACCCGGCTGTCGTAGAGCGTGGCGTCGAACTGGGTGACGGGGCCGATGCCCGACTGGCCGGCCACCAGGGCAGACCAGGTGGCGGTGGCGGTGTTGCCCACCGGCGTGACCGCGCCGATGCCGGTGATCACCACGCGGCGGCGCTTGCGTTCGGTGACGCCGTTGATGGCCGACTTCAGCGCGGCCAGCAGGGCATCGTCAGAGAGGGGAGGCTGACCGTTCGATTGATGGCCGTTCAGGCCGTTCAACTCGTCGATCAGGGCGTGCCGGACATTGGCCGGCAAATGCAACAGGGTTTCGTGCAGGGTTGGCATACAGTCTGTCTCGCTGGTGGTAATAAAACTAAGGACGGTCAGTCCTGGAGCAGGCCGGCGCGGATTTTGCCGGGAACGTCGGTGCGCACCGCCTCGCTGGCCACTTTGATGGCGCTGCGCACGGCGCGGGCATTGGAGCGGCCATGGCCGATGATGCAGATGTGATTCAGGCCGAGCAGCACGGCGCCGCCGTACTCGGCATAGTCCATGCGCTGGCCAAAGGCGCGGAAGGCAGGCTTGGCCAGCAGCCCGCCCAGCTTGGTGCGCATGGTGCGCATGATCTCCTCGCGCAGGCCTTGGACGATCAGCGACGCGACCCCTTCGGAGAGCTTGATGATCACGTTGCCGGTGAAGCCATCGGTGACCACCACATCGGCATTGCCGGCCGGAATGTCCTTGCCCTCCAGGTTGCCGACGAAGTTCAGGCCGGGCGTCGCCTTGATCAGGTCATAGGCCTCCTTGACCTCGATGTTGCCCTTGCCCTCCTCCTCGCCGATGGAGACGATGCCGACCCGCGGGCTGGCCAGGCCCAACATGCTCTGGGCGTAGATGTTGCCCATCACCGCGAACTGCTGAAGGTAGATCGGCTTCCAGTCGGTGTTGGCGCCGATATCCAACAGCAGGCAGGAGCCGCTCTTGGTGGGGAAACGGGTGGCCAGGGCGGGCCGGTGGATGCGCCGCTGGCCGTCCAGCTTGATGCGGCCCAGCTCGAAGAGGGCCACGGCCAGCGCGCCGCCGGTGTTGCCCATGGTCACGAACGCGTCGGCCTCGCCCTGTTTGACCAGCCGCATGCCCACGTGCATGGAGGATTGGGGCTTGCTGCGCACCACGTCGCCCGGCTTGTCCTCCATGGTGATCTCCTCGGCCGCATCCACCACATCGATGGAGAGGCCGGCGTAGTCATGCTTGGCCAGCTCCCGCTGGATCCTGAGCGCCTGGCCGACCAAAATCAGCGTCAAATCCAGCTCGCGGGCGGCAGCGATCGCGCCGGCCACCGTCACCTCAGGGCCGATATCGCCGCCCATGGCGTCGAGAACGATTTTCATGACATCTCCTGCATCACGCCCAGCGCCATCAGGCCCGGGCCGGCCAGCGCTGCCAGCACAGCGCCCAGCTCGACGATCACCAACTCGCTCACGTTGAGCGCAGCGCGCACCTCCGGCTCATAGGCCTGCGCCTCTGCCAACGCGTTGGCGTGGGCAATGGCCACCCGCACCGGTCGCTCGGCCACCTGGCTGCGAACCCGCTCGATCAACGCGGCCTTGGCGCTTCTGCGCCCCCGCTCCCGGCCCATGGGCTGGAGCACGCCATCGCTGACCATCAGCATCGGCTTGATGCTGAGCAACGTGCCCACCATGCCCTGGATCGGGGAGAGGCGGCCGCTGGCCACCACATAGCGCAGCGTGTCCACGGTGAACACCGTCACCAGGCTGTCGCGCAGGGCGGGCAAGGCAGCTACGATCTCGTCGTGCGGCCGGCCGGCCTGGGCCAGCTCGGCCGCGCGGATCGTCTGCCAGCCGGCGCCCATGGAGATGCCGGCCGTGTCCCAGACGTAGACCGGAATCTCCGTCTCCTGCTGGGCGGCCTGAATCGCCGAGTTGTAGGTGCCGCTGAGCTGGCTGGTGACAGCGGTGATGATGGCGCTGGTGGCGCCTTCGGCCTTCACCTGCCGCAGCGCTTCCATAAACTGGCCGGGCGAGGGCTGAGTGGTGGTTGGCAACGGCGCGCCCTTGGGCAGGGCGGCCAGGCGCTGATAGAACTCGGCGTCGCTGATCTCGACCTTGTTGAGGTAGACCTCATCGCCAAAGACCAGGCTGGCCTGGCACTCGACGATGCCCAGGCGCGCCAAATGAGCCTCAGGCACATTTTGGCTGGAGTCGCAGATCACACGCACGGTCATGACAGATGCTCCTACGCTAGATAGAACACGACGCCAGCCCACAAGATGCGGCGGCGCCGTGAACTGCGCTAACCTGCCAGTATCCACAGAGCGCGTGGTTCTGTCAAAATGCAGCATTTGAAAAATAGTTCACGTGACTCAGCACTGTCAGTCCTCCGAAGGACTGACAGTGCTCGCCAACGACTCAGCACTGTCAGTCCTCCGAAGGACTGACAGTGCTCGGAACGAAACCAACCCGACTTTGGTGCGTAGTGTATCGTGCAAGGCGCGCCGCATGGCGTGACCTGTTCAACCAAAAAGGAGAACTCTCTCATGGAAAAACGACTCTACCGCTCCCGCAACGACCGGGTGCTGGCTGGCGTGTGCGCCGGCCTGGGCGTCTACTTCAACATCGACCCCGTTCTGGTGCGCGTGCTGGCGGTGGTCCTGGGCTTCGTTTCCTTCGGCACCTTCCTGCTGCTCTACCTGGCGCTGGCGCTGATCATGCCGCTGGAGCCAGAGCAGGCGCTGACGCCGCGAGCAGAGCAGTCGGTGACCGGTGAGCAGTAAACGGGCCGGGGCCAACGCTGGCCAGACGAAGACGATCGATGCCCTGAGACTGGAGCAGATCCGCGCCGCCATCCCCGCGCTGAGGCACGGCATCTACCTCAACACCGGCACTTTTGGCCCCATGCCCAGCATGGTGGCCGATGAAATCCGCCGCGTCTACGGCGAGATCGAGCGTCAAGGAACCTTCGCGCCAGAGATCTTCTGGCAGATGGAGCTGGAAGGCTTCGAGGCGACGCGCCGGCAGGTGGCCCACCTGCTGCACGCGGATCCGGCCGAGATCAGCCTGACCCGCAACGTCACCGACGGCATCAACATCGTCCTGCACGGCCTGGACTGGCAGCCAGGCGACCAGGTGATCGTGACCGATCACGAACACCCCAGCGGCACGGTGCCCTGGCTGGCCCTGGCTGAGCGGGCCGGGGTGGAGCTGCGTTGGCTGGAGCTGGCCGAGGATGCCGATGAAACGGTGGCCCGCTTCGAGCGCCTGCTGAACCCCAAGACCCGGCTGGCCCAGCTCAGCCACGTCTCCTGTCTGACCGGCCTGCGTCTGCCCATCGAGCGGCTGAGCCGGCTGGCCAGACAGGCCGGCGCGCTGACCCTGGTGGACGGCGCGCACGCCGAGGGGCAGTTCGCAGTGGATGCGCCCAGCCTGGGTTGCGACTTCTACGCGGCCTGTGGCCACAAGTGGCTGCTGGGTCCGCAGGGCGTCGGCATGCTCTGGATGCGCCGGGAGCACGTGCAGCGGCTGCGCCCGATCTGGCTGGGCTGGGATGTGGGACAGCCCTTCGACCGGGCCAGCCGCAGCTATCAGCTGCAGGAGACGGCCGCGCGCTTCGAGCAAAGCACGCGCGCCTGGCCGCTCTACCTGGCCTTCGGCAAGGCTATCGAGTTCATCGAAGGGGTAGGGCTGGCGGCCATCGAGGCGCGGGTGCAGGAGCTGCGCCGCGTTTTCATCCGCAGCTTGACCGCCATGCCGGGCGTCACCCTGCTCAGCCCGGACGATGCGCCGCTGGGCGCCGGCCTGGTGACTGTGCGCGTGGCCGGCTGGCCCTGCGAGCTCTTGCAGCAGCGGCTGTGGGACCGGCAACACATCATCACCAATGTCATTCGTGAGTTCGACGCCGTGCGCTTCTCGCTGGCGTTCTTCACCTCACAGCCGGAGCTGGCCGTCGCCCTGGCGGCCCTGGATGACGTGGCGTATTGAACGTGGTCGCACAGGACCGGGGTTGTTGCTGCGCAGGCGTCGCAACGGCATGCGCCATGTGACGATTGCCAACGGGGAGTCGAGCCTTTAGGCGGGTCGGCGCGTGCGTTTCGCACCGGCCGGAACCGGCTGAAGCCTCGACTCCGTGGCGGGGTTGCCTCGACTCCGCGGCGGGGTTGGCCCGGCTGAAGCCTCGACTCCGTGGCGGGGTTGCCTCGACTCCGCGACGGGGTTGGCCCGGCTGAAGCCTCGACTCCGCGGCGGGATTGGCCCGGCCGGAACCGGCTAAAGCCTCGACTCCGCGGCGGGGTTGCCTCGACTCCGTGGCGGGGTTGCCTCGACTCCGCGGCGGGGTTGCCTCGATTCCGTGGCGGGTGGGTGCGGGTTGTTGACGCCTTGTGTCACTCGCGCTACAATGCAGGGGGTTGCTTGACGGCTGGCGGCCGGTTGAACCGGCCGCGCCGCCGCTCCCCCCGCGATCTCCACACCCGGCCAGCTTTCTTCCAGCTATGACCCAAACCGACCTCTACGAATCGATTATCCGCCGCATCGCCGACCTGAGCGAGGAGAGCTTGCAGCAGCTTTCCCAGTTCATCGCGTTCCTCAAGTGGCAGGAAGAGCAGTGGCGCGAGTGGGACGATGACGAGCTGCGCTTTGATCGGGGCGACGCCGAAGACGCGGCCGCGCCGCCGCTCAGCCACGCCAGCCGCTGGGTGTATGACCTGATCGAACAGTTCGATCAGGCCACGGTGACCGCCACCCAGACCAGCCAGGGCATGGAGGTGCGCGTTGCGCCGGCCGTCTGCGCGCTGGAGCAACGGCTCTCCATCTGGCAGCATCCCCCGACAGCCGGCGCCTCGGTGGTGCAATATCAGCTCCATGTGCCGGCTGATGTGACGCGGCTGCGCTTCCGCTCCAAGGTGGGCATCCGCGATGGCGCGCTGATCGCCGAAAGCCCCGACAATTTCGTCGCCTTTCGTCTCTACGTCAACGGGGTGCGGCTGTGGAGCGTCACCAAGAACACCGTTGCCTGGGACGATGTCTCGGTCGACCTGCCCACCCTGGCCGGCCAGTCCGCCACCATCCAGCTTGTCACCGACGGCCTGGGCGATGCACGCTGGAACTGGGCGGTGTGGGGCACGCCGTTGTTGGTGGGCGAGTAGAGGAAAGGCCGCGTCGATGCCCCATGATCGCTAGTACATGTCGGCCTAAATCGGTCTTAACTCACTGCTCAAGCCGGTTCCGTGAACCGGCGGCGTTGTGGGCACAAACCCGGCGGATCACGGATCCGCCGGGAGCAGATAACTCACTGCTCAAGCCGGTTCCGTGAACCGGCGGCGTTGTGGGCGCAAACCCGGCGGATCACGGATCCGCCGGGAGCAGGTAAACTGAAGAGTCATTTACGCCAACTTGTACTAGGTCAGTGATCACAACCGTGAAAGACAGCTGAGGAGCGTCGTATGGCAGATTTCGAGTTTGGCGGCGACATTGTCTGGCGGCCCACCGCTGAGTATATCGAGGGCAGCCACTTGCAGCGCTTCATGCAGCAGCACGGCATCGCCTCCTGGCCTGAGCTGCACCGGCGTTCGGTGGAGGATGTGGCCTGGTTCACCGATGCCATGCTGCATTATCTGGACATTCACTTCGACACCCCTTACAGCCAGATTCTCGATCTGTCACAGGGCCTGGCATGGCCGCGCTGGTGCGTCGGCGGCCAGATGAACATCGTCGACAGTTGCCTGGACAAGTGGCTGGGGACGCCGCGGGAAGATGCCATCGCGCTGCGCTTCGAGAGCGAGGATGGCCAGGTGCAGACGCTGACCTATCGCCAGTTGCACACCGAGGTGGAGCGGGCCGCGGCCGGCCTGCGCCGCCTGGGCCTGGGCAAGGGAGATGCCATCGGGCTGTTCATGCCCATGATCCCGGAGATCGCCATTGCGCTGCTGGCCATCGCCCGCATCGGCGGGGTGATCCTGCCCCTTTTCTCCGGCTATGGCGCGGGCGCCGTGGCCACCCGCCTGGCCGACGCCGAGGCCAAGGCGCTTTTCACCGTGGATGGCGTGCTGCGCCGCGGCCGGGCTGTTCCGATGAAGCCCACGGCTGATGAAGCGGCCGCGCAGGTCGCGACGATCCGGCATGTGATCGTCGTCCGTCGCACCGGGCAGGAGACGCCGTGGGCGGCAGGGCGCGATCTGTGGTGGGACGATCTGGTGCGGGCTCGGTCGGAGACCGGCCCGAGCGATGAGGCGGCTCGGTCGGAGACCGGCCTGAGCAGCGAGGCGGATCGGTCGGAGACCGGCCTGAGCGGCGGGGAGGCTCGGTCGGAGACCGGCCTGAGCGGCGGGGAGGCTCGGTCGGAGACCGGCCCGAGCGGTGGGGAGGCTCGGTCGGAGGCCGGCCCGTATCTGGCTGGCTCTGAACCCACCTCCGCCGAAGACCTGCTGCTGCTGATCTACACCTCCGGCACCACCGGGCGACCCAAGGGCGCGGTGCACACCCACTGCGGCTTCCCGCTCAAGGCGGCGATGGACATGGCGCTGGGGCTGGACCTGCGCCAGGAGGATGTGCTCTACTGGATGACCGACATGGGCTGGATGATGGGGCCGTGGGAGGTGTTCGGCGTGCTGTTGCTGGGCAGCACCATGCTGTTCTACGACGGCGCGCCCGACTACCCGGACGTGGACCGGCTGTGGCAACTGGTGGAACGCCATCAGATCAGCGCGCTGGGCGTTTCGCCGACGCTGATCCGCTCGCTGATGCAGCATGGCGACGAACCGGTGCGACGCCATGACCTCTCCAGCCTGCGCCTGCTGGCCAGCACCGGCGAGCCGTGGAACCCCGCGCCCTGGCTGTGGCTCTTCGACACGGTGGGCGGCGGTCGCTGCCCGATCATCAACTACTCCGGCGGCACCGAGATCTCCGGCGGCATCGTCATGGGCAACGTGCTGCTGCCGCTCAAGCCCTGCGCCTTCTCCGGCCCCAACGTGGGCATGGCCGCCGATGTGGTGGACGAAGCGGGCCAGAGCGTGCGGGAGCAGGTGGGCGAGCTGGTGGTGCGCCAGCCCTGGATCGGCATGACCAGGGGCTTCTGGCGCGATCCGGAGCGCTATCTGGAGACCTACTGGAGCCGCTGGCCGGGGGTGTGGGTGCATGGCGACTGGGCCGCGGTGGACGGCGACGGACTCTGGTACATCCTGGGCCGCTCCGACGACACCATCAAGGTGGCCGGCAAGCGGCTGGGGCCGGCTGAGGTGGAGACGGTGTTGGTACATCACCCGGCCGTGGTCGAGGCCGGCGCCATCGGCGTGCCTGATGAGATCAAAGGACAGGCGCTGGTGATTTTCTGCGTGTTGGCCCCTGGCTTCGCGCCCACCGCCGATCTGGCAACAGAGCTGCGCCAGCAGGTGGCTGAAGAGATGGGCAAGCCGCTGACCCCCAAGGCCATCGTTTTCGTCCCGGACCTGCCCAAGACCCGCAACGCCAAGGTCATGCGCCGCGTCCTGCGCGCCGCCTACCTGGGCGAGCCGGCCGGCGACCTAAGCGCGCTGGTCAACCCGGAGGTCGTGGAGCAGATTCACGCTGCCGGGACCAAGAGCTGACCGATGGAACCTATTGTCAATCCACACGATCGGTTTTTCCGCCACGTGTTCTCCCAGCAGGAGACCGCGGCGGATTTCTTGCGCAGCTACTTGCCTCCAGACGTTGCCGAGCTGCTGGACTTCTCGACACTGGAGTTAGCCAAGGACTCCTTTGTCGACGATGAGCTACGACAGCATTTCTCTGACCTGCTCTACCAGGTGCAGCGCTTCGATGCGCAGCCGACCTACGTTTATGTCCTGTTCGAGCACAAAAGCTATCCAGAGATTCTGATTTCATTGCAGTTGCTGCGCTACATGACGCAGATTTGGGATCTTGCTGTGCGTCAGAAATCAAGGTTCATCCCCATTCTGCCCATCGTCGTCTATCATGGCCGGACTGAATGGCGCCTGCCGCGCAACTTCGCAGGATTGTTCGATCTGCCTCAGCCGATGGGTGAGTTTTTCCCGGACTTCCGCTATTGGTTGGTTGATCTGTCCAGCATGGAGGATGCAGACATCAAAGGAGAGGTTCTGGCGCAGGTGGCGATGCTGACGCTCAAGCACATCCTCCAGAACGACCTGGACGCCAGTGTGCGCGCCATGACCCCCTTGCTGGTCGAACTTGCACGACAAAAAACCGGTTTGCAGTTTTTGGAAACCTGGCTACGATACCTGGCACAGGGTACGAATAAGATCGATGAACAGACGCTTAAAGATGTGGTCGAGGAAGTTTCCTCGATCGGAGGTGTGACTATGCCAACGCTTGCAGAGATTTGGACAGAACGAGGATATCAGCAGGGCCTGCAACAGGGCATGCAACAGGGCATGCAACAGGGCCTGCAGCAGGGCCTGCAGCAGGGCAGAGAAGAGGGCGTCCGCGACAGCCTGCTGGCCAGCATCGAGATTCTGCTGGAGATCAGGTTTGGCATCGACGGCTTGCGGCTGATGCCCGAGATCCGCAAAATCCATGATACCGACGTGCTGCGCGCTGTGCAGAACGGCGTGAAAGCGGCGCAAATTCCCGCCGACGTGCGGCGCATCTATACCAACTGATTGAACTGAAGACTTTGCTGAGACAAGGAGGTCTCACCTATGGATTTCCGTCTGACCGACGAGCAGGAAGGCGTCCGCCGGCTGGTGCGGGACGTCGTGGAGAAGGAAGTCAAGCCGCTGGCGGCCCACACCGATGAGACGGGCGAGTTCCCCTGGGGACCGCTGCGCACCATGGCCGGGCTGGGCTTGCTGGGGCTGAACATCCCGGAGCCTTACGGCGGCGCCGGGGCGGACCATGTCAGCGCGGCTATTCTGGTGGAGGAGATCGGCCGCGGCTGCGGCTCCACCGGGTTGATCGTGGCCGCGCATCTGGGATTGGCCTGCGGGCCGCTCAACAAGTTCGGCAGCGAGGCGCAGAAGCAGCGCTTTCTGGTCCCCCTGGCGCGCGGCGAGGCCATCGGCTGCCTGGGCCTGACCGAGCCAGGCGCCGGCTCTGACCTGGCCGGGGGCGTGCGCACCTTCGCCGAGAAGCAGGGGGACGCCTGGGTGATCAACGGCAGCAAGATGTGGCTGACCAACGGCGCCGAGGCCAAAACGGCCATCCTGCTCTGTCGCACCGACCGGGCCGGCGGCAGTCGCTCCTTGAGCCAGATCATCGTCCCCACCGACACGCCCGGCCTCAGCTTTGGCAAGCCGGAGAAAAAGATGGGCCTGAACGGCAGCCACACCTACGCGGTGAGCATCGAGAACGTCACCGTGCCGCTGGAAAATGTGCTGGGCCGCGAGGGCTATGGCCTGCACCAGACGCTGGAGGCGCTGGACGGCGGGCGCGTTGCCATCGGTGCGCTCAGCGTTGGCCTGGCCCAGGCGGCCTACGAGGCGGCCGTGGCCTACGCCAAGGAGCGCAAAACCTTCGGCAAGGCCATCGCCGAGCACCAGGCCATCCAGGAAAAGATCGCCAACATGGCCACCACCATCGAGGCCGCGCGCTGGCTGGTCTACCGGGCGGCCTGGCTGCGCGACCAGGGCCAGCCTTTCACGCTGATCGCGGCCCAGGCCAAGCTCTTCGCCACCGAGATCGCCGAGAAGGTCTGCTTCGACGCCATCCAGATCCACGGCGGCTACGGCTACAGCCGCGAGTATCCGGTGGAGCGCATCTACCGCGACAACCGGCTGATGGCCATCGGCGAGGGCACCAGCGAGATCCAGCGCATGGTCATCGCGCGGGCGGTGCTGGCGTGATTCGTGATGCGTAACAGGAGACATCTTATGCCCCGCCCAGTCACCCTCTTCAGCGGCCAATGGGCCGACCTGCCCTTCGACACCTTCTGTCAAAAAGCCGCCTCCTTTGGCTACGACGGCGTGGAGATCGCCTGCTCCGGCGATCATTTCGAGGTGGACAAGGCGCTGGAACAGGACGGCTATCTCCAAGGCCGCCGGGACATCCTCAACCGGCACGGCCTGCGCTGCCTGGCCATCAGCAACCACCTGGTGGGCCAGTGCGTGGCCGACCGCATCGACGAGCGCCACGCGGCCATCCTGCCGCCCCGCCTCTTCGGCGACGGCCGGGAGGAGGGCGTGCGCGCCCGCGCGGCCGAGGAGATGAAGAACACCGCGCGCGCCGCGGCCAGCTTCGGCGTCCCGGTGGTGCCCGGCTTCACCGGCTCCCCCATCTGGCACATGGTCTACTCCTTTCCGCCCAACCCGGCCAGCTTTCTGGCCAGGGGACTGGCGCTTTTTGCCGAGCTGTGGACGCCGATTCTTGACGTGTTTCAAGCGGTGGGCGTGAAGTTCGCCCTGGAGGTACACCCCACCGAGATCGCTTTCGACATAGCCAGCGCCGAGAACGCGCTGAACGCGCTGAACCGTCACCCGGCCTTTGGCTTCAACTATGATCCCAGCCACCTGGTCTATCAAAACGTGGACTACGTGGGCTTCATCCGCAAATTCGCCGATCGCATCTTCCACGTCCACATGAAGGACGCCTATCGCGCGCCCTATCCCACCGAGGCGGGCGTCTTCGGCGGCCATTTGGACTTCGGCGATCACCGCCGCGCCTGGGATTTCCGCTCGCTGGGCCGCGGCTCGGTCAACTTCGAGGAGATCATCCGCGCGCTGAACGACATCGGCTACCAAGGCCCGCTGTCGGTGGAATGGGAAGACAGCAAGATGGACCGCGAGCACGGCGCGGCCGAGTCCTGCGCCTTCGTCCGGCGGCTGGACTTCCCCCCCTCAGCCGTGGCCTTCGACGCGGCCTTTGCGGCGAAACGATGAAAGGTGAATGATGAACGGTGAGGGTAGCTCGTAGCTCTGGCCGGTTCCATGAACCGGCGGCAGCAAGTGCGTAGTTTGACGCTCTTGCCGGTTCCATGAACCGGCGGCAGCAAGTGCGTAATTTGACGCTCTGGCCGGTTCCATGAACCGGCGGCAGCAAGTGCGTAGTTTGACGCTCTGGCCAGTTCCATGAACCGGCGGGAATAGAAGCCCACCGTTCACTGTTTACGACGCTCTGGCCGGTTCCATGAACCGGCGGCAGCAAGTGCGTAATTTGACGCTCTTGCCAGTTCCATGAACCGGCGGAAATCGAAGCCCACCGTTCACTGTTTACGACGCTCTTGCCGGTTCCGTGAACCGGCGGGCAGCAAGTGCGTAGTTTGACGCTCTGGCCGGTTCCATGAACCGGCGGAAATCGAAGCCCACCGTTCACTGTTTACGACGCTCCTGCCGGTTCCGTGAACCGGCGGCAGCAAGTGCGTAGTTTGACGCTCTTGCCAGTTCCATGAACCGGCGGAAATAGAAGCCCACCGTTCACTGTTTACTGTTCACCGTTCGCACCCGCCGGCGGGCCAAACGTTGGGTTCGATACGCCTCAGAAGGCTACTCAACCAACGTTTGGCCCGCCGGCTGAGCAGTTACACCGTTCACTGAAAGAGACCCCCATGAGCGAATCCTCATTTTCCACCATGGCGGCCGCGGCCGGCAGCAGCGGCGAGGCGCCGACGGTCGGCGTGGGCATGCTGGGCTATGCCTTCATGGGCAAAGCGCACAGCAACGCCCTGAAAAAGCTGCCCTACATGCTCTATCCGCCGGTGGCCATCCCTGAACTGGTCGCCATCGCCGGCCGCAACGAGGCGGCCGTGGCTGAGGCCGCCCGGCGCTTTGGCTACCGCAAGGCCACCACCGACTGGCGCGCGCTGGTCGAGGACCCTGCGGTGCAGCTGCTGGACAACGTCGGCCCCAACAACCTGCACGCCGCGCCGTCGATCCTGGCCGCGCAGTTGGGCAAGCATGTGTTGTGCGAAAAGCCGCTGGCCCGCAGCGCGGCCGAGGCCAAGGCCATGTGGGACGCGGTCGAGCAGGCCGGCGTCAAGCACATGACGGCCTTCAACTACCGCTTCGTGCCGGCCGTGCGCATGCTCCGGGAGCTGATCGACCAGGGCGCGCTGGGCCGCATCTACCACTGGCGCGCGGTCTACCTGCAAGAGTGGATCATGCCCCACTACGCCTCGCCCATGATCTGGCGGCTGGAGAAGGAGACGGCCGGCAGCGGCGCGCTGGGCGACCTGGGGGCACACATCATCGACCTGGCCCATTACCTGGTGGGCGACATCAAGAGCGTCTCGGCCCTGACCAAGACCTTCATCCAGCAGCGCGACCGGGAGGAGGGCGGCAGCGGCGTGGTGGACGTGGATGATGCCTTCGCCGCGGCCGTGGAGTTCACCAACGGCGCCATCGGCACCCTGGAGAGCACCCGCTTCGCCGCCGGCCGCAAGAACTACAACAGCTTCGAGATCAACGCCGAGAAAGGCTCGGTGCGCTTCAACCTGGAGCGCCTGAACGAGGCGGAGATCTTCTGGGTGGACGAGGAACCCAAGGCCACCCAGGGCTGGCACAACGTGCTGGTCAGCGAAAGCCATCACCCCTGGTGGAAGCACTGGTGGCCGCAGGGGCACATCATCGGCTGGGAGCACACCTTCGTCCACGAGCTCAACCACCTGTTGGATGCCATCGTCAACGACCAGCCGGTCGGCCCCCACGGCGCCACCTTCGAGGACGGCTATCGCTGCGCCGTGGTCTGCGACGCCATCGTCGAATCAGCGCAAAGCGGCCGACGCGCGGACATCAGGTATTGACCAGGCACAGTCTGAGACCGTAGCGCCCATCCCATACCCCACAAAGGTTCCCCCCATGTCTCACCCCTTCCTCCCCCAACCCCACGATAAATTCACCTTCGGTCTGTGGACCGTGGGCAACGTCGGACGCGATCCCTTCGGCGATCCGGTGCGCTGGGCCATGTCCCCTGTTGAGATCGTGCACCTGCTGGCTGAGGTCGGCGCGTATGGCGTCAACCTCCACGACAACGACCTGACGCCCATCGACGCCTCAGCGGCTGAGCGCGAGCGCATCGTGCGCAGCTTCAGGCAGGCGCTGGCGGATACCGGCCTGGTGGTTCCGATGGCTACCACCAATCTGTTCACCGATCCGGCCTTCAAAGATGGCGCGTTCACTGCCAATGACCCCAAAGTGCGCGCCTATGCCTTGCAGAAGACCATGCACGCCATCGATCTGGGCGTCGAGCTGGGCGCTCAGGTCTACGTCTTCTGGGGTGGCCGTGAAGGGGTCGAGACTGACGCCGCCAAGAACCCGGTGACAGCCATCCAGCGCACCCGCGAGGCCATGAACTTCCTCTGCGATTACGTGCGGGACCAGGGCTACAACCTGCGCTTTGCCCTGGAGGCCAAGCCCAACGAGCCGAGGGGCGACATCTACAACGCCACCACCGGCCACATGCTGGCCTTCATCGCCACCCTGGATCACCCGGAGATGGTGGGCGTCAACCCGGAGGTAGCCCACGAACAGATGGCCGGCCTCAACTTCCTGCACAACGTGGCCCAGGCCTGGGAGGCCGGCAAGCTCTTCCACATCGACCTGAACGACCAGGCCTTTGGCCGCTACGACCAGGACTACCGCTTCGGCGCGGTCAACCTCAAGTCAGCCTTCTTCCTGGTCAAGTTCCTGGAGGATGTGGGCTACGACGGCAGCAGGCACTTCGACGCGCACGCCTATCGCACCGAGGACCGCGAGGGGGTCAAGGACTTCGCGCGCGGCTGCATGCGCACCTACCTGATCCTCAAGGAGAAGGCCGCCCGGTGGAACGCCGATCAGGAGATCCAGGCCCTGCTGGCGGAGATCAACGCCGACGATGGCAGCGTCGCTCCATTCAGAGGAATCTACAGCCGGGCCAAAGCCGACGCGCTCAAGGCCGCCCGCTTCGACCGCCAGGCGCTGGGCGCGCGTGGCCTGGGCTACGAGCGGCTGGATCAGTTGACGGTGGAGCTGTTGCTGGGGGTGCGATAGGCGCCCTATGCACGCCAACGACGTCGCCCTGCTTGGCCTCGACATCTCCACCACCGGCGCCAAGGCGCTGCTGATCGACGCGGCCGGCGCGGTCATCGGCAGCGCCACGACGCCGCTGCACATCTCCACCCCGCGGCCGCTGTGGTCTGAGCAGAACCCGGCCGACTGGTGGGCCGGCATGGCGGCCAGCATCCGCCGTCTGCTGGCCGAGCAGGGGGTGGCCGGCGACCGCATCGCTGCCATCGGTCTGACCGGGCAGATGCACGGCCTGACGCTGTTGGACGGCAGCGGCGCCGTTCTGCGTCCGGCCATCCTCTGGAACGATCAGCGCACCGGCCCGCAGTGCGACGAAATCCGTCGACGGCTGGGCAAGGCGCGGCTGATCCAGATTACCGGCAACGACGCGCTGCCCGGCTTCACCGCGCCCAAGGTGCTCTGGGTGCAGCAGAACGAGCCGGAGGTCTACGCCCAGGCCCGCCACATCCTGCTGCCCAAGGACACCATCCGCCACCGGCTGACCGGCGACTACGCCATGGACAAGGCCGACGGCGCGGGCACGATCCTCTTCGACCTGCGCGCCCGCACCTGGTCGCCGGAGGTGCTGGACGCCCTGGAGATCCCGGCCGCGTGGCTGCCGCCGACCTTCGAGGGGCCGGCCATCACCGGGGTGGTCAGCGCGGCGGCCGCGGCCGAGACCGGTCTGGCCGCGGGCACGCCGGTGGTGGGCGGCGGCGGCGACCAGGCGGCGCAGGCCGTGGGCGTCGGCGCGGTCGAGCCGGGCATTGTGGCGCTGACTCTGGGCACATCGGGCGTGGTCTTCGCCACTACCCCTGCCGCGTTGATCGAGCCGGAGGGCAAGCTGCACGCCTTCTGCCACGCGGTTCCCGACCGCTGGCACTTCATGGGGGTGATGCTCAGCGCGGCCGGCAGCTTGCAGTGGTATCGCGACAGCCTGGCGCCCGATCTCACCTTCGACGCCCTGCTGGCCGAGGCCGCGCGCGTTCCGGCCGGCAGCGAGGGGCTGCTCTTCCTGCCCTATCTGACCGGCGAACGCACGCCGCACCCCGATCCGCTGGCGCGCGGCGCCTGGGTGGGGCTGACCCTGCGCCACGGCCGGCCGCACCTGACGCGCGCCCTGCTGGAAGGGGTGGCCTTTGGCCTCAAGGACAGCTTCACCCTGATCCAGGGCGCGGGGCTGGGCAGCATCGGGCAGGCGCGGGCCTCAGGGGGCGGCGCCCGCAGCGGCCTGTGGCGCCAGATTCTGGCCGATGTGCTGGGCGTGGAGCTGGCGCTGGTCAACACCACCGAGGGCGCGGCCTATGGCGCGGCGCTGCTGGCCGCGGTGGGCGCAGGTTGCTATCCCTCCGTCGAGCAGGCCTGCCGGGCCGTGATCCAGGTCACCGGTCGCACCACCCCCGACCCGGCCGCGGTCGCCCGCTATGCCGACCTTTACCCGCGCTACCAGGCGCTCTACCCCGCGTTGAAAGAAGAATTTCGGGCGATAGGGGATGCGTAGAGGCTGGCGCCGGCTGAGCAGTTACACGAGATCAACGTTTGGCCCACCGGCTGTATATCAACAAACAGGCCCTTTGGACGCTGCCGTCAGCAGATCCAAAGGGCCTGTCCCATGCTAAGCTGTCCGCGCTACATCGCTGTTCGCGCTACATCACCGCATCCAGCAGCTTCTCCACCTGATACCCCGACTCCTCGCTGGCGGCCAGCAGCTTGTGCACCACGGCCAGACGCTCCTCGATCTGCGCCGCGGCCTGCTCGTCGGAGAGGTTGACCATGCTGTCCACCACGGCCGGCAGAGCCAGCCAGCCGCAGAGCTGCTCATAGGCCTCCTGGTTGAACCAGAGCACCCCTTGATAGCGGTTGACGCCGATGAACTGCTGCACCTCGCTGTCGCGCAGCAGCCGGCTCAGCACGGCAAAGGCCAGGCGCGCGGCCGGCTGGGGCGTCTTGAACTCGAACCAACGCTGGTTGGAGGTCAGCAGCTTGACCAGGCCCACCGCCTGTTCGGCCGTGGCCGGGGCGACGCCCAGGCCCTGGATGCTGTGGCTCAGAATGCGCCCCAGCAGCCACTCGTCGATCCAGCTCCGGCTCAGGTCGGCAGAGCTCTTCTCGCCCGCCACCAGGCCCAGATTGTGGATGAAGTGCCAGCCGAAGACCGTGGCCCAGGCCGCCTGCTGATTGCCCACCTGTGTGATCAACAGATCGGCCAGCGCGCCCAACTGCGGCGCCTCTTCGCCCAGCTCGACCAGCCCCAGGATCGCCTCCAGCTCAGCCCGCTGCTGGCTGGCCAGCGCGACCGGGTCGCCGACGCCCTCGGTGAAGTCCCGAATGGCGCTCAGCAGGTCGGCGTAGCCCGCCTCCACCTCATCCAGCAGCGCCGTGAGCTCGTCCACCTCCTCTTCGGCCTCATCAGCCACGGCCTCGAGCACCGCCTCGGCCAGCTCGACCGCCTCGGCGATGGCTTCCTCGCTCACCTCAGCGCCTGACTCGACCTCGATATCGATCTCCACCTCGACCTCGGCCAGGTCAGCCCGGGCCGCGTCGATCAGCCGCTGGAACATGGCCGCGTCGACCAGCTTTTTGAAGGGAGCATGGATCGGCTGCAAGAAGATCTCCGTCAACGCGTCCTCGATGCTGGGCACGCCGCGGCCGGCCAGGTAGTCCAGCAGATGGCCGTACTGACGCCACTCGTTGTCCTGCTCCACGCGGAAGTCCAGGAAGACGTGATACTTGAAGGCGCCCAGCTCGATGTACATGCCCTCGTTGTGTAGTTGCTGGCAATTGCGGATGTACTCCAGGTTGGAGGCCACATCGCGGAAGATGACATAGGCGTTGGGGTCGTTGGGCAACCCCAGACCGTCGGCCAGCGAGGTCTGCGCCAGATGCTTGCCCTCCCCTTCCTTGACCGCGTAGGCCGCGGAGGTGCGGATCCAGCCGCGCGCCTCGGCCCATTTGTTGAGATAGATCACCAGCCCGCGCTCGTCGCCCGCCCGGTTGGAATAGGCGAAGACATCCTCATGCACCGAGCCATCGGGCAAGAAGAAGTCGTAGAGGCGGAAATTGGCCACCTCAGCGAAGAGATAGCGCTTGTGCAGCAAGGGGAAGATCTCCCGCTGGTGGCGCGCCACCAGCCAGGGGTCGGGGCTTTCATCGCGCATCGGACGGCGGAACTCCATGCCGTACTTCTCGGTGAAGCCCTCCACCTGGCCGTGGCCGAACATGGGCAGGCCGGGCATGGTGGAAAGGAGGGTGGCCACGCCGAAGTACTTGTCCTCCTTGCCGAACTGCGCCACAGCCGTGTCCTCGTCCGGGTTGTTCATGAAATTGACGTAGCGCTTGAGGATCTCCGGGTCGAACTCGACCGTGTTCTTGATCACCGAGCGGTATTTGGCGTTCTCCTCCATCTTGAGCATGTTCATGAACGCGCTGTTGTAGACGCGGTGCATGCCCAGGGTGCGCACGAAGTAGCCCTCCATCAGCCAGAAGGCCTCGGCCAGCAGCAGGGTATCGGGCACCTCGGCCGCCACCCGGTCCACCACCTGGCGCCAGAACTCCTCGGGGAAGACCGCGTCGAAGTCGGGGCGGGTCATGCCATACTCGGCGCGCGAGGCGATGTCGCCGCCGCTGCCCGGCTCCGGGTACCAGAGCCGCTGGTAATGCTTTTTCGCCAGCGTCATGGCCGCGTCGAAGCGGATGATGGGGAACATCCGCGCCACGTGCAGGATCGTCTGAATCACCGCCTCGCGCACCTCTGGCAACAGATAGTTGAGCTGGGCGGTGTCGTTCCAGGCCATGCTGGTGCCGTCGTTGCCGTGATAGATGTAGCGCACCTCGCCGGTGTCGAAGTTGCGCCGCTGGAAAACCACGGCCGCGTCGGTCTTGTCGTAGTAGTGATCCTCCAGGTAGATGCCCACACCGGGCGTGTCGCACAGGTTGGGCCCGTTGAAGGTGTAGGCCGGGAAGGGGCTGTAGGGCAGTTGCACGAACCAATCGGGGTGTTCGATCACCCATTTCCCGTCGATGCCCACATGGTTGGGCACCATGTCGCTGGCCAGGCGAATGCCCCGCTGCCAGGCCCGGTCGCGCAGATCGCTGTAGGCGTCGTAGCCGCCCAGGTCCCAGGCGATCTGGTAGTCGTAGAGCGAGTAAGCTGAGGCCACCGCGTCGGGCTTGCCCATCATCTGCTTGATGCGCTGCGAGGCGCGGCTGCGCTCCCACAGGCCGATCAGCCACAGGCCGGTGAAGCCGCTCTGCGCCAGCCTGTCCAGCTCTTCATCGGGAATCTGGTTCAGCGTGCGGATCTCCCGCTGATACTGTTTGGAGAGCTGATCCAGCCAGACATAGGTGTTCTTGGCCAGCATCACCGTCTTGGGCATCCAGTCCAGGTCGGGACTGAAACGCTCCGGCTCCGCGATCAGACCGGAGAAATCGGGCGCGGCTGATGGTCCGGGACCGCCGCCCACGAAGACGATCTTCTGCTCCTCGGCGATGAAGTCCAGGCTGGCCAGCAAGCGGAAGAGGTACTTGCCCAGGTAGCTGGTCCAATGGCTGCGGATATATTCGAGCTGGCCTTCCAGCGAGTTGGGCGAGGCGCGCATGGGCGCCTGCAACAGGTCGAGGATGTTCTCTCCGCCCGCGCCATAGCCTGGCTCGCCGGCAAAGAAGACCTTCAATTCGTCGATGATCTGCCGGTACTCGGACTCCTCCACCAGGGTCGAGTCGTCGTACAGCTCGCGGTAGGGGGAATAGGCCGGGTTGATGTTGGTCAGCCAGAGCAGCAACATCTCTTCCAGCGCGATGCCGCGATTGGGGTCGTTGCCCGTTTCGCCGGCCAGGAACTGCTCCACCGTGATCTGCCCGCGGTAGATGGGCATGGCCGGGAACTCGCCCTCGAAGGTCTGCAAGGTCTCATCCACCGGCGCTTGGTCGATCTGCTCGTTCAGGTAATCCAGAGCGCGGGTCAGCACCGTGGGGTTGCGCTGCTGGCGATAGGCCACGAGCATCAGGTGCAGGATCTCATGGATCATGGCCATGGCGTTGATCTGGCTGGCCTTGACCGCCTGTTCAGGAAAACGCACCAGATCGCGCTTCTCGTTCATTTGCTGGGCAAAGAGCCGCGCCGAGCGGAAGTTGGCGACCACCATGGTGCCGCGCACGGAGAAAAGCTCCTCATCGAACTGGTAGAAATCGCGCGCCGCGCGCGAGACGTGAAAGTCCCGGCGAAAATCATGTGGGGGATGCCACGACGGTGTGTGCATAAGATACTTCCTTGGGGGTGAGTGATGCGTGATGAATGCGCTACCTGCCTGGCCAGCGCAAGCTGTGAAAGCAGTGACAGGATGGCTAAGCTTACCACAAGATAGCCGCGGCCACAAGTTGCCGGAGATACGCTCAGCAATTCGCATCCTGGCGGATGGCGGACTGGGCACACGAAGAAGAACCTTCAGGCGGCTGGCGCGGCGCATTCACGCCGGTCGAACCGGGCCAAAGCCGCGCCTCCCGGACGAATCAGAACTGCTGTTGGTGTGATGCGACACTTGACAGCAGGAAGAGGCAAGGCTATGATCGACCCATGTCTGCAAAAAGCTTGCCTTCCCTGCTGCCGCTGTTGATCGGGCTGATCCTGCTGACCGCCTGCCAGCGTGGCCAGCCAACCGCTACCGCGACGCCGACTCCCAGCCCAACGGTCGTGACTGACGCCGCGCCGACCGACGCCGCACCGCCGGTCGCGGCCAGCGATCCCACGCCGGCGCCCACGGCCACGACCCAGGCCACAGCCACCGCTGCGCCGCCGACCGTGACCCCGACGTCGACGGCCGCGTCCACGCCCACCCCGGCCCTGCCCCCTTCCACACGCATGGCCGAGGCGCGGCGGCTGCACCTGAACGGCGACTACGAGAGGGCGCGGGCGCTGTATGCCGCGCTGGTGCAGGAGGATCCGGCCAGCGCAGAGGCGACTGAGGCCCGCTGGCGGCTGGGCCAGGCCTACCTGGAGGATGGCCAGCCCAGCGCGGCCTTCATCGCCCTGGACCTGGCCCGCCAGCAGACGCCGGCCGAGGCGCTGCCGCCGGAGGTCGATTTTTGGATCGGCGAGGCGCTGGGCCAGATCGGCAACCCCGCCGGCGCGGTGGAGGCCTATCGACGCTATCTGGCCCGCGAGGACGCGCTGGCCGGCGAGGTGAACCTGCGCATCGGACGTCTGCTGCGCGAGGCGGGAGACCAGGAGGGCGCGCTGGCGGCCTTGCAGCAGAGCACAGCCACGGCCACCGACAACTTCGTGCTCTTCGCGGCGCGCGAGGAGCTGGCGGAGCTGCACGAACAGCAGGGGGATGGCGCGGCCGCACTGGCCCAGCTCGATCAGATCCTGGCTGTCAGCCAATTTGCCCGCTACCGCGCCGAGCTGCAACAGCGGGCCGGCGACCTGCTGCTGGCAGCCGGCGACGCTGCGGGCGCCAGCGAACGCTATCGCCGCGCCATCGCCGAGGATGAGCAGAGCTTTGGGGCGCTCAGCGCGGCCAACGCGCTGGCCGGGCTGGGCCAGCCGCTGGACGACCTGACCACTGGTCGCATCCTGCTGGGCAACGGCGCCTATGCGGAAGGGATCGCGGCGATCTATCGCTATCTCGAGGCGACGCCCGACCACCCGGCCGCGCCGCACCTACTGGCAGCCGAGGCCTATTTCAGCCAGCGCGAATATGCCCGCGCCCTGGCCGAATGGCAGTCGCTGCTGGACACCCACCCCGAATACAGCGACCGGCCAGCCACGCTGCTGCGCATGGCCGTGGCCCACACCCGGCTGGGCAACCTGGACGCGGCCCGCGATCTCTACCGCCAGGTGGGAAGCGCGGCCGCGCTGCTGGAGGCCGCACGCCTGGCCGAACGCAACGGCGACTGCCGCACAGCCGGCGCGGAATATCTGGAGATCGCCCGGCTCCACCCGACCGCGGCCGAGGCTGGCGAGGCGCTCTACCGCGCCGGCGTCTGCCAATACCGCCTGGGCCAGACCGCCAGCGCGGCCGAAAGCTGGCAGCGGCTGATCGACAGCTACCCGGCCAACACCTACGCCCACGCCGGCCGCTTCTGGGCGGGCAAGGCCGCGCTGGAGATGGGCGACGGCGCGCGGGCCGTCAGCCTCTGGCAGCCGTTGCAGCATGAGGCGGCCGACAGCTATTACACCGCCCGCGCCCAGGAGCTGGCCATTGGGGCCGGCTTGCCCGGCGCCGACAGCCTGGCCATCCAGGCGGCGCAGCCGGCCGCGGACGACGACGGCTCCCTGGCCGCGGCCGAGCGCTGGCTGGCCGGCTGGGCCGCGCCGGCAGGGAGCGACCCGGCCACGCTGCGCCAACTGCCCGCGGCCGTGGCGGCTGACCCGCAGTTGCGCCGCGGCGAGGCCTATCTGGCGGCCGGCATGCGGGCGGAAGCGATGCGCGAGCTGAGCGAGGTGCGCCAGCGCTACAACGACGACCCGCTGGCGCTTTATGCACTGGCGCTGCGCTTCGACCAGTTGCGTCTCTACTCCCACGCCACGCTTGCCGCCATCCGCCTGGCCGCGCTCAGCCCCGACGGGCTTTTCGGCGCGCCGCTGGCCATCCAGCGCATGGCCTATCCCCAGCACTACGCTGACATCGTGCAGGCCGAGGCCGCGGCGCAGGGGGTCGATCCGCTGTTGATCTACGCCCTGATCCGCCAGGAGAGCTTCTTCGAGCAGGGCGCGCGCTCCTCGGCCGCGGCCCAAGGTCTGACGCAGGTCATTCCCAGCACGGCCGAATGGATCGCCGACGCCATGGGCTGGCCCAACTTCCAGCCCGATGACATCTACAAGCCCTACCTCAACGTCAAGTTCGGAACCTATTACCTCAAGGCCGCGCTGGACATGTTCGACGGCAACCCCTACCCGGCGCTGGCGGGCTACAACGCGGGGCCGGGCAACGCGCGCTACTGGCTGGAGCAGGCGCAGACCGATGACGACGATCTCTATGTGGAGGAGATCACCATCAACGAGCCCAAGCTGTATGTGCGCCGGGTGCTGGCGCACCTGGCGACCTATCGGCGGCTGTATGGCGGGGGGCCGTAGGCCGGAGAAGCGGCCTCACGGCCCGGCTGAAGCCTCGACTCCGGTTTGGGAAGGCCCAGGCGCACATGCACCCCGGTGAACCAGGCAGCTACCGTTTGCGGATCGCTTGCCACAGGAGGGTGAGCAACAACACGGCGATGAGCAACGCGCCGGCCACAAAGCCGAACTCCGCCACGCGGCGAATGACCAGGCTTTCGACCTCGCTGACCAGACCCTCCAGCGGGAAGAGCAGGGTGAGCGCTGAGCCCAGCAGCAGGCCCACCGCCAGGACGCTGATGACGATGCGGCGCACGCTGGCATTCAGGTCGCCGCGCAGACCGCGCACACGCTGATCCAGGCTGTCGGCGCTGATCTGAAAGGCCAGTTGGCCCCGTTGGAAATCGTCCAGCAGGGCGGTCGTGGCCGTCAACAGCCCGGGCAGCCGTCCCAGCACGTCGCGGGTCAGCGGCTTGCCCACGCGCTCGAGCATGTCGCCCGGCGCCAGCTCGCTCTGCACCAGTTTCTTGAGCTGCGTGTAGGCGACATCGAGCATGTAGTCGGTCGGCTTCTCCCCCATCAGGCTGCGCATGATGGACTCGCCCTGACCGATGGCCTTGATGGCCAGCGCGAACTCGGCGCGCATCTGCAGGCCATGTCGCACCAACACCTCCACGATCTGGCTCATGACCATCGTCAACGAGGGGGGCGCGTCCACAAAAAGCAGGTTGTGGTTGATCAGCCGCTCGATGTGGCGCTGGAGGAGGGCAAAGTCCTGCTGCGGCGCGGGCTTGCACATGGCGATCAACACGCGCGTCGCGGCCCGGGCGTCGCGGTCTTGCAGCGCCCAGATGAGCTCGCCCAGGGAAAAGCGATCCTGCGGGGTCAGATAGCCCATCAAACCCATGTCGAGGAAGATGACGCCCCCCGTCTCGGTGTTGACCCAGATGTTGCCGGGGTGCGGGTCGGCATGGAAGAAGCCATCGAAGATCACCTGCTGCAAGAGGACGCGGAAGAACTGGATGGCCAGGGCCTCGCGGTCGATGCCGGCGGCGTCCAGCGCGGCGACATCGGCGATCTTCACCCCGGCGACCCGCTCCTGCGTCAACACTTTGGAACTGCTGTACGCGCCGTAGATCTGCGGCACATGCACCCAGGGGAATTTGGCCATGTTGTGGGCCAACATGCGGGCGTTATACGCCTCGTTGGTCAGGTCGAGCTCGGTCAGGACGTTGGCCGCGAATTCGTGAAAGAGGGAGCTCACCCCGAACTGGCGACTCCAGGGGATGCGGCGTTCGATCAGCGTCAGCGCGTCCTGCATGACGTTGAGATCGCCCTTGACGGTGACCGCGATGTCTGGTCGCAACACCTTGACCACCACGCGTTCGCCGCTGGCCAGCGTGGCAGCATGCACCTGGGCGGTGGAGGCGGCGGCCAGGGGGACCGGCTCGAAGGCGGCGAACAGCTCAGCCGGCGGCTTGCCCAGCTCCCGCCGAATGACCTGCTCGACCTCGCTGGCGGGGAAGGGGGCGACATCGTCGTGCAGCTGGTCCAGCTCGATCAGCCAGGCCTCGGGCAGAAGCTCACTGCGGCTGGTCACCATCTGGCCGAACTTGACGAAGGTGGGTCCAAGCTCTTGCAGCATCAGGCGGGTCTTGGCGGCCGGGCTTAAATCGCTCAACACCTGGCCGCGGCGGTAGATCAGCCGCTGCGACGCGCGACGGATGCCGCCGAAGGGGGAGATGCCGACCACGATATCGACCATGTAGCGCTGGATGGTGTTCACCATCTGCTGGGTGCGCAGGCTTTCCACGATCCAGTTGCGCTGTCCGGTGGGCAACATCCCCAGCCAGCGCCAGTAGAAGGGGCTGCGCCGCCCCGTCGTGACCAGTGGGCTGTCCAGGCCGGTCAAGGCCTCCAGGGCCGCGACCGTCAGCCCCATCAACATCGCGCCGAAAACGGCGGAGAAGAGCCGCGTCTCCCCCACCTGCCAGACCGTGGGCGCCAGGTAAGAGAGGAGCAGGAAGATGAAGGTATCGACGGCCAGGGCCAGCAAACCCATGGACCAGAGGTAGAGCCGGCCGGCGAGCAAGAGGATCAACGGCCGGACGACGGCGCGCAGCACGGTGAAGAGCAGACCGATCACCAGATACGAAGCGGCCGCGGCCAGCGGCGCGCTGTTGAGGGCATAGGGGCTGAGGCGCAGGCCGGGCACCACATGCATGACCAGGGTGGCCGCCAGCGTGTTGACAAGAACGCGAACGAGGAAATACAGCATGGCTTGGTCCTTCGCAGCTCACGACTTTGTAAGTCGCCCACGGTCCGATCCTCAGCGGCGGGCAACGATGCGGGATTGTAACATGGCTGGGCGGCGTGAACAAAGAGGGATCTCGGGGAAGAACCGCGGATGGGCGGAGGGCGCGGATCGGAGACGTCTCCCCATCCGCGGTTCTCCATCCGCGTCGCACTCAATTGACTGCACAAACCGCGATTCCAAACAGGAGTCGAGCCTTCAGGCGGGTCGGCGCGCTCAACTGGCATCGTCCAGACCCGGCTAAAGCCTAGACTCCGCGCCCGATTTGGCGGCTGCAAAACAGGAGTCGAGCCTTCAGGCGGGTCGACGCGCTCAACTGGCATCGTCCAGACCCGGCTAAAGCCTCGACTCCGCGCCCGATTTGACGACTCCGCGCCCGATTTGGCGGCCCCGCGCCCGATTTGGAATTGCTGCTGTACAAACACAAAGCGGGCTGTGTCGGAGATTCCGACACAGCCCGCTTTCTTTCTTCCAGACTCACGGTCTGGTCATCGGCGGATGCCTCAGCCCACGGGGCCGCAGGCGGCCGCCGAACTGACGCTTCCTGAGCTGCTGCTGGTGGCGCCGAAGAGGCTAAACGCCTTCTTCACCTGCTCGCTGCCACAGGTGGGGCAGGTGATCTTTTCCTGGCTGAACATGGAGCGCAGGAAACGCTCGAAGTCATCGCCGCAATCGGTGCACTGATACTCGTAGATGGGCATAGCTCTCCTCTTGATCGCTGTTTTTTTCTGGATCGATCTGTGCAGCGGTGAGATGCACCGAGGCCCGCGGTGGTTACACTAACAGGGCGCGTCGACGTAGCGCTGCAAGATCTGACGCTGATCGTCGTAGTAGAAGGGCAGGTGGCAGAGGCGCGCCGGCTCCACCCAGTCAGCCCGCACGATGGTGTCATCGGGGTCGGCCGGCGCCAGCACGCCGGCCACTGCCTCGGCCGTGAAATAATAGATGTGGTAGTTGTAGCGCTCATGCCCCGCATCGTAGATCCCGCGCACCTTGAAGCGCGGCTGAAGGTGGGCAACCGCCAGGCCGGTTTCCTCGCGCAGCTCGCGCCTGACGGTCTGGCAGGGGGTTTCGTGCGGCTCGATGCTTCCGCCCGGCAAGGCCCAGGCCGGCGTTTGGCCCGGATCAGCCTGGAGAACCATCAACAGCGCGCCATCCTCCCGCGTGCAAAGCGCGGCCACCCCCTCCCACGCCGGCCGGCCGCCGGCGTCGAAGCGCCGGTCGAAGCCGCCGGTCAGCTCGGCCTGGCTGGCGGGAAGCACGTCGTACCACAGGATTCGACCCTCGATCACGCATCGCCTCCGCCGCGGTTGACCCGCGCGCCGACCAGGAGGACGATGACCAGGGCGATGCCGGCGCCGAAGAGGATGGCAGTGAAAATCAGGGAAGCGCGCGCGGCGGGGACGACCAGCCAGAAGCCGGCCAGCACCGCAGTGAGGGGCACCAGCGCGGTCAGCGCCAGGGTGACCGCGAGCTGGCGGCTGGCCGGCGCCTCGCTGCCGCTGAGCTGCCGGTTCAGCCGCCACAGGACGAAGAAGGGATAGGTCAGGCCGACCAGGATCAGGAAGATCGCGGCAACCAAGAGAACGGGGTGGGTGGCGCTCATTCGCTCTTTCCTTCACGCGTTGGCTGGACTGCCCCCGCGCCCTCAGCGTTGGCCGCCTGAAACAGACCGTTGTCCAGGTGGGCCGTGTCGTTGTAGCTGACCAGGCGCAGGTGGCCGTCGCGCATCTGAACGACGCTCAGGGCGGTGTTGCCGAGGATGGCGATGCGGTGCATCTGATCCAGGCTGGCGCCCAGCACATGCGCCACCAGGCTGCGCAGCGCCGCGCCATGGCTGACCACCAGCACAGTGTCGCCCGGATGGCGGCTGACGATGTTCTGAGCGGCCGCGGCCAGGCGATCTTGCAGCTCGCCGAGGCTCTCGCCGCCGCCGCGAGGCACATCCTGGCCGGCGGACATGGCCGCCGCCTGCTCAGGGTAGCGCTCGCGGATCTCCGCCCAGGTCAGCCCGGTCCAGGCGCCGATGTCCAACTCGCGCAATGCCGATTCGGGGATGGGCGTCAGGCCCAAGGCCTGGCCGATAATCTGGGCCGTCTCGGAGGCGCGCAGCAGATCGCTGCTGTAGATGACGTTGATCGGGTAGCTGCGCAGCCGGTTGGCCGCCAGGCGCGCCTGTTGCCGGCCGAGATCAGTCAGCTCTGTATCGGCCGCCTGGCCCTGCCAGCGGCCGCTCAGATTCCATTCGGTCTCGCCGTGGCGCAGCAGCAGGAGCGTGGTGGGGTTCGCGCGGTTCATCGACGTTGACCTCCCCAGGCTTCGGCGCACGGCGCCTGCCCCTGGATAATCCGCTGCACGTTCCACTCGTTTTGGCCGTGGCGGCAGAGGAGGATGGTGGTGGGAAAATGGGAGTTGTTTGGAGCCATGGCAGGTTGGCAACTGTCACGTCAGGTGTAATGCGTGACGAGTAATGCGTAATTCAGAAGTTGGCGCTCACCGCAGCCAAGGTGGTCAATTCCGGGTTACGGGTTGCGGGTTGCGGGTTACGGGCTAGATCAGCGTCTTCATGCGCAGCATGCGGTCGCCCAACTCCTGCAAGGCCGCGGCGATGGCCGGCTTGCCCTCGCGCTCCAGTTGCTTGACCGAGGCGTTGAGCACGCCGAAGAAGGTGCCATCGATGCGCCCCAGGTTGAGGCCGATGATCTGGGTCAGTTCGTCGTCGTCTTTGGCGGCCAGCAGTTGGCGCACCAGGGCGAGGGATTCCTGTTGAGTCATGGTTATGGCTGGCGAAAGGCTGATTGATGAGTCGGTTGATTGGTTGATCGGTAGCCTTCTGAGGCGTACACCTGCACTTGCGCCGAAGCGCAGCACAGGTGCAAGTATCGAAACCAGCGGCTGGGCCGCCGGCTGAGCAGTCACGCTTGGTGATGGATTGTACGGATTACGGCCGGTTTGCCAAGTTGGCCGCTTATCGACAAAACAAGACCGGCCTGCCGCCAATGCAGACCGGTCTCTGAGACCCAACTCCCAACGCCTGCGAGCTTGCCCGAAGCGCAGCCGAGGGGGCGCTTTGAACTGTCAGCCAGGAGCTTTCATTCCCTGGCGCTCACCCGCCGCGCCGCCGCGTCGCTGCGTCGAAGATCACGGCTGCAGCCAGCACCAGACCGCGGGCGATGTACTGCACCGAGATATCGACGCCCATCAGGTTCATGCCGTTGGTGAGCGACGCCATCACCAGGGCGCCGATCAGCGAGCCGATCACGCTGCCCACGCCGCCAGCCGCCGAGACGCCGCCGACATAGGCCGCAGCAATGGCGTCCAACTCGAACAGCGTGCCGGCGGTCGTCGTAGCCGATTGCAGACGGGAGGTGAACAGGATGCCGGACAGAGCGGTCAGAAAGCCCATCGAGGCAAAGACCACGTAGGTGATCTTCTTGACGCTGACGCCGCTCAGGTCGGCAGCCTCTGGGTTGCCGCCGACGGCGTAGATGTGCCGGCCCAGCACCGTGCGGGTGGTGACGAAGTGGTAGACCCCGACGACCAACAGCACGATGACAGCCGTCCACGAGATGCCGTTATACCCGGCCATGACCCAGGCTACCAGCCCGACTATCCCTGAAATGAAGACCAGCTTGAGGGCGAAGATCGGCCCCGGCAACACATCGAAGCCGTAGGCCATCTTGCGCTTGCGATCTTTCATCTGGCCCAGGATGAAAAAGATGATGGCAATGATGCCCAGCACCAGCGTCAACGCGTGCCCTGGGATGAAGTCCATGCCCGGTATGTCGGGGATGAAGCCGTTGCCGATGGCGTTGAAATCGGCGTTGGGTATGATGATGGTGCCGGTCGCCATGGTCGCCTGCAACAGCAGGCCACGATAGATCAACCAGCCGGCAAGAGTGGCCACGAAGGCGGGAATGCCGAAATAGACGATCAGAAAAGCGGTGATCAGCCCGGCGATGATGCCCAACACCAGCACGATGGGAAGCACCGCGATGGTTGGCAAACCCACTTGCACCATCAGGATGGCTGCGATGGCGCCCAGGAAGCCGGCCAGGAAGCCGACCGACAGGTCGATGTGACGAATGACGATGACCAGCGTCATGCCAACTGCCAACACCGCGACATACCCCGTCTGGTTGATCAGGTTGCTGATGTTGCGCGGCGAGAGAAAAAGCCCATTCGTAAGCACGGTAAATATCGCCATGATGACAAACAAGGCGATATACATGCCATACTCACGGACATTCTGGCGGAGAACTTTCTGAAGGTCTTGGAAAAAAGACATGATGGATCTCCTTAGCTGGTAGCCAACTGCATGATCTTCTCTTGCGTGGCTTCCTCAATCGGCAGCTCGCCGGTGATTCTCCCGGCAGCAACGACGTAAACCCGGTCACTCATGCCCAGCACCTCGGGCAACTCGGACGAGATCATGATGATGCTCATGCCCTGTTCCACCAGGCCGTTCATCAATGTGTAGATCTCGTATTTGGCGCCGACGTCGATGCCTCGGGTGGGCTCGTCCAGGATCAGGATATTGGGCTTGACGAACAGCCACTTGCCGAGCGACACCTTTTGCTGGTTGCCGCCGCTCAGATTGCCAACCTTCTGCTCGATAGTGGGCGTCTTGATGTTCAGGCTGACCCGGTATTCATCGGCCACCTGGGCCTCAGCCTGGTTGTCAACCACACCGCGTTTGGCGATTTCATGCAGATTCGCCAGGGTGATATTCTGCTTCACGTCCTGGATCAGAATCAGCCCCTTGGCTTTTCGGTCCTCGGTGACATAGGCCAAACCCGCCTTGATCGCATCCCGCGGCTGCTTGAACTGCTGCTTCTGGCCGTTGATGACCAGGTCGCCCTTGACCTGATAGCCGACCGAATTGCCGAACAGGCTCAAGGCCAGCTCAGTACGGCCTGAGCCCATCAGCCCGGCGAAGCCAACGATCTCGCCCTTCTTGAGATCGAAATTGACATCCTTGAGCACGTCGCGACCCAGTTGCTGGCTGTGGGCGCTCCAGTTTCTAACCTCGAGCACAACTTCGTCCGATCGCTTATGCTCCCGCTTGGGGTAGATATTCTCGATCTCGCGACCCACCATGTGCCTGATCAGCACCGGCTCTGACACCTCGCCCTTGTGAGCATCCAGCGTGATCACCGTCTGACCATCGCGCAACACCGTCACCGTATCGGCGATCGAGATGACCTCTTTCAGCTTGTGCGAGATCATGATGCAGGTCACGCCCTGGTCTCTTAGATCTCGCAGCAGATTCAGCAGGTTCTCGCTGTCGTCCTCGTTCAAGGCTGCGGTGGGCTCGTCCAGGATCAGCAGCTTGACATCCTTGCTCAAGGCCTTGGCGATCTCGACCAGTTGCTGTTTACCGACGCCTAAATCCTTGATCTTTGCGGCCGGATTGACGCTGAGCTTGACCTTCTTAAGCATCTTGTCGGCCTGTTTGATGGTTTCGTTCCAGTCGACCAGGGCGCCTTTCCTGATCTCATGGCCGAGGAAGATGTTCTCATAGACGGTCAACTCGGGAAAAAGCGCCAATTCCTGATAGATGATCGCGATGCCGACACGCTCGCTGTCGGCAATTCCCTTGAACTTCTGGACTTCCCCTGCGAACAGAATATCGCCATCATAGCTACCGAACGGCCAAACCCCGCTCAACACCTTCATCAGGGTAGATTTGCCGGCGCCATTCTCGCCTACCAGGCAGTGGATTTCACCCTGAGCCACGCTGAAACTGACGTTGTCCAAGGCCTTGACGCCGGGAAAGGTCTTGGTGATGTTTCTCATCTCGAGAATAGGAGTGACCATAGCACCTCCGGCTGCGCAGGAATTTGAATGGGGAGAGGTAGGGACAGCCGCGGCTTCGCCGCGGCTGTCCCGGAGAGTCAGAGGGGGGTTACAGCTTACTGGAGACCGGTGAAATCGCTGGCCGGCCAGTAGCCAGAGTCGATGATCGCGGCCTTGACGTTGTCTTTGTCAACCGCAATGACCTCGGACGGCTTGGCGGGCACATCGATGGTCTGGTTGTTGTAGGTGGTCGTCTGCTCAGGCGTGTTGCCCGCCAGGAAGGCCAGGGCGGCGGTGATGGCGTCCTGGGCCAGCGTGCGGGTATCCTTGAGCACGGTCATCGACTGCTTGCCATCGATGATGTACTGGACCGAAGCCTTCTCGGCGTCCTGGCCGGTGACCACATAGCTGGTCACATCAGGATCGACCGCAAAGACGTCGGCGATGGCGCGCGCGGTGCCGTCATTGGGGGCCAAGATGAAGACGTTGCCCTTGTCGCCCGCCGTGGCCACCGTCAGGTTGGCCTCAGCCAGTCCCTTGGCGGTGTTGAAGTCCCAGTTGGTGGTGATCTGGCCGATGATCTTGGCCATCTCGTCGCGGGTCAGCTCAGCCTTGTCTTGCAGCGCCTGCGCCTCGCTGGAGTTCTTGATCACGAAGGTGCCATCGGCGATCTTGGGCTGCAAGACACTCCAGGCGCCCTCGAAGAAGAGGAACGCGTTGTTGTCGGAGGCCGCACCAGCGTAGAGGTAAAGCGGATTGCCCGTGCCGGTGGCCTTGTCCACCAGGTACTGAGCCTGCGCTGCGCCCACGGCGTTGCTGTCGAAGGTCACATAGTAATCCACAGCATCGGTGCCCAGGATCAGGCGGTCGTAGGAGATGACCTTGGCGCCTGCTTGGCGAGCCGCTGTTGCCGCTGCCGCTGCTGCTGCACCGTCCTGCGGGGTGAGGATGATCACCTTGACGCCCTTGCTCAGCAGGGACTCGACGTTGGTCTTCTCGGTGGCAGAGTTGCCCTGGCTGAAGAGGATCTCGACCGGAACGCCGGCGGTGCCCAGCAGATCACGGAAGCGGGCCTCGTCCTGCAGCCAGCGCGGCTCATCCTTGGTGGGGAGCACAATACCGACCTGCGGACCGCCAGAAGCAGCCGGGGCCGCAGTAGCGTCGCCGGTGGTTGCTGCCGGCGTTGTAGCTGCGCCGCCGCACGCGGCCAGAGCCAACATCGCCACGATCATCGTCATGGCCAACATGGATTTGACAAAGTTGCGAGACATGGTTTCTCCTCCTAGAGAAATCCTGCAAAATATAGTCGTCTTGGACGACATCGAACCGAAATGGAAGTTGTGAGTGGGGGAAGTGCGAGGTGATGGATTACCTCCTCTCTGAGGTAACGACCTTCAAGCGCTCTGGCTTTGCTGAAGAATTATGACGATTCTATGCCAAATTGCCCCGGCGGTCAAATCCACCTGAACTGTTCCGTAGCGGCGATACAGGCCTTGCCGCCAGCCATCACCGCGCCGCCATGGCTGGCGGTTCTCACTGCTTGTTCGCTCTGTTGGCCCCCGCCATGCGGCCATAACCTCGCCACAGTTGCCGCTCTGTGACCTCTGCGGTATAATCCAGGCTTGCATCAAGTGAATCGTATCGAGAGGAATCAACGCAACTCGTATGCTTAAACGCACCCACACCTGCGGCGCGCTGCGCGCTGCTGACGCCGGCCAGGAAGTCATCCTCAACGGCTGGGCCTACCGCCGCCGCGACCACGGCACCCTCATCTTCCTTGACCTGCGCGACCGCTACGGCGTCACCCAGGTTGTGATCACCCCCGACACCCCTGAGGCCCACGAAGCGGCGCAGCGGGTGCGCAGCGAGTTTGTGCTGGCTGTGCGCGGCCTGGTGCGCCGCCGGCCGGCCGGCATGGAAAATCCCAACCTGGCCAGCGGCGAGATCGAGGTCGTGGCCAGCGAGCTGGTGGTGGAAAACCCCGCCAAGCCGCTGCCTTTCGAGATCCGCGACGATCTGGAGGCCAATCCCTCGGAGACCTCGGGACGTACCAGTGAATTCTCCCGCCTCAAGTACCGCTATCTGGACCTGCGCCGGCCGCGCCTGCAGGGCAACATCATCCTGCGCCACCGGGCTGTCAAGCTGATGCGCGACTACCTGGACGCGCACAGCTTCCTGGAGATCGAGACGCCGATCCTGACCAAGTCGACGCCGGAAGGCGCGCGCGATTACCTGGTGCCCAGCCGCGTCCATCCCGGCAAGTTCTACGCCCTGCCGCAAAGCCCGCAGCAGTTCAAGCAGTTGTTGATGGTGGCCGGCTTCGACCGCTATTTCCAGATCGCGCGCTGTTTTCGCGATGAGGACCTGCGCGCCGACCGCCAGCCGGAATTCACGCAACTGGACGTGGAGATGTCCTTCGTCGGCCAGGAGGATGTGATCGGGCTGGTCAGCGGGATGTGCCGCGAGCTGACCATGCAGTTGACCGGGGCCGAGCCGCCCAGCCTGCCCTTCCCCCGCCTGACCTACGCCGAGGCCATGGCCCGCTACGGCAGCGACAAGCCCGACATCCGCTTCGGCCTGGAGCTGCAAGATCTGGGCGATCTGCTGGCCGAGACCGGCGTCGGCTTCCTCAAGGCCGCGCTGGAGGCTGGCAACGTGGTCAAAGCGGTGCGCGCGCCGGGCCTGGCCACACTCAGCGGCCAGAAGCTGCGCGAGCAGATCAAGGCCTACGAGGAGGTGGTCAAGATCTACGGCGCCAAGGGGCTGGCCTGGCTGGACTATCCGGCCGAGGGCGGGCCGAAGTCGCCCATCGCCAAGTTCTTCAGCGCGGCCGAGCTGGCCGCGATCGCCGAGCGCTGCCAGGCGGGGCCGGGCGACGTGGTTTTCATGGTGGCAGATACGGCCCGGGTGGCGCTGGTCGCGCTGGGCGAGCTGCGCCTGCGTCTGGGCCGCGACCTGAACCTGGTGGCGCCTGGCCAGTTTGCCTACCTGTGGGTGGTGGACTTCCCGCTGGTGGAGTGGAACGAGGAGGAGGGGCGCTGGGACGCCATGCACCACCCCTTCACCTCGCCCAAAGCGGAGGACCTGGCGCGCATGGAGAGCGATCCGGGCAGCGTGCGGGCCAACGCCTACGACATCGTGCTCAACGGCGTGGAACTGGGCGGCGGCAGCATCCGCATCCACCAGCGCGACGTGCAGGAGCGCATGTTCCAACTGTTGGGCCACTCGCCCGAGGCCGCGGCGGCCAAGTTCGGCCACATGCTGGACGCCTTCGAGTACGGCACCCCGCCCCACGGGGGCATCGCCCTGGGCATTGACCGCTTCATCATGCTGCTGGCCGGCGAGCAGTCGATCCGTGAGGTGATCCCCTTCCCCAAGAATCAGCAGGCCGTGGAGCCGATGACCGGCACGCCCGACGTGGTGGACAAGGCGCAGCTCGATCTGCTGCATCTGGTCTCGACGGCGAAGAAGGATGGGGTGTAATCTTGACCAACACTCCATCTCGCTGCACTGCGGCAGTGTCAAGGACAGCGCGGTCGTGAGCCGATTCAATGGAGGAATTGCCATTGTCGCTCCTCCGAGGAAAGCACAATGATAGTCAAGATCGAAGCTCTGTCATATCGCAGTTTGCGCAACGTGCGCCAGTCTCTGGCGCCGTTTCAGGTCTTGATTGGCCCCAATGCCAGCGGCAAATCCTCGTTCTTGGACGTCATAGCCTTCCTGGCAGACGTGGTTCGCGAAAAGGAGGGAGTTGCCGCGGCGGTAGCTGAGCGAGCTCCAGATGTGCGCGACCTCGTGTGGATGCGCGAGGGCGATTCCTTTGAGTTGGCGGTTGAGGGATCCATCCCGGAGCACCTTCAGAACAAGAAGAACGGTCAATACGCTCGCGTCCGCTACGAGGTCCGGGTGGGTCTGCATGCCGAAAGACAAGAGATTCACCTGTTGTCAGAGACATTGTGGCTGCGACCAGAGATGGGCGACGAGGCGGAACAAAAAAATGCACAGCGCCCCCAGTTCCCCATGCCGCCTGTTCCGCCGGGCACCATCATCACCCCGCCGGGCAAGAAAGGTCCTGCCAGTTGGCGTCGTGTGTTGAACAAAGTCCCCGAGTCGGGCAATGACTACTTCCGCTCGGAACGTTCGGGTTGGAACAATCTCTTTCGCCTTGGGCCGCGGCGTTCTGCCTTGGCTAACCTGCCGGAGGATGAAGAGAAGTTCCCGATCTCGATCTGGTTTCGCCGCATGTTGCTCGAAGGCGTCCAACGCCTTGCGCTCAACAGCGCCGCGCTCCGAAAACCCAGCCCACCAGGCAGTCCTCGTCAATTCCAACCGGATGGATCCAACCTGCCCCTGGTGATCAATGACCTTGAGGAGCGCGATCCCCAGCGCTTGAAAGAGTGGATCGCGCATCTTCAAACGGCGCTGCCCGATCTGGAAGGAATTCGCACCGTCGAACGGTCTGAGGACCGCCATCGTTACCTGGTCCTTGACTATCGTACAGGCTTGCATGCGCCCTCATGGCTCGTTTCCGACGGCACGCTGCGCATGCTGGCTCTGACCATCCTGGCTTACATCCCCGGACTGGAAGGCATTTTTCTGATCGAGGAGCCTGAGAACGGCATCCATCCGCGTGCCGTGGAAACCGTCCTGCAGTCACTCTCCTCAGTCTACGGCGCCCAGGTCTTGCTGGCCACGCACTCGCCGGTCATCCTGAGCCTGACCGAGCCAGAGCAAGTGTTGTGTTTCAATCGCACCGACCAGGGCATGACCGACATCGTGCTGGGATCGCAGCATCCACGCCTGCGCCAATGGCGGGGCGAGACCGATCTGGGCACCCTCTTTGCCAGCGGAGTGCTGGGATGAAAGACCTGATCGTCCTGACGGCCGACGGGAACATGGAGCACACCCTACGCGGGCTGCTGCGGCGTCCGCAAGCGCTGGCAGTGCGAGCAATCGACGCCGAGATCTTCGTCCACCCGCGCCACGATCCGGGCTGCGTCAACGAAGCACACGACTTCCTGCGCCCCTTCACCGGCAGTCACCGCTATGCCATGGTGCTGTTCGATCACGAAGGCAGTGGTCGCGAGGACACCGCACCCACCGCATTGGCTGATGAGGTCAGGCAGAGACTGGAAGCCACAGGCTGGCCAGGCCGGGCTGAAGCCGTCGTCCTGGCGCCGGAACTGGAGGTCTGGGCATGGAGCGACTCGCCGCAGGTAGCAGCTTGCCTGGGCTGGGCTGAGCGCCAGCCCGCGCTGCGCGATTGGTTGGCGGCTGCCGGCCAGTGGCCAGCAGATCAAGCCAAGCCCACCGATCCGAAACGCGCCATGGAGGCTGCCCTACGCGAGACGCGCAAGCCCCGGTCATCAGCGATCTACCTGGAGCTGGCCAGCAAGGTCAGTCTGCGCGGTCACAATGAGCCGGCATTCCGTCGCTTCGTTCAAGCGCTTCAGCAGTGGTTTCCGCCAGCGCCGTAGGACGCGCCGGCAACACCATCTTCCCTGTCCAAATGCCGCAGGTCGACCGATCTGGCGGCCGCGTCCTGGGCGACCATGATTGCGCTGAGGGAAGCGCGGCGCGTGTGGCGACAACGGGTCTTCCCGACACCGTAGCTGCCATTGCCAACCTCGAACGCACCGGCGTCGAGATCGCCGGCGGGTTTTGGGTGCTCAACGCGTATCGATGGTAAGTCATGAAGAGCATTAAGACACTGACGTTACTCATGGCGTCGCAGCCGGAAGGCGGATCATCATCACCCGCCGCCACAGACGATATGCTCAACATGGTGCAGACTGACGACATTCTGCCGCTGTCTCCCAGACAAACGGTGATCCCCAAGCTCTCGCAGGAGTTTACCGCGCTGATGCAGGAAGAAGGAGTCAGTCTGGCGGAGTTGCTTGAGGGTCTTGAGAAAGAACGAACATCCATTCGGGAAGAGAGAAGTCAATGAACGGCATCTACGAACTACCACTGGTCCTGGAACCGCAGCCCGAAGGCGGCTATACGGTCACTCTCCCGTTGCTGCCAGAACTGATTGCCGAAGCCGATGATATTTCGCAGGTACTCCCGCATGTGGCTGATGCGCTGGCAGCGGTGATTGAGTTTTATCAAGACTCTTGGCGTCCGCTACCGGTTTTTCGTTGGGGGTTGTTTTCACTTGCAAGTTTTGCAATGGGTCACGAGGCTGCGACTTATGTTTAGGCATCACGCGATTGTCGAGACGTTCATGACATCCGAACATGTGGTCCTCTATCCAGGCGACTGTTTGCAGATGCTACATCAGATTCCTCATGAAAGCATTCAACTTATTGTCACATCACCACCCTATAACCTAGGCAAAGAATACGAGAAAAAGCTGCAACTGGATGTGTATCTTGAGCAACAGGCGGAAGTGATTAGAGAATGTACCCGCGTACTGTCTCCGCATGGTAGCATCTGTTGGCAAGTCGGAAACTATGTAAACAATGGTGCCATAATTCCACTAGACACAGTGCTGTACCCAATTTTCGCTGACTTGGGATTACAAATGCGCAATCGTATCATCTGGCATTTCGAACACGGACTTCACTGTACCAATAGATTCTCTGGCCGATATGAGACAATCATATGGTTCACCAAGACAAAGGATTACGTTTTTAATCTAGATCCCGTCAGGGTTCCGCAAAAGTATCCCGGAAAAAAGCACTTCAAAGGTCCTAAGGCAGGCCAATATTCATCAAATCCACTAGGCAAGAACCCTGGCGACTTGTGGATAATCCCGAATGTCAAGAGCAATCATGTCGAGAAGACGGAGCATCCTTGCCAATTTCCAGTTGAGCTGATAGAACGGTTAGTTCTGTCAATGACTGATGAAGGTGATTGGGTGCTAGATCCGTTCCTGGGGACAGGCACTACGATTATTGCAGCTCTGAGACACAATCGACGGGGTGCTGGTGCAGAAATGCATCCAAGGTACATAGAGTTGGCTCGAAATCGGATCGAACAAGAAATGGCAGGTACGCTGCGAACTCGTCCCAGGAATCGACCGGTACATGATCCAACAGGTTCTGCCAGCAAACTCACCGTCGCCCCTTGGACACACGAAAAGGAGGATCCTCAGATGATCTTGCTCGAAAGACCAGACGAAGAGGAGCAATACACAACCGATGAGAATAGTTGAGACTTACTCCCACCTCAATGGATTAGAATACTTGCTAGTACACAAACCAAGACTCTGGTCAGAGTTACAAGATGTAATCATTGCCATCGATGCCGAGGCTTGCAAGACAAAAATCTCAAACGAGAAGACAATGCGAGGAAGGCTTCTCTACAGCCCTTTGGACATGAATCAAGAGTTCCGGCGTCTATTGAAGGGCAAAGGATGGGCGGAAAGCAGGGTCAGTTATTGGGTAACTCGAGATGAAAAGCTTATCCGCCGAACGCTGGCGATGTCGGCTGATGACCAAAAACAACAAATCCTCGCAGCTGGAGAGACTCCAATCTTCAGTTACAACCAGACTGATTTTGTCAAAGACCGAGTCGCCGTTGAAGTCCAGTTCGGTAAGTACGCCTTCGTCGCCTACGATTTGTTCGTGAAACATCTTGCCTTCTTCGTCAGCGATCAAATCGACGTCGGTATCGAGATCCTGCCCATGAAGTCCTTGCAGAGCCAGATGAGTTCTGGTGTGCCATACTTCGAGGGCGAGTTTTACAACGTCATCAGGCAAGGACGCGGGGTACCTGCGGTCCCGCTCGTTATGGTCGGCATTGAGCCGTGAAGTCCACTTCTTCGCCGCAATCAACATACCGAGGATTGGTATAAGCAGCCCAGTCTTCCAGGAGAGTCCAGTGTCCACCACCATCAAAATCAACCAAGCCGCCCACCACGTCGGCCAGGATGTCGCCCTCACCGGCTGGGTGCAGAAGCGCGCCGACAAGGGCAAGCTCCAGTTCATCACCCTGCGCGACGGCAGCGGCGCCATGCAGTGCGTCGTTTTCAAGAAAAACCTGCCCGAGGAGCAGTTCGACGCGGCCCGCCACATCACGCTGGAGTCGGCTGTGCGCATCAGCGGCGGCCTGCGGGCTGAGCCGCGCGCGCCGGGCGGCTATGAGCTGGACGCCACTGCCTTCGAGGTGATCAGCCGCGCGGCCGACCCCTACCCGCTGGCGCCTAAGCGCGACGGCGGCGAGCACGGCACAGACTTCCTGCTCAACCACCGCCACCTCTGGCTGCGCGACCCGCGCCAGATCGCCATTCTGCGCATCCGCGCCACGCTGATCAAGGCGATCCGCGACTGGCTGGACGGCCATGGCTTCACCCTGGTGGACACCCCCATCATCACCCCGGCGGCGGCCGAGGGCACCACCAACCTCTTCGCCACCAAGTACTTCGACGAGCCGGCCTACCTGGCGCAGACCGGCCAGCTCTACAGCGAGGCCACCATCGGCGCCTTTGGCCGCGTCTACTGCTTCGGCCCCACCTTCCGCGCCGAAAAGTCGGATACCCGCCGCCACGCCATGGAGTTCTGGATGGTGGAGCCAGAGATGGCCTTCACCGAGCTGGACGAGAACATGGAAGTCATCGAACAGTTCGTCAGCTACTGCATCCAGACGGTGCTGGCGCAGCGGGCCGACGATCTGGCGGTGTTGGGCCGCGATCTGACCCACTTGCAGAACGTGGTCCCTCCCTTCCCGCGCATCCACTACGACGACGCGGTCAAGCTGCTGCACGCCAACGGCTACCCCGATTTCCCCTGGGGCGAGGACTTCGGCGCGCCGCACGAGGACGCGATCAGCGCCCAGTTCGACAAGCCGGTCTTCGTCCACCACTACCCGCGCGCGGTCAAGGCTTTCTACATGCAGCCCGACCCGGAGCGCCCCGAGACGGTCCTGGCCTGCGACCTGATCGCGCCCGAGGGTTACGGCGAGATCGTGGGCGGCAGCCAGCGCATGCACGACTACCAGGTGTTGCTGGACGCCATCGACGCGCACAAGCTGCCGCGCGAGGCCTACGAATGGTATCTGGACCTGCGCCAGTACGGCAGCCAGCCCCACAGCGGCTTCGGCATGGGCCTGGAACGGGTGCTGATGTGGCTGGGCGGTCTGCCCCACATCCGCGAGGCGCTGCCCTTCCCGCGGCTGTATCGGCGGTACTACCCGTAAACTTGATGTGTTGGCAGGATCCCAGACCAGGCGTCACACAAATGCTGATCAAGTAGGTCAGCTAACTGTATTCAACGCCGGTGGAAACAAGGCACGATTGGTTACCGCCATCCATTACGTTTGGCGCAAGGTGTACATTCGTGCTGCCCAATCACACCGAAAGATTGATCATGGCAAATGGAAAGACCGGTTGACCGTTTTGCCAACGATGCACCCCCTGCTGCACGTGAACTGCGGGTTCGCATCTTGTTGCCCGTATGCCCGACAGAGCACCTTTAACCACAATACCTCCAGAACCACAGCATCGAGGCTCGTGTTTGTATTGACATCGGTCGAACGACGGACTACAATCCTCTAAAACTTGAACGACTCTTACGGAGGTCCGATGGCTAATCACATCCTGAACAGTGAAGACGCCCGCAGTCGCTGGCGAGACATTCTGGACGCGGCAGGTATGGGACAAGATGTTGTGATCGCGCGCTATGGCAAGCCTGTGGCCGCGGTGATTCCCATCGCCGACTACGAAGCGCTGCTGGAAGAGATGGAGGACATGCGCGCCGCCCGTCGTGCTCAGGCAGCACTGGAAGCGTGGCGGGACGATGACAGTCGCGGCCGCCTTTACTCTGCCGTGCGCGAGGAACTGACCGCTGAAGGGCTGCTGAGCCGTGGGTGAATCTCCGCGCCGCTACACGGTGATCGTGGAACGGCAGGCAGAGAAGACGCTGCGAAGACTACCGAAAGAAGTCCTGAGTCGCGTCGACCGGCTACTCATGAGCCTGGCGGAAGAGCCGCGGCCGGCCGGCTGCAAAAAACTTCGGGGATATGAGAACTTGTACCGGCTGCGCGCCGGCGATTGGCGATTGATCTACGCAATCGAAGACGATCAACTCGTGGTACTGATCATCGAAGTCGCGCCTCGGGGAGAGGCCTACCGCAATCTGTAGGCATGGAAACGATGATCACCCCACATTAAGTGGTCCTTCGACCCGCACACCTACACACATAGGAAGACTTGCCAGCGCGTCAACGCGGCCGCGTTACAGCAAACGAGGGTAGATTTGCAGCGACAGATGGTCGCAGCCTGATAGCCGCTGACACACCAGTAATTCACCCATTAGGTGAATTACTGGTCTTGACTTTTCGATTATCTGTGCTACAATGAGGGCACTCGCCGCCAGAGGAGAGGAAGTTGCGTTTTTTCTTTCGCAACAAGAAACTGCAGAAGCTCTATACCGATGAAGCTGGCGCTGAGCGGTATCCGCGGGAAGTGGTTGATGCCTTTTTTGACAAGATGGCGATCATAGCCGCGGCCAGCCATGAAAACGACCTGCGCGCCTTGAAGAGCCTGCACTTCGAGAAGCTCAAAGGCGAACGCGGCAACCGCGGCCACTATTCTCTCCGCCTGAATAAGCAGTACCGTCTCACCGTCACCATCGAGACGGACGATCACGGCAAGCTGTTGGGCATACTCGACATCGAGGACTATCATTGAAGGAGGCGCGTCGATGGCCGAAGTATTGAGGCCCGCCCGTCCTGTGGCGCCAGGACGCATCCTTAAGCAGGAGATCGAGGCGCGCGGCTGGAGCCAGAAGGATCTGGCCGCGATCCTGGGTCGTCCGGAGCAAGCGGTGAGCGAGATCGTCAACGGGGTCAAGCAGATCACGCCCGAAACCGCGTTGGAGTTGGCGCAGGCGCTGGGCACTTCGTCGGAGCTGTGGATGAACCTGGAGGCCAACTACCGCCTGCAGATGGCGCAGCGCCAGGAGAGGGACGACGCCATCGCCCGACGCAGCCAACTTTATGCGGCCTTGCCGCTGCGAGCCATGGCCCGGCGCGGCTGGCTCACCTTGCGCGAGTCGCCCGGGGAACTGGAGCATGAGGTGGCAAAGCTGCTCGGCGTGCCTGTGGAATCAGAATCTGTCGTCCTGCCAGCACGCTTGCGGTCGTCCAGCGCGCGTGAGCCGCTGACCTATGCCCAGCTCGCCTGGTTGCGTCGCGCCGAGGCGCTGGCAGTAGAACAGGTCGTCGGTGCATGGTCTCAGGAACACCTTGAACCGCTGGTGGCCGCGTTGCTCAGGCTGACGCTCAACGCCGCGGATGCGGCGCAGGCGCCGGCGACCCTGGCGCGCTGGGGGGTGCGCTGTGTGTTGTTGCGTCCCTTGGAGAGGACGTATCTGGACGGCGCTGCCTTCTGGTTGGATGGGGGGCCAGCGGTGGCGTTGACGCTGCGCTACGATCGCATCGACTCCTTCTGGTTCACCCTGTTGCACGAGGTGGCCCATTTGGCCGAAGGTGAAACCGCGATCTTTGTGGACCGGCTGGAAAACGGCGACAGCGATGCCCCAACCAGCGGGTTGGAGTCAGGCGAGCATACAGCCAATCGATTGGCTGCCGATTGGCTTGTGCCGCCAACCGCGTTTCACCAATTCGTGGCGGCAACCCAGCCACATTTCTCCAGGGCCCGCATCGAGACCTTCGCTGCACAACAAGGGCGGCATCCTGGCATCGTCCTGGGCCGCTTACAGCGCGATAACTTCGTTCCATGGAAGAACCTCCGTTCCTTACTGGTAAAGGTGTCGCCATATCTCAAAGACATGGTCAGGGATTGAAACGGCAACTCATTGGACTTCGTTGGAAATAAGGTAAGAGCTGGCGAGACAGGTGTGCTGC
>JAKQCW010000251.1 GCA_029558955.1 Chloroflexota bacterium
GCGCGGTAGACCTCGACGCCGTGACGGTCGACGACGCGATAGACCGCGTTCGGGTCCAGCCCGCGCAGCGGCGCGGGCGGCCGCAGCCAGCCCTGCAAGTAGCTCGCCACCGCCGCCGAATAGACTGCCGTGCGCCGGTCGGGCGCCACGTATGCGATCACCGACGCACCATATTCTTCCACCCGTTGCAGACGATAGAGCCGGCCGCCCTGCACCACCGGGCGAAGACGCTTGTAGAAGGCGATATAACTGGCATAGTCCGCCAGCTCGGCCTCGCTCAGCTCGTTCAGGTTCGACCCAATGCCCAAACCGCCGCGCATGGCCACATCGAAGCGCAGGCTGAGCGGGCTGGGCAGGCCGGTCTGATGGCTGATGGGATGCGTTACCCAGGCCTCCATGGCGCGCGCCGGATAGGCCAGGCTGTAGCCCTCCTGGATGCGAATGCGGTCGAAGGCGTCGGTGTTGTCGCTGGTCCAGACTTGATCGGTGCGGCCGAGGATGCCCAGGTCGATGCGGCCGCCGCCGCTGGCGCAGCTTTCGATCTGCAAGTGCGGAAAGGCGCGGCGCAGGCGGTCCATGACGGCATACACGCCGGCCGTGTGCTGGCGCCAGATGGCCTGACCGGCCACCGAACCTGGCTCGGTGGCGTAGCGGTTCATGTCCCACTTGATGAAGTCGATCGCGTGGCGCTCCAGCAGGTCGTGCAGCAGCGTGTAGATGTGCCCCACTACCTCTGGCCGGCCGAAGTCCAGCAGCAACTGGTAGCGCGATTCGGTGCGCGGCCGGCCGGCGAAGTGCTGCACCCAGTCGGGGTGGGCGCGGTAGAGGTCGGAATCGGGGTTGACCATCTCCGGCTCGACCCACAGGCCGAACTGCATCCCCAGGCGGTGTACTTCGTCGATCAGCGGATCCAGCCCGGTGGGGAAGACGTCCGGGCTGACCCTCCAGTCGCCCAGACCGGCGTGGTCATCGCGCCGGCCGCCGAACCAGCCATCGTCGACGCAGAACAGCTCGACGCCCATGGCCGCGGCCTTGCGGGCCAGCGCCGTCTGCCCTTCCAGGGTCAGATCGAAGTAGGTCGCCTCCCAACTGTTGTAGAGCACCGGCCGGAAGGCGGGCCCGTCGCTGGGCATGGGCAGCACCCGTTCCAGGGCGAAGGCGTGCAGCCGCCGGCTGGCCCCGCCCCACCCTTCGGGGCTGACGCCGAGCACAACGGCCGGCGTGACGTGGCGTTCGTCCGCTGCCAGGGTCAGACCGAAGTCAAAGGGGTTGTAGCCGGCCTGGCAGCGCACGTCCAGGGTGTGGAGCTGCTCGAAGGCGATGCGCCAGGCGCCGCTGAAGGCCAGCGCGCCAAAATAGACGTCGCCGGTTTCCTCCCAGGCCTGGCCCGGCCGGTTGAGCAGGAAGAAGGGGTTAGTGTAGTGGCCGGTCTGCACCGTCTTCTGCTCGATGCTGCGCACGCCGGCAGGCAGGCGCTCACGCGCGGCGATGAACTCGCGTATCCACCAGCCGGATACCGAGGTCAACTCGTTGGTTCCGTTGGGGAAGTGGAGGGTGGCAAAGGCCAGCGTCTCCACTTCGATCGCTTCAGAGCCGGTGTTGACCACCTCGACCCAGCGCTCGATGATGTCGTGTTCGGGGGTCAGGCGGTAGCAGAGCGTCACCTCCAGGGGTTGGACCGGGTCGCTCAGGCGCAGGCGCAGCGTTTCCCGCGGGCTGGCGACGGCGGTGGGCTGGCCGTGGGTGGGCGCCAGCCCAGGTTCGGCGTCGAGGACGATCTCATGGCCGGCGTAGCGCAGCCGCACATCGCGGATGGGCAAATGCGGCGCCTCGCCCGGCGCCATCTGCTGCGGCAGCGACTGAAACTGCGCTTTCAGCCCGACTTCCTGCAAGGCGCTGTCGCCAAAGGTGCTGAACTCATAGCGCAGGGTCAGCGGCAATTCGTCGTGCCGCGTGAAAATCTCGAAGCCGGGGCCTGTCAACGGGGCGTCAGCCGGCGCCCCCGCGGGCCGCGGTCCCCAGGACAGATGCAACAGCCGTCCCTCGTCGTCGACGCGCATGGCATAGACGCTGGCGGCCAGCAGGAGGTTGAAGGTTCTCGTAGCGGGGTCGAAGTGAATCATCGCCAGTTCTCAGGAAGGTGGTTCGGTCGGAGACCGGCCAGAGCGGAAGGACGTGGCTCGGTCGGAGACCGGCCAGAGCGGAAGGACGTGGCTCGGTCAGAGACCGGCCAGAGCGAAGGGACATTCCATTCCCAGCCGCTGAGGCGGCTTCGTACCGTCAGCCAGGGATTTCCAATCCCTGGCGTGTCGCTACACATACGTCGGCAGCCAGTCGCCATGCGCCTCGATCAGGTCATCCACCAGCGCGACGATCTGATCCAGGTCCAGCTCGGCGGCGGTGTGCGGGTCCAGCATGGCGGCGTGGTAGATGTGCTCACGCTTGCCGGTCAGGGCAGCCTCGACGGTCAGCGCCTGCACGTTGATGTTGGTCTGCATCAGCGCGGCCAACTGCGGCGGCAGGGCGCCGACGCGGGTCGGCTGGATGCCCTGGCGATCGACCAGGCAGGGCACCTCGACGGTGCAGTCGGCCGGCAGGTTGTCGATCAGCCCATGGTTGGCGACATTGCCGTAGATCACCGTCGGCTGGGCGGTCTCCATGGCGTAGATGATCTGCGAGCCATACTCGACGCTGCGCTTGATCTGCAAGACTTGACCGAGCAGCCGGTCCATGTCGCGCTCGCTGCCGTCGGTGCGCACTTCCTCCGTCTCCTCCCCCTCAGTGACCACGCGGAAGCGCACGTTGTCATCCTCGAGGACGTGGCCCAGCGACTCCCAAGCGGTCAACTGGAACTCACAGCGGTGGATATATTCGTCCAGGGGGATGTTGAAGCGCTCGATCAGGTCGGGGCGGTCACGTTTGATGAACCAGGGCACATATTCGCTCAGATGCTCGCTGGATTCAGTCACGAAGTAGCCGAACTTCTCGAAGAGCTTGTAGCGCACCCGGTTGGTGTCCGGCATACGCCCTTCGGCCAGCACTTGGCGGATGGCCGGGTAAAGGTCCTGGCCGTTGCGCTCGAACTTCAGGTAGAAGGCCATGTGGTTGATGCCGGCCACCAGATAGTCGATTTCCTTAGCCGGCACGCCGATGTCGGCCGCCAGCTCGCCGGCCGTGTGGGGCACGCTGTGGCAGAGCCCCACCTTGGCGATGGAGCTGGCCCGATTCAGCGCCCACATGTTCATGGCCATGGGGTTGACGTACTGCAAGAAGGTGACGTCGGGGCAGAGTTCCTCCATGTCGCGCGTCATCGCCAGCAGCACGGGGATGGTGCGCAGGGCGCGCATGATGCCGCCGATGCCCAGCGTGTCGGCGATGGTCTGGCGCAGGCCATACTTCTTGGGGATCTCGAAGTCGACCACCGTGCTGGGGCGATAGCCGCCCACCTGGATCATGGCGATGGCATAATCTGCATCAGTCAGCGACTGGCGCCGGTCCAGTGTGGCCTCGATGGTGGGCGAGACGCCATAAGCGCTGGCGATCTTGTGCGCGACGATCTCCGAGGTGCGCAGCCGCCCCGGGTCGATGTCGTGCAGGCTGATGGTTGAATCGGCCAGCTCAGGATAGCTGAGAATGTCGCCCAGCAGGTTCATGGTGAAGACCGCGCTGCCGGCGCCGAGAAATGAGATTTTTGGCATGGAATGGTTCTACTTTCTGGTAACGTGATCCGTCGATGATCAAGGCCCTGGCACTGACAACCCGCCAATCAGGAACCAGGGGCAGCTACGGGCCGAGCTTGAGACCGTTGACGCGCTCGCCGATGCAGGCGCCCTGCGCCAGTCCATTCTCGATGGCCGAGCGGTAGTGGATGCCGCCGTAGAGGCGCGAGATGGCGGCCTCGTCGGCCATGGCAGCGAACGAGGCAAATGACCGCGGGGCATAGCCCAACGCGTCGTGCGTGTGGTCGGTGAAAGCGACATCCTCGCCAAACAGCGCCGTCAGCACAGCCGCGACCGCGCCTGACTGCACCGAGTGGCCGGACGTGTATTCGGGGAAGGGCGGCGTGATGATCAGCGGGGTCCAGGTCGGATCGAACATGTCGTGGATATAGGTGATCGGGCGCGGAGTGTGGGTGGCGAATTTGGTCTGCCAACAGGAGATGAACGCGTCTGCCAAGGCAACGCCGAGCCGGGCGTAGGCTTCGGCGGCGGCATCCAGTGTGAGTTCCTGATCGCGGACCAACTGGGTCAGAATCGAGACAGAGTGGCCCGGCGGCGTGCCGGTTTTGCCCGCAGCATCCGACCAAAAGCGGGCAATTTCCACTTGCTGCGGCGTCAGGTTTTTGCCCGTTTGGTACACCTCCAGCGCCTCGTAGAAGAACTGCGACGACGGCTCTTCTGAATACACCGGCGCGGCTTGTGCTGGCTGGCATT
>JAKQCW010000252.1 GCA_029558955.1 Chloroflexota bacterium
TCGCGGTCGATGCGGATCGGGAAGTCCATGATCGGCACCACCAGGTCCTCGGCCACGTCCTGGATCTTGAACACATCCACGCCGGTCTCGATCCCCATCAGGTCGCACACCGCGATGAACACTTCCATCGGGGTGTTGCCCGCGCCGGCCCCCAGGCCAGCGGCCGCGGCGTCGATGCGGCTGGCGCCGACTTCGAGCGCGGCCAGGCTGTTGGCCACGCCCATGGCCAGGTTGTGGTGGCCGTGGAAGCCGAGTTCGGTCTCGGGCTTGAGCGCATCGCGCACCGCACTGAGACGCGACTTGACCGTGTCGGGCAGCAGGTGGCCGGCCGAGTCGGTGACGTAGATGCAGTTGGCGCCGTAGCTCTCCATCAGCTTGGCTTGCTTGACCAGGCCTTCGGGGCTGTTCATGTGCGCCATCATCAGAAAGCCGACGGTGTCCATGCCGAGCTTGCGGGCGTAGCCGATGTGCTGCTCGGAGACGTCGGCCTCGGTGCAGTGGGTGGCCACGCGGATGGTGGAGACGCCCAGTTCGTGCGCCATCTTGAGGTGATCGACCGTGCCGATGCCCGGCAGCAGCAGCGCCGACACCCTGGCCTGCTTCATCAGCGGGATCACGGCGGACAGGTACTCCTCGTCGCTGTGGGCCGGGAAGCCGTAGTTCACCGAGCTGCCGCCCAGGCCGTCGCCGTGGGTGACCTCGATCAGCGGGATGCCCGCCTCGTCCAGGCCGCAGGCGATGGTCTTCATCTGCTCGAGCGTCATCAGGTGGCGCTTGGGGTGCATGCCGTCACGCAGGGTCATGTCGTGGACGGTGATCTTCTTGCCGCGAAGTTCCATGTTCATCTCTCCTTGTGGCCGGGGCGCTCAGGCCACCATCGTGGCGCGGTTGGATTCAAGCTTGAGGCGACCGGCCAGGATCTCCTCGGCGAACATCTCGGCGGTGCGCGCACCGGCCGCGGTCATGATGTCGAGGTTGCCGGCGTACTTGGGCAGGTAGTCGCCCAGGCCTTCGACCTCGAGGTACACCGAGACGCGCTTGCCGTCGAACACCGGGCCATTGACCAGGCGGTAGCCGGGCACGTACTTCTGCACCTCGCGGATCATGGCGTGGATGGATTCGGTGATCGCCGCCTGGTCGGGTTCGGTCTCGGTCAGGCAGTGCACCGTGTCGCGCATGATCAAGGGCGGTTCGGCCGGGTTGAGGATGATGATGGCCTTGCCCTGCTTGGCGCCGCCCACTTGCTCGACCGCGCCCGCGGTGGTGCGGGTGAATTCGTCGATGTTCTTGCGCGTGCCGGGGCCGGCCGACTTGGAGGACACGGTGGCGACGATCTCGCCGTAGGCCACCGGCTGCACGCGGGAGACGGCCGCGACCATCGGGATCGTGGCCTGGCCGCCGCAGGTGACCATGTTCACGTTCATTTCACCCTTACCGACGTGTTCCACCAGATTGACCGGCGGCACGCAGAAGGGGCCGATCGCCGCCGGGGTGAGGTCGATCATCAGCACGCCCAGTTCATTGAGCTTGCGGCTGTTCTCGGCGTGCACATAGGCCGAGGTGGCATCGAAGGCGATCTGCACGCCGTCGGCCAGC
>JAKQCW010000268.1 GCA_029558955.1 Chloroflexota bacterium
GGGGGTCATGCACTCATGCACCTGGTCCATGTCGCTGTGCTGCTCCGCCAGCCATTCGGGCAGCGGCGGCAGGCTCTCGGCATACTCCAGCAACAGGTCCAGCTTCTCGCGGCCTTCGGCATCCTGAAATTCTTCGACGATAGCCTGCAAGCGGGGGGGGAGAGGAGGGGTTGTGGTGGTCATAGATGGCTCCTGGTTTGTAACTCGTAACTCGTAACTCGTAACCCGGAATGGTGGGAGGTGTCTCTTGGGATGCGTAATGCGTGACGAGTAATGCGTAATTCGGAATGGTGGGAGGTGTCTTTGGGGATGCGTAACTCGTAACTCGTAACTCGTAAGCCGGAATGGCGGGAGGTGTCTTTGGGGATGCGTAACGAGTGACGAGTAATGCGTAAGCCGGAATGGCGGCTAGTGTCTCTGGGATGCGTAACGAGTGACGAGTAATGCGTAAGCCGGAATAGCGGCGAGTGTCTCTGGGATGCGTAACGAGTGACGAGTAATGCGTAACCCGGAATGGCGGTGGCTGACTCCGGGTTACGCATTACGCATTACGCATTACTCGTCACGCATTACGCATTACTCGTTACGCATCACGCATTACCCCCAAAGCGCCAGCCCAATGGCGAAGAGGACGCTGAAGTTCAGGCTGAGCCGGGCGGTTCCGGCCAGCGCTTGGTTCATGGTTGGCCCGTCGGCGGCGGTGTAGATGATGCGCCGCAGCCGCAGGGCCGCAGGTAGGGTCAGCCAGGGGAGCAGCACCAGCAGGTCGGCGGGACTGAACGCCTCCGGCGTCAGCGTCAATGCGGCGAGCAGCAGGGCCAGCGGGACGGCATAGGCGCCGGCCAGCAGCAGGGTGTATTCGCGGCGCGCACCCGGCGCGCCCAGCCGCACGGCCAGGGTGCGCTTGCCCACGGCCGCATCGGTCTCGATGTCGCGCAGGTTGTTGACCACCAGGATCGCGGTGATCAAGAAGCCGGGGGGCAGCGCGGCAACCCAAACCAGCGGCGTGACGGTCAACGCCTGCACGTAGTAGCTGCCCACCACCGCGGCCAGGCCGAAGAAGAGGAAAACGAACAGATCGCCCAGGCCGTTGACCGACAGCGGGAAGGGGCCGCCGCTGTAGGCCACCGACGCGATGATGGCAGCCACCCCCACGGCCAGAATCGGCCAGCCAGCCACGCTGATCAGATACAGCCCGATGGCCGCGGTGAGCAACAGCACCGCCGCCAGCCCCAGCCGCAGCTCAGCCAGCGAGATCAGGCCGCTCAGCGCGACGCGCGTCGGTCCCTTGCGGTCAGGCCGGTCATAGCCTTTGACAAAATCGTAGTAGTCGTTGGCCAGGTTGCTGGCGATCTGCAAGAGCAGCGCGCCGGCCAGCGCGGCCAGCGCCGGCAGCAGGCTGAAAAGGTGATCGCCGATGGCCAGCCCAACGCCGACCAGCACCGGGCCTACGGCCGCGGGCAGCGTGCGGGGGCGGATGGCCAGCCACCAGGCCTGGCGTCGGGTGAGGGGTGGGGAAGGGGGCATGGTGAATAGTGAATGAAGTTGGCGCGGGCGGAATTGCCTGGATTCATTGTAGCATGGAGCACAGCGCCCAGCAAGACTTTCGAAGGCCAGACAGCAATTCCAAATATGGCGCGGAGTCGAGGCTTTAGCCGGGTCTGGCCGATGCGAGTCGAGCGCGCTGACCCGCCTGAAGGCTCGACTCCGGTTTGGCAGCCATCATATTTGGAATTGCTGAAGGCCAGGCGGCGCCTCAGCGCAGTCGCTCGGCCAGGGCGCTGTAGCGGTCGGCGATGCGGTTGTTGTTGACCGCGATGGCCACGGCGCGCGGGGAGCCGACCAGCACCACCAGCTTTCTGGCCCGGGTCACCGCGGTGTAGAGCAGGTTGCGCTGCAACATCATGTAGTGCTGGGTGGTGATGGGCACGACCACGGCCGGGAACTCGCTCCCCTGGCTCTTGTGCACCGACACCGCGTAGGCATGCACCAGCTCGTCCAGCTCCAAAAAGTCGTAGGGCACGGCGCGCTCGTCCATGCGCACGGTGAGCGTCTGCTCCACCAGGTTCAGCGCGCTGATCTGGCCCATGTCGCCGTTGAAAATATCCTTGTCGTAGTTGTTGCGTATCTGCATCACCCGGTCGCCCAGGCGGAAGATGCGGCCGCCCATGCGGCGTTCCGGCTTGTCGGCGGCCGGCGGGTTGAGCGCGGCCTGCAGACGTTCGTTCAGCGCGCCCACCCCCACCGCGCCGCGGTGCATGGGGCTGAGCACCTGAATAGCGTGCGCGGCGATGCCGAAACGGCGCGGGATGCGTTCCAGCACGATCTCGGCCACCAGCTCAGCCGCCCGCTCCGGGTCGTCGGTCTGAAACAGAAAGAAATCCTGCGACTGCTCCGGCCGCCATTCGGGCATCTGGCCGCGGTTGATGCGGTGGGCGTTTTCGATGATGAAGCTGCCCGCGGCCTGGCGAAAGATCACATCCAGCCGCACCACCGCGGCCGCGCCCGAGTCGATCACATCGCGCAGCACGTTGCCCGCGCCCACCGGCGGCAACTGGTCGATATCCCCCACCAGCAGCAGGTGCGCGCCGGGCGGGATCGCCTTGAGCAGGTGATTGGTCAACAGCAGATCGAGCATCGAGGCCTCGTCCACGATGACCATGTCCACATCCAGCGGATTCTCCTCGTTGCGTTGAAAGGTGAAGCCGCCGGCGCCGCCCGGGCTCCATTCCAGCAGGCGATGGATGGTCTTGGCCTCCCGGCCGGTGGCCTCACTCAGCCGTTTGGCCGCGCGGCCGGTGGGAGAGGCCAGCACGTAGGAGCGTCGGGCCGCGTCCAGCAGGCGGATGATGGCCAACGTACAGGTCGTCTTGCCCGTGCCCGGACCTCCGGTCATCACCGTCACCCGCTGGGTCAGCGCGGTGCGCACCGCGGCCTGCTGCTGGGTTGTCAGGCGCAGCCCGGTGTCCCGCTGCACCACGGCCAGCCCCTGCGGCCAGTCGAAGCTGCGGAAGACGAAGCAGCGGTCCTCGGTCGCATCCATCAGCCGGCGCAGCCGGCCGGCCACCCCCACCTCGCCGTAGTAAAAGGGGGTCAGGTAGACGGCGCGTTCCTCGGCGAGAGCGGTCGCGCCGGCCGCGCCCAGCAGCGGCTCGACGCGCACCTGCTCGTCCTGGCGCAGCGTATCGATGGCCGTAGCTGCCAACGGGGTCGGCACCTCCAGCAGCCTGGCCGCCTCCTCCACCAGCTCGGCCTGCGGCACGTAGACGTGGCCCTCGTCGGCCTTCTGGCTGAGGGTGTAGGCCACGCCGGCCGCCACCCGTTCCGGCGCGTCGGGGGCGATGCCCAGGTTGCGCGCGATCTTGTCGGCAGTGATGAAGCCGATGCCGTGGATGTCCCTGGCCAGCCGGTAGGGGTCGTTGCGCACCACGCCGGCCGCGCCGTCGCCGTAGTGCTTGTAGATGCGCACGGCCAGCGCCGGGCTGACCCCGTGGCTTTGCAGAAAGACCATCACCTCGCGGATCTGGCGCTGCTCGTGCCAGGCCGACTTGATCAGCGTCAACCGCTTCGGCCCGACGCCCAGCACCTCGTGCAGCCGTTCCGGCGTCTCGTCGATCACCGTCAGCGTCTCCGCGCCGAACTTGCGCACGATGCGCTTGGCCGTTACCGGCCCGATCCCCTTGACCAGCCCGCTGCCCAGGTATTTCTCGATGCCCGCGGCCGTGGCCGGCAGCACCGAGGCGTAGCGCTCGACCTTGAACTGCCGGCCATACTGGCCGTGGACCGTCCACTCCCCCTCCAGGCGCACATGCTCCCCCACCTGCACGCCGAGCATGTTGCCGATCACCGTCGCCTCGTAGTCCTTGCCATCAGGAACCAGCCGGGCGACGGTGTAGCCGTTCTCCTCGTTGTGAAAGGTGATGCGCTCGATCGCGCCTTCGAGGGTCTGCATGGGGTAGGACTCTACCGGATGCGAGTCTACTGCTCCCGCCAGCGCACAATGAATGTCCTCGTCTCGCCAGCCACGCCCAGGTCCCAGGCCTCGGAAACTTGATTGCCGCCCGAATCTGCCACCCAGGCCCGGTAGGTGCCATCGCTGAGAGGCATTTCGATCTTGGCGTTGAAGAGGAATTCACTGGGATACCCTGCGTCGCCGCGCAGGAAAGCCGGCCCGAACTCCTCCTCCTGCTGCTGGCCTGAGGGCGCCTGGACGACCATCTTGTAGCCTGTGACCGGGTTGCTGAGGTCCAGCGCGGCGTTGTAGAGTCCACCGAAGACTGAGACGAGCGAGTTGCTGTTGGGCCGCGGCTCAATCGAATACTTCACGAAGCGAAAAGTCGGTGCGGGGGGCGCGGTCGGCGCCGGCGGCTGGGTGGGCTGCGCCGGCGCGGTCGGCTGCACCACCACCGGCGGCCGCGTCGGCGCGATCGTGGCGACCGGCGGGGCCGGGATGTTCTGCGCCACCTGGATCAGCGCCGGGTCGCCGGTCACCTCCACCAGCCGGGCCACGATCCAGACGTTCTGCCCGTCCACGCAGCAGACCTCGTACCAGTCGCCGGCCGCGTTGCTGGCCAGAATGTCCAGCTCGGCGCCGGTGGCCACCTGGCCGGCCTCGGCGTAGGCCGTGCCGGGGCCGGTGCGCACGTTGACCTGGCCATCGCCCCCCACGCGGGCCTTGGGCGCGGCCGGCGTCGGCGTGTCGGTGGGCGGCGGGGGCGGCGTGTCCGTCGGCTGCGGGGTGGGGGTGGGCTCGGGCGTGTCGGTGGGAACCACCGTCGGCGTGAAGGTGGGCCGTATGGGGCGGGTCGGCGTCGGTTCAGGGGTCGGCGTGGCGGCTGGGCCGCAGGCTGCCAGCAACAGAGCCAGCAGCAGGGTTAGGAGAAGCCAAAGGTGTCGTGTGCGAAACATGCGAAATGCCTCCTGAGGCAAAGGAATGTCAAGAGTGAAGAGCGCCCATTGTAGCACAGCGCGGGCGTCTGGGCTATTTTGCCAGCATCCGTGGGTTGAGTAGCGGGTTTCGATACGGCGCAGACGCCTACTCAACCCACGGCCACCAACAGCGCATCCGTGGGTTGAGTAGCGGGTTGAGGGCGCATACCTGGCATGAGGGCAACCAACTCCAGCGTACACCTGCACTGCGCGCAGGCGCAAGTGTCGAAACCCCAACGCCAACCCAATCCTCAAAGAAAAACCTGCTGAAACCGCTCTCTTCAGCAGTCTCAGCAGGTTTTCACGCCGGCAGCCAACGTCAGGTTCAGCCTGCCAGCCACTCCCGCACGATGCCGGCCAGGTCAGGCTGGCCGATCTCTTGCAGCTCGTAGCGCACCCGCTGCGTCGGCCGGTGGATCTCCACCACCCGGCTCAGGTCGATGGGCGTGGCGATGAGCACCAGGTCACATGGGGTGTTGTTGATGGTCTCTTGCAGGTCAGCCCGCTGCTGGTCGCCGTAGCCCATGGCCGGCAACAGCGACCCGGTGGCCGGATACTTGGCGAAGGTCTCGGCGATGGAGCCCACCGCCCAGGGCCGCGGGTCGATGATGGTTCTGGCCCCGAAGCGCCGCGCCGCCACCACCCCCGCGCCGTAGGCCATCTCGCCGTGGGTCAGCGTCGGGCCATCCTCCACCACCAGCACATCCTTGCCCCGGATGGCCGCGGGATCGTCCACGAAGATGGGGCTGGCCGCCTCCACCACCACCGCGTTGGGGTTGACCCGCCGCAGGTTGTCGCGCACCGTGGCCACGCCGTTCAGATCGGCCGTGTCGATCTTGTTGATCACCACCACGTCGGCCATGCGCAGATTGGCCTCGCCCGGATGGTAGCTCAGCTCATGGCCCGGCCGGTGCGGGTCGGCCACGACTATGTGCAGGTCAGGTCGGTAGAAAGGCAGGTCATTGTTGCCGCCGTCCCAGACGATCACATCTGCCTCCTGCTCGGCCTGGCGCAGAATCGCCCCGTAGTCCACGCCGGCATAGACGATCACGCCGCGGTCGATGTGAGGCTCATACTCCTCGCGCTCCTCGATGGTGCAGTCATGGCGATCCAGGTCGGCATAGCTGGCGAAACGCTGCACCGCCTGGCTGGCCAGGTCGCCGTAGGGCATGGGATGGCGGATGGCCACCACCTGCTTGCCCGCGCCGCGCAGGATATCGCACACCCGCCGTGTGGTCTGGCTCTTGCCGCTGCCGGTGCGCACCGCGCAGATGGCCACCACCGGCTTGCTGGAGGTGAGCATGGTGGACTGGGGACCCATCAGGCGAAAATCCGCGCCCGCGGCCAGCACCTGCGACCCCTTGTGCATCACCGTCTCGTGGCTGACATCGCTGTAGGCAAAGATCACCTGGTCCACCGCCAGCTCGCGCACCAGCCGGTCCAGCTCCGCCTCGGCGTAGATGGGGATGCCCTGGGGATAGAGCTCGCCGGCCAGCGCGGCCGGGTAGAGCCGTCCCTCGATGTCGGGAATCTGCGTCGCGGTGAAGGCCACCACCCGATAGCGGGGGTTATCGCGGAAAAAGACGTTGAAGTTGTGGAAATCGCGCCCGGCCGCGCCCATGATCAGGACGTTTTGGGGCTGGGAGGAAGTGCTCGTCATGGCAATGGAACTCCTTTGTTCGGGGGAATGGGGATCGCGTCTTGGACGCAGTGCGTAACTCGTAACTCGTAACCCGGAGTGTGTGAGGATGGGCGGTGGGCTTGGGATGTGAAACGTGCGGCGTGAAAGGCGACTGGGAATGTGTGAGGATGGAAGGTGACTTTGGGGCGTAACCCGTAACCCGTAACCCGTCACTCGTTACTCGTCACGCCCCGCAGGCGATACATCCAGGTGGCCAGCACGATGCTCAGCCCGTAGAGGAGCAGCAGCGGCAGCATCACAATCGCCATGTTGACCGGATCCACCGTGGGGGTGATGAGTGCGGCCAGGATCGCGATGCCGGCCACGGCCACGCGCCAGCCGCGGCGCAGAATCTGGGGCGTGACGATGCCCAGCCGCGCCAGCACGGCGATGATCAGGGGCATCTCGAAGGCCACGCCCACCCACAGGATGAGGCGCGCGGTGAAACTGAGGTAGCTGCTGACGCGGAAATTGCCCTGGATGCCGCCGAAGTTGGCCAGGAAGGGCACCGCCACCGGCAGCATGACGTAGTAGGCGAAGGCCGCGCCGGCCAGGAAGGAGAGAAAGATGAAGGGCAGTGCGATGAACAGGCCGCGCCGTTCGTGAGGCAACAGCCCCGGCGTCACAAAGGCCATCACCTCGTAGACGATGACCGGCATGGCCAGTATCGCGCCCGCCAACAGCGACACCCGCATGTAGACGCTGATCGGCTCGGTCAGTTCGATGGCCTGCAGCTCCTCCAAACCGCCGATGGGCACGGTGAGAAAAGCCAGCAGCCGCGGCGCCAGCATGAAGGCCAGCGCCGCACCGACCACCAGCGCCAGCACCGCCGCCATCAGCCGCCGGCGCAGCTCCTCCAGGTGCGGCAACAGCGACTGGACAGACTGGGGCAGCTCCCATTGCGGCTCACTGCTCATGCGGGGCCTCTTCGGGCAGGGTTGTGGGTGCGGCGGCCGTGGGCGGCTCCACCGCGGCGGGTGCGCCGGCCAGCGTGCCCGCGGCCGTGCTCAGCGCGCCCGCCGCCACGTTCAACGCGCCGGCGGCCGCCGGCAGCGCGCCGGTGGTCAGCGCGGTTGCAGCCGCGTTCAGCGCGGCCGTGGCCGCGGTCAAGGAATCAGCCACGGACGTTAGACGCGCCAGCTCCGGCGGGGCAATGGTGTTGTTGACCAGGTCGGTTGGCGTCTCGGCCAGGGGCGGAGCAGGCGAGGGCGCGGGGCGCGGGGCGGCCCCGGTCGCCTCCTCCAGGGACAGTTGGCGGTTGAGCTCGGCGTTGAACTGTTGCCAGGTGCGGGTGAACTGCGAGAGGGTTTTGGTGAATTTGGCCCATTGGCGGGCCAATTGCGGCAGGCGTTCCGGCCCAACTGCCAGAAGGATGACCACCAGGACCAGCAACAGCTCGCCGGCGCCGATGCCCAGGAAGTTCATGCGGCCACAATCCCGACTGGCGTCGGCGCGGGGGCCGGCGTCAGATCGTGATAGCCTTCGGTCGGCAGCTCGTCGCCCAGGGTTGGCTGCGGCGTCTCGGCCAGCAGCGCCCCCAGCACGCCGTTGACAAAGCGTGGGCTGCTGTCGCTGCCGAAAACCTTGGCCATCTCCACCGCTTCGTTGATGGCTACTTTGGCGGGGGTGTCCGTCTCGGCGTCGCTGAGCTCGTAGATGGCCATGCGCAGGATGTTGCGATCGACCACAGCCATCTGATCCAGCGGCCATTCGGGCGCGTGCCGGCTGATCAACGCGTTCAGTTGCTGGCGATAGCCCAACACGCCGGCCAGAAGCCGGCGGGCGAAGGCTTCCACGGCCGGCGGCAGTTGGGTCTCGCCCAGGCGCCGGTCCAGCGCCTCGCCCGGCGGATGATGCGCCACATCCACCTCGTAAAGCGCCTGAAGCACGGCGGTGCGGGCCTGGCGTCGCAGTTTCATGGTGTTGTCAATTCTTAGGCGCGGCCGCGAACTCGATCTCGTCGATGAAGACGTTGACCGAGCGCACCTGCATCCCGGCGATGTGCTCCAGCGCCCGGGCAATCTGCGTCTGCAAAACCTTGCCCAGGTCGGTCAGGCTGGCCCGGGGATCGGCGATCACGTGGATATCCACCGTCACCGTGTCGTCCTCAGCCACCTCGACCCGCAGCCCCTCGGCCTGGGCGCTGCGGCTGCGCCGGCGCGTCAGGTTCGGCGGCATCACGCGCGGGGCCAGGCGCAGCACATCAGGATGGGCCAGCGTCGTCATGCGCACGATAGTGGTCAGCACGCCCGGTGCAATGGTCACTGTGCCGGGCGGCGTTTCGTAGTGCTCGTCCATTAGCTGTTGGCTATCACTGCATGACCAGCCCGCCATCGACGCTCAACACCTGGCCGGTGATGAAGCTGGCTTCGTCTGAGGCCAGGAAGGCCACGGCCGCAGCGACATCTTCGGCCGTGCCCAGACGGCCCAGCGGTGTGGCCTCGATGGCGCGTTGGGTGTTGTCGCCCTCGCTCAGGATGCTCTCGGTCAGCGCCGTGGGCACGAAACCGGGGGCCACCACGTTGACGGTGATGTTGCGGCTGCCCAGTTCCTTGGCCAGCGACTTGCTGAAGCCGATCACAGCCGACTTGCTGGCCGCGTAGTTGGTTTGGCCGGCCTGGCCAGCCAGGCCAGAGACGCTGCTGATGTTGACGATCCGGCCGCGCTTGCGCTTGACCATCGGCCGCGCCACCGCCTTGCAGCAGTTGAAGACGCTCTTGAGGTTGGTGTCGATCACCGCGTCCCACTGCTCTTCCTTCATCATCATGATCAGCGTGTCGCGGGTGAGGCCGGCGTTGTTGACCAGCACGTCCACCTGGCCGAAGGCTGCCAGCGTCTCCTGCACCAGCCGCTGCGCCTCATCATACTGGCTGACATCGGCCTGGATCACCAGGGCCGCGCCGCCGCGGGCGCTGATCTCCTCGGCCACGGCCGCGGCGCCGTCCGCGCTGCCGCGATGGTTGATCACCACTTTGGCGCCCTCGTCCGCCAGGCGCAGGGCAATCCCGCGGCCGATGCCGCGGCTGGCGCCGGTAACAATCGCTACTTTGCCTTCAAATCGTCGCATAGTCTGGTATCCCACGGGCTATTCGATGGCTGGCCGATCTGTGCGCGGCACATTGGCCGGGGCCGACCGTCCCGCTGTTTTCATCCACGGGGCGCTGTCAGTCCTGCATCAGGGCGCGCAGTCGCTCGATGCCGTCGGGGTCGCCCACGGCCAGGCGGGCGACGCCGCGCTCGATGCGTTTCATCAGGTTGGTCAACACGTCGCCCGAGCCGACCTCCACCACCAGGTCGATCCCCTGACCGGCCAGATAGCGCATGGACTCGGTCCAGCGCACCGATTCGGTCAACTGAGCGGCCAGGTCGGCGCGAATCGCCTCTGCCGTCAACAGCGGCTGGGCGTGCACGTTGCCGATCACCGGCATGGCCGGCGGCTGGATGAAGATGGCGTCGACGGCCTGGCGCAGACTGGCCGCGGCCGGCGCCATCAGCGGCGAGTGGGCCGCGATGCTGACCGCCAGGCGCACGACCTTCTTGGCCCCGGCCTGGCGCGCCAGGTCCATGGCCAGCTCCAGCGACTGATCGTCGCCGGAGATCACGGTCTGGCCGGGGCAGTTGTCGTTGGCCATCTGCACCACGCCGCGGCTCAGGTCGGCCGCCTGGGTGCAGATAGCCACCACCTGCGCGACCTCCAGGCCCAGGATCGCGACCATGCCGCCGGGGCTGCGCTGGCCCGCTTCCTTCATCAGCCGGCCGCGTTCATGCACCAGGCGCAGCGCGTCGGGGTAGCTCAACGAGCCGGCCGCCACCAGCGCCGAATATTCGCCCATGCTGTGGCCAGCCACGGCGACCGGCGCCGGCAGGCCAGGCAGCGCCTGATCCAGGGCGCGCAAAACCGCCACGCTGGCGGCCAGCAGGGCAGGTTGAGCGTTGATGGTGTCGGTCAGGGTCTCCTCTGGCCCCTCGAAGCAGAGGGTGGAGAGGCCAAAGCCCAGCACGTCGTCGGCCTCGGCCATGGCCTCAGCCGCCGCAGGGTAGCGTTCGACCAAGGCCCGGGCCATGCCGACGGCCTGGGAACCCTGTCCGGGGAAGAGATACGCGGCTTGGGTCACAGTCTGCACCTGGTTTCAGCAAGGCAGACTACGCGCAGCGGCTGCTGTCCGAGTCTGCGGTCGCTGCTGGTCCTACTTCTCTTCTTCAGCCATCAGGACTGCACGGCCGCGGTAGACGCCGCAGGAGGTGCAGACGCGGTGCGCCAGATGCTTGTTGTGGCACTGGGGGCACTCCACCAGATTGGGCTTGCTGATCGCGTCGTGGGAACGGCGGCGGTCACGGCGGCCCTTGGAAACCTTGCGCTTTGGCAATGGGGGCATGGGTTTTTCTCCTTTTGTTCTGGAACTGTCCAAATCACGTTGGCGCCCCGGCTCGGTTTGGCGACCGGGCCAGCGCACCAGGTTGTTTTTGACGGTTGCTACAGGTTGTTGTCCTGCAACAGGGCGCTGAGCTGATCCCAGCGCGGGTCGGCGTCGGCAGGCGTGCAATCGCACGATCCTTCGTTGAGGTCCTGGCCGCAGCTCTGGCAGAAGCCGGCGCAATCGGGCCGGCAGAGGACCTGCATCGGCGTTTCGAGCAGAAGCGCCTGGCGCAGCACCTCGCCCAGATCCAGGATGTGATGCTCGTCGATCAGCAGCGCCGCATCCTCTTCATCCACGTGCAGGTAAGCGCCGCGCAGCACATCCACCGTAGGCTTGAACTCTTCTTCCAGCGCCACGGTGACTGGCACAGTGACCGGCCGCAGGCAGCGGCTGCACTCGACCACCACCGCGCCGTCCAGGTTGCCCTCGACCAGCACGCCTTCGCTGGTGCGCAACATGACGATCCGGCCGATCAGCGGCGTTCTCTGCTGGATGCCGGCCTCATCTTGCAGCACGGTGGCCCGCACGTCGAAGTTGCGGGTCGCGCCGATCGGCTCTTTGAGCAGTTGGGCGACGTTCCACTGAGTTCGTTCTTCGATCATGGCACTCTACCGTGCGGCCAGGGCGCAACAAAAAACGCGCTGACGCGCCAGACAGTCGATTATAGGGCAGCGCAGGGCGGATGTCAAAAACGCGCGCCGCGTCACACAGGCCGGGACCATTCACCGAGCCTCTGGGCGACGGGCGGATGTCAACGACCCTGCAAGGCTGCGACGCCGTTCTTGACCTCGCGGTCGATCTTGGCCACCTGTTCGGCCAGGCTGGCCAGCGAGTTCAGCGCGTAGCGGTCAGCCTCGGCGCGCATCGCGGCCGCCTCACGCTCGGCTTCGGCGAGTACATCCTGGGCCCGGCGGCGGGCGTCCTCCACCAGTTCATGGTGTTCGATCATGTCGGTGGCCTGCTCGCGGCCCATCTGGACGATGCGGCCGGCCTCTTCATTGGCCTGGGCGATGATGCGATCGCGCTCGCCCAGCGTTCGTTCGGCCTGTTTGATGATGTCAGGCACCGAGACTCGCATCTGGTCGATGACGCGGCGCACGGATTCCTCGTCCACCATGATGTTCTGTGACAGCGGCACGCGCTTGCCGTGGCTGATCACATTCTCCAGTTGGTTGATAAGTTGTTGCAGTTCTATGACAATCACCTCCTTTCATGCTTGTCGGGAATGAACTTGGCGCTCGGGCCGGCCTGGGCGCAGCCACCGAGCCCGCCATTTTCATTGACGGTTGTGCGCCCAGCGCATGGATGTCTCAGTCAGATCTGCGGCTGTTCAAAAGCGCCTCCACCACCAGCGGCGGCGCCCAGCGGCTGATATCGCCGCCCAGCGCGGCCACTTCCTTCAGGATCGAGGCGCTGAGATAGGCATACTTGAGGCTGGTGATCAACATCACGGTGTCGATGTCCGGCGCCAAGGCCTTGTTGGTCAGCGCCAACTGAGCCTCGTATTCGTAGTCTGAGGTCGCGCGCAGGCCGCGCACCAACGCCGTCGCGCCGACCTGATGGGCGATCTCCACGGTCAGCCCGCGATAGGGGATCACCTCCACGGTGGGCAGGTGCTGCAAGGTGGCGCGCGCCAGCTCGACGCGCTGCTCCGTGCTGAACAGCAGCCGCTTGCTGGAAGGGCTGTCGTAGACCGCCACCACCACCCGTTCGAAGAGGCGGGCGGCCCGTTCGGCGATGTCGATGTGGCCGCTGTGGATCGGGTCGAAAGAGCCAGGGTAGAGGGCAATGGGCATGTCAGCTCACATCTCCGTCGCCGCGCCAGAACTGGCGGGCCTTGCGGGCCAGAGCCGTGTGCTCCGGCAGGCTCAGGTCAGGGTCGTCTTGCAACAGGCGGGTGGCCTCGGCGCGCGCCAGCTCCAGCGTGCGCAGGTCGCTGAGCTGCGCCATCTTCAGATCAGGCAGGCCGCTCTGGCGGGTGCCAAAGAAATCGCCCGGCCCGCGCAGTTGCAGGTCCTTCTCGGCCAGGGCGAAGCCATCCTGCGACTGCTCCAGCGCGTGCAGGCGCTCGGCCGCGTTGGGTGTGGTGGCCTCTGAGATCAAAATGCAGTAGGAGGCATGTTCGCCCCGGCCCACGCGGCCGCGGAACTGATGCAGTTGGGCCAGGCCAAAGCGCTGCGCGTCCTCGATCAGGATCACCGTGGCGTTGGGGATGTCGATGCCCACCTCTACCACCGAAGTGGCCACCAGAATGTCGATCTCGCCGCGCTGCATGGCCTGCATCACCGCGTCCTTCTCCGCGCTCTTCATCCGCCCGTGCAACAGCCCCAGGCGTAGCTGCGGGAAGACCTCCCGGCTGAGCTGCTCGAACTCCGGCACGGCTGCTTTGGCCGCAAGACTCTCCGATTCTTCGACCAGCGGGTAGATGATGAAGGCTTGCCGGCCGGTCTCCACCTGGCGACGAATGAAGCTGTAGGCGCGCTCACGCTCGCGCGCCAGCATCCAGCGCGTCTTGATCGGCTGGCGGCCGGGGGGCATCTCGTCGATCACCGAGGCGTCCAGGTCGCCGAAGATGGTCAGCGACAGGGTGCGCGGGATGGGGGTGGCGGTCATCACCAGCAGATGGGGCGCGGGCGGCCCCTGGCCTGCCTCCTCCTCCACCGAGGCCTTGCCGCGCAGCAGGGCCCGCTGGCGCACGCCGAAGCGGTGCTGTTCGTCGATGATCGCCAGACCCAGGTTGCGGAACTCGACCCCTTCCTGGATCAGGGCATGGGTGCCCACGGCGATGTCGATCTCGCCCGCCGCCAGGCCGCGCAGGGTGGCCGTTCGCTCTGCCCCCTTGACGCTGCCCGTCAGCAGGGCGACGCGCAGCGGGCGCTCCTGCACCGAGAGCGTCCCGAACAGCCGGCTGAGCCCGCGGAAATGCTGTTCTGCCAGGATCTCGGTGGGGGCCATCAGCGCGGCCTGCGCGCCGTTGACGGCCACGGCCCACATGGCATTGGCCGCCACGGCCGTCTTGCCCGATCCCACATCCCCTTGCAGCAGGCGGCTCATGGGCCGGTCGCCCGCCAGATCGTCCAGGATGGCGGCCGTGGCGCGCGTCTGGGCGCCGGTGAACTGGAAGGGCAGCGCCTGGGCGAAGGCGGCCTGGTCGGCGGCATCCAGCGGGAAATGCTGCGCGGGCAGGGAACGGTACTCCTGGCGCTGGCGCAACACGCCGATCTGGATCACGAACAGCTCGTCGAAAGCCAGCCGCTGGCGCGCCGCCTGCAGGCTGGCCGGGTCATCGGGAAAATGAATCTGCTCCAGCGCCTCTGCCAGGGTCATCAGGCCGGCCTGCTGACGCACGCTCTCCGGCAGATAGTCATGCACCCGCCGGCCCCACTCGGCCACCACCTTTTTCTGGGTGTTGCGCATCCACTTGGCGCTGATGCCCTTGGTCAGTGGATAGACCGGCGCCAGACGCCCGGTGTGCAGCAGCTCGCTGTCCGGCTCCTCGAACTCCGGATTGCGCATGGTCAAACGGCCCAGATAGCTCTGCACCTTGCCGCTGAAGACGTAGGAATGGTTGGTCTTGAGCTGCTTCAACACGTAGGGCTGGAACCAACTGACCTGGAGGGTGGCGGTGGAATCGCTCAGCAGGCCGGTGATGATGGTCGCGCCGCGTCCCGGCAGCCGCTTGCTCTTCAGCTCCCAGAGGTTGGCCAGAATCGTCACCACGTCGCCGTCGCGCAGTTGGTGGATCGGCTTCATGGTGCGGTAGTCGTCGTAGCGCCGCGGCAAGAGCCAGAGCATGTCGCCGATGGTGCGAATGCCGATCTTGGCCAGCCGTTCGCTGAAGACAGGACCGACGCCTGGCAGGCGGCTGATGGATGCGCTGAGGCTGGCCGTGCCCACCGGCGTGGGGCGCACGTTGGCGTAGGCCGGCCCCGCGGGCGGCGCGGCTTTGGCCGGCGGCCGGGCGGGCTGGACAACGACGGGCGCGGGCCTGGCGGCCGGCGGCTTCGGAGGCGCCGGCGCGGGTCGTGGGCTGGCTGGCGGCGCGGGGACGGGCTGTGCAGCGGGCCGCGGGCTGGTCGGCGGCGCGGGGACGGGCTGTGCAGCGGGCCGCGGGCTGGCCGGCGGCGCGGGGACGGGCTGTGCAGCGGGCCGCGGGCTGGCCGGCGGCGCGGGGACGGGCTGTGCAGCGGGCCGCGGGCTGGCTGGCGGCGCGGGCATGGGCGGGGCTGCCTGCGGATCGGGCGCGGGCGGTCTGTCCCACAGCTCAGCCAGCGCCAGCATCTGCTCGATGGCCTCCTTGCGGCTGGCCTGGTTCGGCAGCAGGCCATAGCTGTTGAGACGGGCCACGATCTGGTCGATCAGCTCCCTCTGGCCGTCCAGGGTGATCTCCTTGGTCGCGTCGCTCTGCCAGCGTTCAGCCAGCCGCGCCACGCCGCCGAAGACCGCCTTGTTGCGGTAGCCTTGCTGTTGCTCCAGCTTGAGCACTTTCTTGAGTCGTTCGAGCGCGTTGTCCACAGTCGTCCTCTAGCTGACAGCTTCCAGCACGACCACGCCGATGGCCTCAGGCCCCAGGTGAACGGCCAGCGATGGGTTGCAGCTCAGCAGGGTGAAGGGGTGGCCGGGGTAGGCCAGCTCCAGCCGCTCCAGCAGCGATTGCTGTTCCTTGGCGAAGCCGTTTTGCAGCACGGCGGCCTTCTGCAGGCGGCCGAACTCCGAGACGTAGTCGAAAAGCTTGTCCACCCCCTGCTGCGCCGTGCGCACCTTCTCCAGAGGGATGATGTCGCCATCCTCGATCTGCAAGAGCGGCATGATGCCCAACATGCTGCCCAGAAAGGACTGCGCCGGGCTGATGCGGCCATCCCGCTCCAGATAGGGCAGGTGCCTGGTCAGGAAGAAAAGATAGATGTGCGGCATCAGGCCGCGCACCAGGCGGACGCAGTCCTCCAGGCTGTGGCCGGCCGCGGCTGCCACGGCCGCCGACTGCACCAGATAGCCCAGCCCGACGGTGGTGGAGAGGCTGTCCAGCACCTCGATGGTGCAGCGACCCAGGCAGGTGCGCCGCGCGGCGCGCGCGTTTTCCACCGTGTTGCTCAGATGGCTGGAGACGTGCAGCGACAGAATCTGATCGGTCTGCCTCAACAGGCGGCCATAGAGCTCGCTGAAGCTCTCCATCGACGGCCCCGCGGCGCGCGGCATGAAATCGCCTTTGGCCTCCTTCAACAGCCGGCTGTAGTCGGCCGGCGTCAGGTCCACCCCTTCCTTGAAAGCGCCCTGCGGCAGGTGGATGGTGTGAGGCAGAACGTGCACGTTCAGGCGTTGGGCCAGGCGAGGCGAAAGATATGCGTTGCTGTCGGTAACTATGGCGACGCGAGCCACACGATGCTCCTGGGGTGTAGAATCATTCTGTCGACAGAATGTAATGGTAGTGCGGCTGGCCGCCAGCAATGATCTCGATCTCTTGAGCCGGATAGGCCTCGGCGATGCGTGCGCCCAAGGCCTCAGCCGCCGGCCCATCGATCCGGTCGCCGTAGTAGACGGTGATGATCTCCGCCTCGCCCGCCTTCATCTGGGCCAGCAGGTTGAAGGCAGCCTCGTCCGGCGAAGAGGCCACGGTGGTCAGCGTGTCGTTGAGCAGGCCGATCACGTCGCCCGTCTTGACTACGAGGCCGTCGATCTCGGCGTCGCGCACAGCCACTGTGACCTCGCCGGTGTCGATGGCAGCCAGCGCGCCGGTCATGGCGGCCACGTTTTCCTCCAGGCTGGCCTGCAGGTTGAAGGCCAGCAACGCGCTGATGCCCTGCGGTGCGGTGCGACTGGGCACCACCTCGACGCGCTTGCCGCGCCGCGCCGCCTCGTCGGCCGCGCCGCGCGCTGCCATGATGATGTTGCTGTTGTTGGGCAGCAGGATCACCTCGTCGGTGGGCAGCGCGTCCACCGCGTCCCACAGCTCCTGGATGCTGGGGTTCATGGTCTGGCCGCCGGAAATAACTCGGCCCACGCCCAGGCTCTCGAACACATCGGCCAGGCCTGGTCCGGGCGCCACGGCCACCACGCCGATGGGCCCGATATGCTCGGCCAGCAGGGGAGGAAGGCCCGGCGCGGTGCTGAGCTCATCCTTCACGTCGTCGGGCGTTTGCCCGGCCGCGGCCATGGCGTCCATGTTCTCCACCACCACGTCGGTGAGGAAGCCCTGGCGCACCCCGTAGGCCAGCGGCGCGCTGGGATCGAAGACGTGGACGTGGACCTTGACCAGGGTGGAACTGCCCTCCACCAGCGCGAAATCGCCGTTTTCGATCATCCAGCGGCGGATCGCGTCCACCTGAAGGTCAGCGCCCCAGAGCAGGAACTGCACGTCGAAGCCGTAGCGCACCGGGGGCAGGTTGTAGGGGTCCAGCGCGATGGCCTGCGGCGTCTCGGCGGCCGGCGCCTCGGCCTGCGGCGGCGCCGCTTCGCCGTTCAGGCCGCGCTGCATGCCCTCCAGAATGTAGTAGAGCCCCTTGCCGCCCGAGTCGACCACGCCGGCCTTGGCCAGCACCGGCAGCAGGCGTGGGGTCTGCTCGACTGCCTCGCCGGCGGCCTGAACGGTGTGCGCCAGCACGAAGCTGATGCTGTCCTCCACCGCGGCCGCCTTCTGGGCCGCGTCGGCTGCGGCGCGAATCACCGTCAGGATGGTGCCCTCCACCGGCTTGACCACGCCCTTGTAGGCGGTGTCCGAGCCGCGGCGCAGGCCCAGGGCCAGATCGGCGCCGCTGATGGTCGGCTTGTGGCGGAACGCGTGGGCGATGCCGCGCAGAATCTGCGAGAGAATGACGCCGGAGTTGCCACGTGCGCCCATCAGCGCGCCCTGGGCCACGGCCTGCGCCAGGCGACCGACATCCGCTTCGTCGCTATGGTCGATCTCGCGCCAGGCGGCCCGCATGGTCAGAAACATGTTGGTGCCGGTGTCGCCGTCGGGCACAGGAAAGACGTTCAGGGCGTTGACCGTCTCTTTGTGCCGCTCCAGCCAGGCATAGGCGGCGGCAAGCATGGTCTTCAGATCGTGTCCGTCGATCCGAATAAACGGGCGGTGGCCGTCGCTGCCCGTTGGGGCATGATGCGTGACGGCATGGGCCAGCGCGCTGGCGCCGTCAAGTCGCAAAGAGGTGTCGCTGCTCAAAGCTGGGGTCTCATCGGTGAGGTAGGTACTTGTCCAAAATTCAGTAGTTCACGATTCTCACGCAAAGCCGCCAAGAACGCCAAGAAAATCTGCCCTTTGCGATCTTTGCATCTTTGCGTGAGACATAAACCGTGAAGTGCTGAAATTAGCTTGGCGCTCGATGCCAGGCTGAAGCCTCGACTTCGAGCTGTCGGAGCTTTCCGCCGGCGTGTACTAGCTGGGCTGGGCATTGCCGCCGTCGCTGACGCGCAACCCCTGCACGTGAACGTTGACCGCCTGCACAGGAATGCCGGCGCCCTCGGTCAGCGTGAAGTGAACCCGGCGCATCACGCCGGCCGCCACTTCGCTGATGCGCATGCCGTACTCCACGACGATGTAGATATCGACCACGACGCCGCCCAAGCCTTCGTTGATCTCCACGCCTTTGCGGCCGCCGCGCTGCAAAGGGCCGGTCAGCTCGTCCAGCCGGCGACGGCTGCTCATGCCGACCACGCCATAGCATTCTTTGACGGCCTCAGCCACCAGCGAGGCAATAGCCGCCTGGGAGACCGCAATTCGACCGAATTTGTCGTCACGTACAGTCATCGCACGCAGTCCACGTGTCAGTTTGCAGATTGACAGGAGCTATGCTAAGATAGCGCCTGTTCATGCCGGGATTGTACCCCGTGGCGTTGCGCTTCGGGGTTTTCATTTGCTAACGAGGTGTCACTATGTCCAAGTGCAAGATCTGCGGTCGTGGGCCACAGTTCGGACACAATGTCAGCCACTCCATGCGTCATACCAAGCGCCGTTGGAACATCAACGTTCAGCGGGCCCACCTGACGGTCGATGGTAAACAACAGAGCGTGGCAGTGTGTACCAAGTGTCTCAAGACCCTCAACAAAGCTCAGTAAGCGGAGCCGGTAGCCAAGAGCTATCGGCTCTTGCATTTTCAGCGCATGTCAGAAATCGCCTTGGCGCTGTGGCCGTTCTTTGCCCAGCACCCCAGAGGGGCCGACCGACCCAATCCACGATGTCGTTTGCTGGCAACCACTCAGGCCTGATGCAGCGCTATTGTACTGTTGATCTTCTCTTTTGGCAAGGTCTTATTGTCAACAAACTGCGGAAGCCATCATCCTGACCAATTTTTCACGTTGTGCTAAGCTGGTGTTAATGTCGGTGGGATAGACTGGATGGGCAGCTTCATCAATCTGGCTGCCGTAATACTCTGCCCGTTGCATCGTTGCATGAGGCAAGGCGTGTGCGCTGAGCCTTGGGAAATCGCCCTCTGCGGGGTATCCGGGGCGATTTCTCGAGTCTTGGCCTGAAGTTTCAGGAGTGAAAAGTGGATACAAGACAACGTGGACCGATCATCGTCTTTGCCGCGCTGCTGGGCGTGGCATTTCTTTGCCTCTGCCTGGTGGCGGCGGGCGTGGGCATGAACCGTCTGACCAGGGCCGTGGCCCGCTCAGACCAGGGCGGCCCGGCCATCGAGCTGGCCCTGCCGTTTGCCTCCTCGGCGCCGACCGCATCCGTTGCCCCTCAACTGCCGGCGGCAGCCAGCGGCGCGCAGGCGCCGGTGGTGATTCAAATCGACCCCAACAGCGACATCGAGCCGCAGATTCTGCGCGCGGTCTATCAGAAAGCCAACCCATCGGTGGTGAAGATCGTCAGCCTGGGCGTGGTTCCTGTAGCCACCGAGAGCGAGGATCTGCTGCCGCAGGGCCAGGGTTCCGGCTTTGTCTGGGACAGCGCCGGCTACATCGTCACCAATGCCCACGTGGTGGAAGGCGCCGACACCGTCCAGGTGATCTTCGCCGACGACCGCTCGGTCACCGGCGAGGTGCTGGGGGCTGACGCCTTCAGCGATCTGGCCGTGATCAAGATCGATCCCACCGGGCTGGACCTGACGCCGGTGGAGCTGGGCAACATCGACGAGGTGCAGGTGGGCGACCGGGCCATCGCCATCGGCGCACCCTTTGACTTCGCCGGCTCCATGACGGTGGGCACGGTCAGCGGCCTGGGGCGCAGCATCCGGTCGCTGGATGCGCGCTACACGATCCCTGAGGTCATCCAAACCGACGCGCCCATCAACCCGGGCAACTCGGGCGGCCCGCTGCTGGACTCGCTGGGCCGGGTGATCGGCGTCAACGCCCAAATTCGCAGCGAGGGCGGCGTGCGCGCCAATTCCGGCGTCGGCTTCGCCATTCCGATCTACATCGCCCAGCGGGTCATCCCGGCGCTGATTGAGCAGGGCCAGTATACCCACCCCTTCCTCGGCGTTTCAGGTCAGACTTTCTCGCCCGAATGGGCGGAGGCGCTGGGCTTCCCGGTGGATGCACGCGGCGCTTACGTCACCGAGACGGTCGCCGGTGGGCCGGCTGCCAGGGCCGGGCTGATCGGCTCCGACCGGGACACCAACGTCACCGTCGGCGTCAACGCCATCACCGGCGAGCCCATCTACCTGCGGGCTGGCGGCGATCTGATCATCGGCATCAACGATCAGCCGGTGGAGAAATTCGACGATCTGCTGGCCTATCTCTTCCGCAACGCGACCGCGGGCGACCAGGTGCAGGTGACCGTGTTGCGCGCCGACGGCGGTCAGGAGGTCATCCCCGTTAAGCTGGGCGCCCGGCCGACGCAATAGTTCGCTGTCTGGCAGGCAACAAAAGAGCGAGAGGTGGACAGACGGTCGAGACCGCTGGCGCACCTCTCGCTCTTTTTCATCCCCAGCTCGTCAAGGCATTCTGGAACCAAAGCCGGACAAAGATGCCCTTGAGATCCTGGCAATAGATGCGCTGGACACCTTGACGACTTAGGCGCTTCAGGCCGCTTTCTGGATCAAGTTCAGGTCCTGGTTGCGTCGTCCCTCGTCGATCAACATCACCGGGATGCCCTTGCGGATGGGATAGCGATAGCCATTGCGCGGGTTGACCAGCCATTTGCCGTCGCTGGACAGGGTCAACGGGCCGCGATCCTCCGGGCAGACCAGAATGCTGAGCAGATCGGGGCTGACCTGGCCGCCCAGCTCGCTCTCGTCGAAGGCCGGCAGGTCGAGGCCCTCAGTGCGCTCCGGCATGGCAGGAGGCCCGGCCTGCTTGCCCCGGCCGAGCAACTTGGCGATGAGCACGCCCACGGCTGCCACAGCCATGACCAGTACAACCAGCTTCAGAATTTTCTTCATGGTGTTTCTCCTTTTTGACGCCGACCGCCGCAGTTCAGCATGGACGCTGATGCACGGTTCGCCTGTCTTGGTGTAAAATCCAGTGGATGCTCTGACCGGTCTTTGCCTGGCTCCCCGGCAGGGGCCGACCAAGCCGGCGTTGTACCCCATGCTACCACAAGCCGCTTGCCTTGTCCAGCAGACGGCCCCAACGCGAGGATTTCGCCCGCCACACCGCCGCGCTCTGGCCGGTCTCCTGACCGAGCCAGCCCGCCACACCGCCGCGCTCTGGCCGGTCTCCTGACCGTGCCAGCCCGCCGCGCGACTTCCTGACCGCCGCGCTCTGGCCGGTCTCCTGACCGTGCCAGCCCGCCACACCGCCGCGCTCTGGCCGGTCTTCTGACCGTGCCAGCCCGCCGCACCGCCGCGCTCTGGCCGGTCTTCTGACCGTGCCAGCCCGCCGCACCGCCGCGCTCTGGCCGGTCTCCTGACCGAGCCAGCCCGCCGCGCGACTTCCTGACCATTACCCAAATACCGAGGCGACAACCATGATGCAAGCCAACAAATTAGCGCAACAGGTCGGCGACAGGCTGCGGCGCCGGCAGATGACCCTGGCCGTGGCCGAATCCTGCACCGGCGGCCTGCTGGGCGACTTGATCACCGACATCCCCGGCAGCTCCGACTACTTCCTGGGCGGCGTGCTTTCCTACAGCAACCAGGTCAAACACCGGCTGTTGGGCGTGCAGGCCGAGACCCTGGCCGGCGAAGGCGCGGTGAGCGCCCAATGCGCGGCCGAGATGGCTCAGGGCGTGCGCCGTCTGGTGCAGAGCGACGTGGCCCTGAGCATCACCGGCATCGCCGGGCCGGGCGGCGGCAGCGACGGCAAGCCCAAGGGACTGACCTACCTCCACCTGTCCGCGCCCGGCTGCGAACGAGGCCAGCGCTTCATCTGGCCGGGCGACCGGCGGGCCAACAAGCTGGACGCAGCCCGGGCCGCCCTGCATCTGCTGCTGGACTATCTGGAGTCGACTGAGCAGGCGCAGGAGACGCGTTTCCAGGAGGAATGAGATGGCTGAGAGCACCATCGACCAACTGATCACCGTCCAGGTGCGTTTTTCACCCGGCGGAGGGGTGCAGCCGGTGGCTTTCGTCTGGGACCAGCGCACCCGCTATCTGGCCGGGCTGGGCCGGCAATGGACCGAGCAGGTGGATGGCAGCGAGTGGCGCTGTTTTCTGGCCCAGACCGTCGCCGGCGACACGGTGGAGCTGCGCTGGAACCGTCAGAGCAACCAGTGGCGGCTGCATCGGGCCTGGTGGCGGGCCATGCAGGTGTAAAAGCCCGGCTGACTTGATGATTTGGCGGCGCTCTGGTATCATGCCCGCGTCGGAAATGGAATCTCTCATCAAGGCGCAGCAAGCGGCGCTCTGACCGGCCCGAGCGGCTATTTTCGTCAGTGTTGCCTGGGAAGGCAGGAGAACGTGCATCGAAAAGTGACAATTGCGGCCGGCGCGGCTCTGCTGGCGGCGGCCGCCCTGGCAGCGCCCGCTCTGGCCGCCCAAGCTGGCCCCGGCAACGCTGCCCAGGAATTGGATCTGCCACGGCTGCTGGCGGCCTCGCTGGCCTGGCTGGTTCCAGCCGGCTTTGCGTTGCTGGCCGCGGCCGGCGCGCAGGAGAGTCGCGCCTGGCAGGCGGCGCTGGGCGGGGTGGCCGGGGCCGCGCTTGGCATTGTGCTCTTCTTTCTCGTCGGCTTTGCCCTGGCCTTCGGCGGCATCGGCCTGACCACGTCCAACGTGCCGGGCTACAGCGGGCTGGTCTGGGAATGGACGCTGTTGGCCGGGCAGTGGGGCTTTCGCTGGGGCATGGCCGGCCTGAGCGGCTGGGCGTTGACGGGGCCGGCCGCCACGTCGGCCGGGTACGAGCTCTTCTTTGCGCAACTGCCCTGGGTGGCCACGGCCGCCATGATCCCGCTGATGGCGCTGCGCGGCCGCACGCCGGTGCTGAGCTCACTGCTGGGCGGGCTGCTGGTGGGTGGATTGCTCTACCCGCTGGCCACCAACTGGGTGTGGGGCGGCGGCTGGCTGGCCAATCTGGGCGTCAACCTGAACCTGGGGCATGGCTTCGTGGATTTCGCCGGCGCGGGCACGGTACACCTGCTGGCCGCCGGCGTCGGCTGGGCCGGGCTGTTGACGCTGGTCGCCCGTCGCCCGCGGCGCAGCGACGATGCGGCCGGCCGGCCGCTGCCGCCGGTGCATCTGCCGCTGCTGGCCTCGCTGGGCGCGCTGTTGATCCTGGCCGGCAGCCTGGGCTGGGCCTGGGCCAACCCGCTGCTGAACCCGGCCACCCTGCTGCCTGGCCGCGGCCTGGCGACAGTGGCGCTGGCCGCCAGCGCCGGCGCGCTGGCGCCGCTGGCCTACACCTGGTTCGTCGCCGACCGCCCTGATCCGTTGATGGCCGCGCGCGGGCTGGCCGCGGGCGCGGTGGTGGCCGCCGCGGTCGGCTCCCTGATCCCCCCCTGGGCCGCGGTCGTGCTGGGCCTGACCGCCGGCCTGCTGACGCCGCTGCTGAGCTATCTGGTGTGCGAGGTGCTGCGCATCGACGACGACAGCGGGCTGACCCCTGTGCATCTGGCGGCCGGCCTGCTGGGGCTGCTGGCCATCGGCTTCTTCGCCGACGGACTGGCCGGCGCCGGCTGGAACGGCGTAGGTCGGGTCCAGTTCCTGGGCGTGCCCGGCCAGGGCGTCACCGGCCTGCTGGCTGCCCCCGGCATGCAGCCCGACTGGCCTGGGCAGATCCAGGCGCAGCTCATCGGCGTAGCTGCCCTTTTTGGCCTGGCCTTCGCGGCCGCGCTGGCGCTGTTTGGCCTGCTGGCGCTGATGGCGCGCGGCCTGCGCATGGCGCGCGAGGCGCGTGAGGCGCGCCCGGCGCAGGAGCCGCAGCCGCCGGAGGCAGCAGTTGGCTTGGAGGAGGCCGGGTTGGAAGCGGAGGCGTAAGCCGTTGGGGCATCTCCACCGGCGGCTGAGGCGCAAAAAAACCGGACCAGTTCGACAGCGATTGGGTTGTGGATATAATGAAGGCTATGAGACGCTGGATCAAGGTAGGACTGCTGGGTGTCGTATTGCTGGTGTTGGCCGCGTTGGCAGCGCGCTATGCCCGGCCGGTCTATGATTTCCTCAGCAACGAGCAACTGCTGCAGGCCTGGCTCGATCGCCTGGGACCGCTGGGGCCGTTGGGGGTGATCACCCTCAACGCCGCGCAGGTGGTGGTGGCCTTCATCCCCGGCTATGCCATGTCCCTCGCGTCGGGCTTTCTCTACGGCTTTCCCGAGGGCGCGCTCTACGGCGCCGCAGGCATGGCTATCGGCGGGCTGGTCGCCATGCTGCTGGCCCGCGTCTTTGGCCGCCCGCTGGTGGTGCGCATGGTCGGCGAAAAGCGTATGCAGCGCTGGGAGGAGGTGGCCCATCTCGACTCGCTGCCCATCTGGTTCATTTTGATGCTGGGCCCCTTCGGCGACGTGCCCTATTACATTGCCGGCCTGACTTCCATTGCCCTCTGGAAGATCATCGCCATCGCCGTGGCGCTGCGGACCCCCTCCGTTCTGGTGACGGCCGCGGTCGGCGCCGGCATGCTGGACTGGAATTCGCCGTGGGTCATCGGCGGGGCCGTGGTGCTCATGGGCGCGGCCGTGGCAGCCATGCGCTATCAATCCCAGATCGAGGCCTTCATCGATCAACGGGTGCTGCCCCAGGCCATGCGATTCGGCGTGCATTCCAAGAGGGCCGATCTGAGCGACGACGCGCCGCTGGAGGCGGCAGAATACGATGCAGCAGCCCCTTGACCATTCCTCTGCAGCCAAACGGGAGAACAAGATGTTGATCGGCGTGGCCGTGGGACTGGGCTGTGCCATCGTCTTGTGTTTGGTCATCTCTGTGCTGGTGATCTTGCTGGCCCTCTATTGGACGCTGCTGGGCCAACTGGGGCCGGGCGGCGGCAGCGCGCTTCCGGCGCTGCTGGCGGCCGCCGGTCTGGCAGGATAGGCGCCATGTCCCGACCTCCTCTCTCCCGTGGGTGGCGGCTGTTGACCGCGCTGGCTCTGATCGTCGGGCTGAGCGCGCCGGTCGGCCCGGCCGCGGCGCAGGCCGCCTGCGATGGTCGCTGGTATCGGGTGCAGCAGGGCGATTCGTGGTCCAAGCTGGCCCAGCGCACAGGATTGACGGTGAGCGCGCTGAAGGCGGCCAACCCGGCCGCGGCCAACCATCCACAGGGGTGGCTGATCGTCGGCCAGTCGCTCTGCCTGCCGGAGGGCGCCGCGCCGCCAGCCGCGACTGCCCAGCCGGCCAACCCGGAGACTTTCGAAATCACCGTGCGGCGGGGCGATTCGTGGGCAGTGTTGGCCGGACGGTTGGGCGTCAATGTGGCGGCCCTGCAGGCGGCCAATCCTGGCGCGCTGCGCGCCAGCCAGGTGTTGCGCCCCGGCGACCGCATCTTGGTGCCAATCATCCCGGCCATGACTGAGCGCTTCCCCTGTTCGGACGATCTGACCGAGGTCATCGACACGGCCGCTCAGGTGCTGACCGATTGGAACGGCGAGGTGGAACTTCTGCGCAGCTATCTGACCCGCTGCGGGGCGCTGGCCAACGACCGGGGGGCTGTGCAGCAGATGAATCTGCTGGGCGGCCCGGAAGCGGAGATCGTTCTGGCGTTGGTCAATCCCCAGGCGGCCAGCGGCGGCCCGTTGGGAGTCATGGCGGTGCTGGGCGTTGGCCCGCTGGGCTGGACGGTCCTGCACACCTCCGGGCTGGCGGCCGATGTGGACCTGCTGGCGCTGGAGGATGTCAACGACGATCAAAACCCTGACATCGTCTGGAGCGACACCACCTGCGGCGCGCGCGTCTGCTTCGCCACCCTCCACGTGACATCGTATGTGGACGGCGGCTTCCGCTCCTGGATCAACGGCAACACCACCATGGCCTCGGCCGCGCTGCGGCTGGAGGATGTGATGGCGCAGGGCAGCGGCCAGGAGCTGCTGCTGCAAGGGGGTGTGATCGGCGCGGTGGCGGCCGGGCCGCAGCGCGCCATGACCCAGCAGTGGGCCTCCTTGGGCGGCGGCCCCTACGTCCTGGTGCAGGAAAGCCACGCGCCTTCCTTCTGCCTCTATCACCACATCCTGGATGCTGACGCCGCCATGCAGGCCGCGGCCGGCCAGGGCGACTACGGCGCGGCCATCGCCGCCTACCGGGCCGCGGCCGATGACCCGCGGCTGGTGGCCTGCTGGACCCGCCCTGACGAGGTGAATGAGCTGCGGGCCTACGCGCTCTATCGCCTGGCCACGGCCTATGCCTTCGCCGGCGACCGGATCGCGGCCGACGCCACGGTGGAGGAGCTGGGAGAGCGCTACCCGGGCGATTCTCTGGCTGAGCTGGCCCGGCTGTGGTGGACAGCCTACCGCACGACGCGCGATGAGCCGGCCGCCTGCGCGGTGGCTCAGGCCTTTGGCCAGCGCCGGCCGAACAGTTGGCAGCGCCTGGCCGACTTCGGCTTCGCCAATCCAACCTTCACAGCCGAAGCGCTCTGCCGACCCGGGGCCGCGGCTGCGCCCTGAAACCCTCACTCTGAAAGGAATCAAGCCTGATGACCAATCCCCTGCAAGTGGGCGATCTTGCCCCTGACTTTGCCCTGACCAGCGACGCCGGCGCGACGGTGCGGCTGTCTGACCTGCGCGGCCGGCGCGTGGTGGTCTATTTCTACCCCAAGGATGACACCAGCGGCTGCACCACCCAGGCCTGCGGCTTCCGCGATATCTACCCGCAGATCGAGGAGAAAAACGCCGTGGTGCTGGGCATCAGCCCCGACGGCGTCGCCTCGCATCAGAAGTTCAAGAGCAAGTACAACCTCCCCTTCACCCTGCTGGTGGACGAAGAGCACAGCGTGGCCGAGGCCTACGGCGTCTGGCAGGAGAAGTCGATGTACGGCAAGAAGTACATGGGCATCGTGCGCAGCCACTTCGTCGTCGACGAGGCCGGCCGGCTGGCCGACGTTCAGGTCAAGGTCAGCCCGACGGACAGCGTCGAGCTGGCGCTCAAGGCGCTGTAGACTCCGGCGTCTGCCAGGGGGGCTGGCCGGGCCAACTGCGCTGATAGGCCGCCAGCACCCGCTCGATCAGGATCTCCACATAGCGATCGCTCACCTGGCGCGCCGGATCGGCCTCGTGCCAGGCGACGATCTCCCGGGCGCCCCAGGCAAAGGGGATGGTGCAGGCGAAGCCGGGGGCCAGCCGCTTGATCTTGCTGTTGTCGAAGATCATGCTGTGGCTTTTGTCCCCCAGCAACCCCTCGCCGTGCAGCGGATCGTAGGCGTTGATCAGCGCGCTGGGCGCATGGACCAGCGTCGCCTCGACGCCCAGCGCCGCCGCCATGGTCTGGTAGATCTGATTCCAGGTCAGCCACTCGTCGGAGGTGATGTGTACCGCGTCGCCGATGGCGTGGGGGTTGCCCAGCAGCGCCACGAAGCCCTTGGCGAAGTCGCGGCTGTGGGTCAGCGTCCAGAGCGAGGCGCCGTCGCCGTAGACCAGCACCGGCTTGCCCTCTTTCATGCGTTGCAAGGAGGTGTAGCCGCCCAGCAGCGGAACCTTGGTTGCGTCGTAGGTGTGCGAGGGGCGGACGATGGTCATGGGGAACTTTTCGTCGCGATAGGCGCGCACCAGCAGCTCTTCGCAGGCGATCTTCTGCCGCGAATAGTCCCAGAAGGGATTGTCCAGCAGGGTGGATTCGGTGACCGGCAGGCTGGCCGGCGGCGTTTGATAGGCTGAGGCGGAGCTGATGAAGATGTATTGTCCCACACGTCCGCGGAAGAGGGCCAGGTCGGCCGCGACCTGCTGCGGCGTGTAGGCGATCCAGTTCACCACCACGTCGAACTCATGGCCATGCAGCGCGGCCTGGGCGCTGGCAGGGTCGCGCATGTCGCCGTGCAGCAGGGCCACGCCCTTGGGCGCGGGCCGGGTCGTGCTCTGCCCGCGGTTGAAGCAGGTCAGGTCGAAGCCCATCTGCACGGCCCGGTCCGTGCAGGCGGAGCTGATCACGCCGGTGCCGCCGATGAAAAGCACTTTCATGGGTGATCCAGTCCTTTCTGTCGAGTTCAAGACTTGCGCAGCGCTGGTCTCGATGCAGCCCGGCATCCCGCTCTGGCCGGTCTCCTATCCCGCTCTGGCCGGTCTCCGACCGAGCCTCTCCTGCTCTCCTGCTCTGGCCGGTCTCCGACCGAGCCAGCGTGCGACTTGATATCAGCGTTGCACGGATTTTGTCTCACGCAAAGCCGCAAAGACCGCAAAGGGGAGATGCTCTGGCCGGTCTCCGACCGAGCCAACGTTGCACGGATTTCGTCTCACGCAAAGCCGCAAAGACCGCAAAGGGGAGATGCTCTGGCCGGTCTCCGACCGAGCCAGCGTGCGATTTGATGCCAGCGTTTCACGGATTTCGTCTCACGCAAAGCCGCAAAGACCGCAAAGGGGAGAAGCTCTGGCCGGTCTCTGACCGAGCCAGCGTGCGAGTATCGTGAGTTGCCTGGGTGCGTCGGTGATGGCCAGTGTATCTCAGGCCATCCAGAAAGTCCAGCCGCGCCCCCTGTGCGCGCGTGATGAGGACTGACAGTGCTGGCCACCAGCGGCCATCGCGCGGCCGAGATCAGCACTGTCAGTCCTGTGCGCGCGTGATGAGGACTGACAGTGCTGGCCACCAGCGGCCATCGCGCGGCCGAGATCAGCACTGTCAGTCCTGCGCGCGTGATGAGGACTGACAGTGCTGGCCACCAGCGGCCATCGCGCGGCCGAGATCAGCACTGTCAGTCCTGCGCGCGTGATGAGGACTGACAGTGCTGGCCACCAGCGGCCATCGCGCGGCCGAGGTCAGCACTGTCAGTCCTGCGCGCGGCGCGCCGTCCGTGCCGGTTGTCAATCCCGCCCCCTTCTGGTACAATGCCGCCAGTTGTTCGTCCGGTTCATCATCGCTGCACGAGAGGAACGGGGCCTATGCTGGCAAAAGTCATCAGTTGTTCAGTGGTTGGTCTGGAAGGCACGGCGGTCGAGGTCGAGGTGGACATCTACGCCAACTCGCTGCCCTCGATCACCTTGGTCGGCCTGCCCGATGCCGCGGTCAAAGAATCGACCGAGCGGGTGCGCGCGGCGCTGTTCAACTCGGCGCTGTACTATCCGCGCGGGCGCGTGACGGTCAACCTGGCGCCGGCTGACCTGCGCAAGGTGGGGCCGGTCTACGATCTGCCGATCGCGGTGGGACTGTTGGCGGCCAGCGAGCAGGTGCCGCTGGATCGACTGGAAAACACCCTCTTCATCGGCGAGCTGAGCCTGGACGGCAGCCTGCGCCACATCGATGGGGTGCTGCCCATGGCCCACATGGCCCAGCAGCAGGGGGTCAAGACCGTCTATCTGCCGGAGATCGACGCGCCTGAGGCCGCGCTGATCCGCGGGCTGGAGGTGATCCCCGTGCCCTCCATGTCGGCCCTGGTCTCGCACCTGCGCGATTTCGATCCCATCCCCCCCTTCGAGCACAGCGAGCGTTTCGACCAGGTGGAAGACCTGCCCTACACGGTGGATTTCGCCGACATCAAGGGGCAGGAGCACATCAAGCGGGCGTTGGAGGTGGCCGCGGCCGGCGGGCACAACTGTCTGATGACCGGCAGCCCCGGCGCGGGCAAGACCTTGATGGCCCGCTCACTCCCCTCGATTCTGCCCAAACTGACCCTGGACGAGGCGCTGGACATCACCCGCATCTATTCGGTGACGGGACAGTTGCCCCCGGATACGCCGCTGGTCAATCAACGGCCCTTCCGCGCGCCGCATCACACCATCAGCAACGCTGGGCTGGTAGGGGGCGGCCGGCTGCCGCGGCCGGGAGAGATCAGCCTGGCCCATCGCGGCGTGCTCTTTCTGGACGAGCTGCCGGAGTTCGGGCCGCACAACCTGGAGACGCTGCGCCAGCCGCTGGAGGACAAGGTGGTGACCATCAGCCGCGCCCAGGGTTCGCTCAGCTTTCCCGCCAATTTCATGCTGGTCGGCGCCATGAATCCCTGCCCCTGCGGCTGGTATGGCGACACCCAGCACGAGTGCACCTGCTCGCCGGCCGTGGTCAGCCGCTATCAGAAGCGCCTCTCTGGCCCGCTGCTGGACCGCATCGACATCCACGTGGAGGTGCCGCGGGTCGATTTCGACAAGCTGAGCGACGCGCGGCGGGGTGAGACCTCCAAGACGATCCGTGAGCGGGTGGAGGCGGCCAGAGAGCGGCAGCGGCGGCGTTTTGCCAGCTATGCCGATGGCCACAGCCAGCTCCTGACCAACGCGGACATGGGACCGGGGGAGATTCGTGAGTTCTGTGCGGTGGACGAGGCTGGCCACAGCCTGCTGCGCGCGGCCATGCGTCAGCTGCACATGAGCGCCCGCGCCTATCATCGCACCCTGAAGCTGGCCCGCACCATCGCGGACCTGATCGGCGCCGAGCGCATCGAAACCGCGCATCTGGCCGAGGCGATCCAGTACCGGCCCAGGTGGCAGGTGTAAACAAGGACGGCTGCCGGAACAGGGTCAAGAGCCCGACTTGGCGCTGTGGTATAATCGGGCCGACACGTTTTTCTTGCCATGAAGCGTGGCATCGATCAAAGAGACTGGAGAACACACCGCCATGCACCTGCAACCCTCTGATTTCCAGACATTCGTCCGCCATTTCCTGGTCGAGCCGGGCCGCCCGGTCAACCTCAAGAAAGATTTCGACCCGGCCGACACATATGGCTACGCCAAGTCCAAGAACGCGGATGACATCCTTCAGGATGGCGTGGAGCTGTTGGCTGAATACCAGGAGAAGCTCTATGCCGAAAACTCGCGTGCGCTGCTGGTGGTCTTGCAGGCGCTGGACGCGGCCGGCAAGGACAGCACCATCAAACATGTCATGAGCGGCGTCAACCCGGCCGGCTGCCAGGTGACCAGCTTCAAGGCGCCGTCGGTCGAGGAGCTGGAGCACGACTATCTGTGGCGCTGCGTCAAGGCGCTCCCGGCGCGCGGCAACATCGGCATCTTCAACCGCTCGCACTACGAGGAGGTGCTGGTGGTGCGCGTCCATCCCAGCTTCCTCGATGCCCAACGCCTTCCGCCGCAGACGCTGGGCCCGGAGCTGTGGCAGCAGCGCTTTCGCCAGATCAACGATTTCGAGCGCCATTTGACGGAGAACGGCACCGAGATCGTCAAGATCTACCTGAACGTCTCCAAAGACAAGCAGTTGGAGCGCCAGTTGGAGCGCATCGACAAGCCGGAGAAAAACTGGAAATTCAACCCCGGCGACATCGAGGAGCGCAAGCATTGGGACGAGTACCGGTCGGCCTATCAGCAGGTCTTCGAGCACACCAGCACTGCCTGGGCGCCCTGGTACGTGGTGCCGGCCGACCGCAAGTGGTTCACCCGCATCGCCGTGGCTGCCATCATCGCGGCCAAACTGATGGAGATGGACCCGCAGTTCCCCACCGTCAGCCAGGCGCAGCGCGAGAAGATGTTGGCCTGCCGCGAGGTGTTGCTGGCTGAGCAAGCCGTCGAATCCAGCCGTTGACAAACGGGTCTCTGGGCGCGATAATCAACCAACGGTATCCTGCCGCCCGCGGGCGGTTTTCCCTTCTCAACCAGGAGGACAAGATGGCCAAAGAGAAGAAGAAGAGCAAGGAGAAGAAGCCGAAGGCAGCCGCGCCTGAGACCGACGTCGCGCCGGCTGACAACACGGCGTCGGATATTCCTGAAGAAGCCTCGGTCGCCAAGCGCAAGATCTCCAACAAGGAGTATCTGACCGAGCTGGCCCAGCTCCAGATCGAGTTAGTGAAGCTGCAAGAGTGGATCAAGCACGAGAAGCTCAAGGTGGTGGTGATCTTCGAGGGTCGTGACGCGGCCGGCAAGGGCGGCGCCATCAAACGCATCACCGAGACGCTCAACCCCCGCGTTGCGCGCGTGGTGGCGCTGCCTGCCCCCACCGAACGCGAGAAGACCCAGTGGTACTTTCAGCGCTACGTCAACCACCTGCCGGCCGGCGGCGAGATGGTGCTGATGGATCGCAGTTGGTACAACCGGGCGGGCGTGGAACGGGTGATGGGCTTTTGCACGGAGGAGGAATACTGGGAGTTCCTGCGCTCCTGTCCCTCCTTCGAGCGCATGCTGGTGCGTTCAGGCATTATCATCCTCAAGTATTGGTTCTCGGTCAGCGACGAAGTGCAGGAGAAGCGTTTCCAGGATCGCATCGACGACCCCACCCGCCGCTGGAAGCTCAGCCCCATGGATCTGACGGCGCGCTCCCGCTGGGTCGACTACTCGCGCGCCAAGGATGACATGTTCGCCTACACCGACATCAAAGAGGCGCCCTGGTGGGTGGTAGACGCAGATGTCAAGAAGTTGGCCCGGCTGAACTGCATCCATCACCTGCTCAGCCAGATTCCTTACCAGGACCTGACCCCCGATCCGCTGGTGCTGCCGGCGCGGCAAAGCGATGTGGGCTATGTCCGTCCACCCATCACCTCACAGACTTTCGTGCCGGCGGTGTATCCGAAATCCTGACCTCCCCACACCAGTTGTCAGGATTTGGCAATCCTGAGACTCGGTGCTATACTGCCAGCGTCAATGCCTATCCTGGACCTCCTCCCCCAACCCAGGATGGGCATTGCCGCGTCTGGCGACCGGCGCGCGGCCCTGGCCGGCCCCTCCGGGCGTTGTACCCCTCCAGGCTCCACGCTGGGGTGCTGCACACGATGCAGATGGAATGGGCTCAGGGCTGGACGATGCGGTAGCTGCTGGTGATGACGGCGCCGGGGCGCAGCATGGCCTGGGCTGGGCAGTAGATGTTCTCCGACAGATCGATGGCGCGCTGCACCGCCTTCTCGCTGACGTCGCCGGTGATGATGTACTCGATGTGCAGGGCCGCAAAGACCCGGGGGTGACTCTCCACCTGCTGGCCGGAGACGGTGACCTGAAAATCCTGCACCGGCTCACGCTTCTTCTGCAAGATGCTGAGCACGTCCATGGCTGTGCAGCCGGCCAGGCCCATCAACAGCAGTTGCAACGGGCGCGCGCCGCGGTTCTTGCCGCCGACGCCCGCGCCAGAATCCAGCACGATGGTGTTGCCGGTGTCGTTTTCAGCTTGCAGCAGCAGATCCTCGTGCTGCCAGGTGACGCTTACCTGTGCCATGTTCATTCTCTCCTTCAGTAGATGGTTACTGCTCAGGCGCCGGGCGCTTTCATGTGGGGATGTGTCGATCTAGCGCTCGGCGCCGACGAAGGCCTCCAGATCGAGACACCTGAACAGCCGCTCCTCGACCTCAGCCGGCATCGGCGTCGCCGGCAGATCGTGATAGAGCGACACGGTTTTGCGCAGCGTGTCCACCACCACCCGGCAGTTATCGCAGTCGTTCATGTGGCGCTCGATCTCGACGCACAGCGTCTCGTCCAGGTCGCCATCGATGTAATCGCTGAGGTCTTTGAGCAGTTGCCGGCAGTCGCCGTGGTCGTGGTCGTGGGTGTTCATGGCGCCATCTCCTGCGGATGGCCGGTCAGATAGCCGGCCAGCCGCTCGCGCAGGGCTAACCTTGCCCGATGCAGCCGTACTTTCAGGGCAGTTTCACTGATATCCAATGCCTCGGCCGCTTCCTGGGTGCTCAAGCCCTGGATATCGCGCAGAACGAAGGCGGCCCGCAGCGCAGGAGGCAGGCTTTCCACCGCCTCCTCCATCACCTGGCGCAGTTCCGACGACAGAGCCTGCCGGCCGGGATCGATCTCCCAGTCGCCCAGTTGACGGGGCAGCAGCTCGCCCTCTTCGCCGATCTGCGGCTCGTCCAGCGACACCGTGTCATCGCGGCGTTTGCGCAGGCGCATCAGCGCGGCGTTGGTGGTGATGCGGTAGAGCCAGGTGCTGAGCTTGCTGCGGCCCTCGAAGCTGGCCACCTTGCCGCAGGCGCTGATGAACGCGTCCTGCACCACATCTTCGGCCTCGTCCGGGTCGCCCATGATGCGCAGCGCCACGGCGTACATCTGGCTGCCGTGCTGCCTGACCATGCAGGCGCAGGCGTGTTTGTCGCCGCTCAGCAGGGCGTCGATCAGCGTCGCTTCATCGGCGTAGAGGTTGAGGTCGATGGTCAATCCTGCCATTACGATGGCGCTCCTGGCAAAATAGTTACAGAACGGGCAGCCGGCGCGCGGCATGAAACCTCGCGGCCCCGCGGTGCATCACAGAGGCAGACAAAGGCGTGACAACTGCCGCAACAAGGAGATTTCAACATGTCCATACCATCTTTGGGTATCACGACTGTGGTAAAGCTGGACTATGACCAGGCTGTCGAAGAGGCTAAGGCCGCGCTCAAGGAGCAGGGCTTCGGCGTGCTTACCGAGATCGATGTCAGAGCAACCTTGAAGACCAAGCTGGACCTCGATTTTCAGCGCTATGTGATCCTGGGGGCCTGCAATCCACCGCTGGCGCACCAGGCGCTCTCCACTGACAAGAGCGTTGGGCTGATGCTGCCCTGCAATGTGGTGGTCTATGACAACGGCGACGGCGCCAGCACCATCTCGGCGCTCAACCCCATGGCCGCCATCGGCGTGGTTGGCAACCCCGGTCTGGACGCCATGGCCACGGCTGCCACGGCCAAGCTGACCGCGGCCATCGACCGCCTCAGCGCATCGTTTGGAGCATAGCTCAGGTCGGTCTCCGACCGAGCCTGTCCGTTGCCGTCACAAACACAACAACGCCCGGCCAATCGGCCGGGCGTTGTGCATTCTGCGTGGCCGCCGTCGATGTGCGAACGGCATTGTACCATCGGTCACGGGGGCGTGGCAAAGCGGGGATCGCTGGCGTCGCGCAGACTGTCGCCCGATACGAGCAGGGCCAGCATGGTCAGGGCGATGGCCAGCCCAGGAAAAAACGCGAGGTGTTGATTGCGCGACGCTCCTCTTCAAGATCGCAGTTCAGGTACCGAACCCGCCGGCCGTCACCCAAGAACCTGGATTCCATGCCGCGCAAAAGCGTTGTCTTGCCAACTTGCCGGGCGCCCAGGATCAAGGTGACCTTGCGCAGGGATGTCAACTGCTCGAGAACGGCTTGTCCAAGTAATCCAGTACAAGTTGGCGTAAATAACTCTTCAGTTGACCTGCTCCCGGCGGATCTGTGATCCGCCGGGTTTGCGCCCACAACGCCGCCGGTTCACGGAACCGGCTTGAGCAGTGAGTGAGGCGTAAATAACTCTTCAGTTGACCTGCTCCCGGCGGATCTGTGATCCGCCGGGTTTGCGCCCACAACGCCGCCGGTTCACGGAACCGGCTTGAGCAGTGGCTCAGGCCGGTCTCCGACCGAGCCACACCACGGCGCGGCGTTGTCTGGACTACCGCCCGGCGAACTGCGGCCCCATCACCCGGCTGATCAGATCCACCAGCGCCTGATCGTCGCTGACGGCCAGCGCCAGCAGCCCGCCCTGACGCCAGAAATGCGGCGCGGCAGCCCAGACCAGCGGCACGCCATCGACGCTGCTGGCGTTGGGGGCCAGACCGGCCACGTCAGCCGCCAGCGCGGCCGCGTCGGCATACTCGAAAAGCTGCACGGGAAGGCCGTTGACCCGCGCGATCATCCCTGGCGCGCTCAGATAGGGCTTGGTGATGCGTCCCGGCGCAGCTTCGACCAGCGCGCCGGCGTTGGCCAGATCAGCCAGCAGGGCCAGCGCCGTGTAAGCCTGGTCAGCAGCCGGCGCCGCGGCCACAGGGGTCGCGCTTGCGGCTGACGGCGTGGGGGTGAGCACGGCGACAGTGTCCGTGATCGTTGCCGTGACCGTCGTCGCAACGCCAGGGGCCAGCGGGGTGGCCAGAGCGGCCGCCAGCTCCGCAGTGATGAACTGCTCCTCGAAGGCGCGGGCCACAGGTTGGAACCAGTCCGGCAGCGCGCCTTCCTCGCCTCGCACCGTGGCGCTGCTCAGCAGGTTGCGATAGGTCACGGCATAGGTCGCACAGGTGGGACAGGGCTGCGCGGGGGTGTAGTCGCCGGCGTGGGCGCGCAGGTCAGCGCTCTCCAGCAGCCGGGTCAGCGCCGCCATCTCCGCGCGCGTCAGCGTCCCTTCCACGACGCCGCCGGCGCCGGCCACGCTGTAGCCGCGATCGAGGTTGATCAACACCCGCACGTCGGCGCCCGCCTGGCTGCGCACGAACTCCATAACCACGATGGATGGCGCGTCTGAGGGGGCCGCGACCGTCTCGGTTAGCGGCGCAGTGGCGGTGAGCACGGCCGTCGCGGGGGGCAACGGCTGAACCCGCGCCGGGTCAGGGTTCAGCAGCAGGTTGGTGAGCAGCGGCAGCAGAGGCTCCAGCCAGGCAGGCACAGCGCCGTCGTGGGTCTCCACCTGGCCCTGCAACAGCACGCCGCGCCGCTGAATGCGGTATTGAAAGGCATCAGGCACAACCGGCGGCGGCGGCGCGGTCTGGGCCGCGTTGCGGTAGAAGTCGGCCGCGTCCAGCGCCGCGTTGAGCTGCGTCTGCTCGGCCGGGCTCAGTTGGAAGGTCGCCGGATCCTGGCCGCGCCGCTCCAGCAGCACATGGCCATCCAGGAAAAGGCGGGCGCGCTCGGCCACGGCGGCGATGCCGCCGTGGCGCTCCAGATCGAGAACCACATAGGAGGCTGGATCGATGCCCAACGCCGCGGCTGGGTTTTCCTGGGCGCCCCCGGCCAGCGGTTGAAGCTGCAAGCCATCGGCGGTGGTAGTCACACAGCCCGTCAGCGCCAGGCTGGCGAGCAGCAAAATCACAACACTGAGCAGAGCAGCAGTGGTCGCACGCATTGCACTCAGTCTCCTTTTAACGGTGGGTTTGGAATGGCGCCCAGTATACCATGATGCAGGCCAGGCCGGCCAATAAGGGCGAACTTAGCAAACTCAACTCTCCCCCTCACTGCCCCTGCACCACGATCACATGCAGCTTGCCTGGCCCGTGGACGCCAAAGACCGGCGTGACCTCGATGTCGGCGCTGCGGCTGGGGCCGGTGAGCAGCGTGATGCATTGGGAGGTTGGCTGGCCGGCCCCGGCCGGCCGCTGCGCCAGCCAGCGTTCCATGGTGGGGTAGATCTGGCTGGCAGCCAGCAGAACGATGTGACGCCGGGGCAACTGGTGGACCAGCAGCGGCCGGCCGGGGCCGTGGCGCAGCGCCAGCGTGCCCGTGGCGGCAAAGGCCGCGTCGGCGCCGGTCAGACCGACGGGGATTCCCTCGATGCCCAGCAGATAGCGCCGCCGCACCTCCAGATCCTGGGGGCGCAGCCGGATGTCAGCCAGCGGCGGGGTCGGCGTGATGATCTCGATGCCCAGCACCTCCAGCGCCTCCAGCACGCCGCCCACCGGCAGCTCGCCGGCCGCCCAGCTCAGCGCCTGTTTGATGCCCGCCTCCTGCAAGCCGGTTGCCAGCGTCAGCCGGGCGATCACCGGGCTGGCGGCGATCTGCCAGGTGACCTGCACCCGCTCCAGGGCCTGCACGAAACGCTCGATCAGCGCGGCCGGGTCCCCGTCGGGCACAGGCGCGACGACATCGGGCCTGGTCAGCCCGGCTGGCGGGGCCGCCTCAGGCAGGGCCGCCAGCCGGGCCAGGATCGTCTCACGCCCTTCCAGCGGCTTCATCGGTCGCGCCTCGCCTGCCAGCGCGCATGAAAGGTCTGGCTGGCCGGCTGGGGCCAATCGGACAGCAGCCGGGCGCTGCGCAGCAAGCGGTGCAGGCGGCGCAAACTGGCCGCATCCTGCATGCCCCAGCGGTATGCCCGGCGCCATAGGCGCGCGCGCGACCCCATCTCGCCGGCCGCGGCCAGGTCGCCGCGCAGTCGGATCAACAGCCGCGGAATGTCGATGCCCACCGGGCAGACCGCGCTGCATGCGCCGCACAGCGTGCTGGCGTGGGGCAGGGGCGCCAACGGCGCGCCGCGCAGCGGCGGCGCGAGGCGGGGCTCGCCGTCGGCCGATGACGCGGGCCGCGCGGCCGGCCGCCGGCCGCGCGGCGCTTCCGGCGCGGTCAGCGCCGGCAACAGCGGCAGCGTCACTGCGTCGATCGGCCCGCCGCCGCGCGCGCTGTAGGCCTGGCCGCCGATCTCACGATAGACCGGGCAGACGTTGTGGCAGGCGCCGCAGTGGATGCAGGTCAGCGCCTCGCCGTAGCCCCAGCGCAGGAGATCGCTGCGGCCATTGTCCAGGATCACCAGATGCAGCTCGCGTGGGCCATCGGCCACATCAGCCGGCGCCGGCCCCTCCAGCAGCAGGGCGTGGTCGGGCATGGGCTGGCCGCCGGCGCTGCGGGCATAGAGCGGCAGCAGCAACGCCAGGTCTGCCAGCGTGGCCGTCACCTGCTCGATGCCCATCACCGCCACATGGATCGGCGAGGCGGCCATGGCCAGGCGGTCGTCGCCGTCGATCAGCGCCAGCGCGCCGCTTTCGGCGACAGCCAGGGCCACGCCGCCCACGCTCAGCGTGGCCTCCAACGTTGGCCGGCGCAGCTTGAAGCGCACCACGTTGGCCAGCGACTGGATGTCCAGCGTCTGGGGCACGTCCAGATGTTCCTCGAAGAGCTGGGTTACCGCCTCCTTGCGCCAGTGCAGGGCGGAATGCACCGGATGCGACGGGGTGTCGTCCGCCAGGTGCAGGATGTAGTCGCCGATGTGGGTCCGGGTTACGCCGATGTTGGCCGCGGTCAGCGCCGCGTCCAGGCCGATCTCCTCCACGGCCGCGGCATGGCTGCACACCACCTGGCGCACCCGCCGCGCCTCGGCCAACGCCAGGATGTAGCGATTGGCGGTCGCGGCATCCGGCGCCCAGAAGACCTCGACGCCGCGGGCGCGGGCCTCTGTTTCCAACTGCGTCAGGAGGGCGGGGAGCCGGATGAGCGCATCCTCCCGCAGGGCGCGCGCGGCGGCCTGCAGCTCGCTGAAGGGCGCGGCGTCGGCAAAGCCCGCCGTCCGCTGCTGCCTGAGGATGCCGGTGGAGCGCGTCAGTGTGGTGCGGAGGGAATCGTTGGCCAGCGCATCGGCGGCGCGATGGTTGAAGGTGGAGGACATGGTGCAGATGGGCAGGCAGGGCGCTGCGGGAACCGACTGGAAAACAGCCGCTCGGGCCGGTCTGTGCGCAGCCACCGAGCCCGCCAGTTTCAGCGACGGTTGTGCGCCCAGCGCATGGATGTCTCAGAAGAACCTGGCTGTGAGATGCGACCGCCAAGGCGCCGCCGCCAGGTTCCTCTGAGTTCGGCCGGGGTCCTGGCCCTCAGTCCCGCTTGAAGCTCGAGTAGTCCGGCGTGCGGTACTTGCTGGCGCCGACGCCGGCGATATCCAGCATGGCCTCGACCTTGAGCGGCAGACCGAAGATCTTGATGAAGCCCTCGGCGTCCTTCTGGTCGTAGACATCTTCCTGGCCGAAGGTCGCATAGTCCTCGCGGTAGAGCGAGTGCGGCGAGCGCCGGCCCACCAGGATGACGTTGCCCTTGTAGAGCTTGAGGCGCACGCTGCCGGTGATGTTTTCCTGGGTAGCCCGCACGAAGGCATCCAGCGCCCGGCGCAGCGGGGTGAACCAGAGGCCGTTGTAGGTCAGCTCGGCGTACTTCAGCGCCACCTGCTGTTTGTATTGCAGCGTCTGCTTGTCCAGGCAGAGCTCCTCCAGCGCGTCATGGGCCGCGTAGAGGATCGTTCCGCCCGGCGTTTCGTAGACGCCGTGCGATTTCATGCCCACCAGGCGGTTCTCCACCAGGTCGATGCGGCCCACGCCATGCTTGGCGCCCAGGGCATTGAGGCTTTCCAGCAGGCTGATGGGCCCTTTGGCCACGCCGTTGATGCGCTTGGGGATGCCCCCCTGGAAGTCGATGACCACCTCCTCCGACTCGTCGGGCGCAGCTTCGGGGCTGACCGACCACTGGTACATGACCTCTTCCGGCTCGTTCCAGGGATCTTCCAGCAGCCCCCCTTCGTGGCTCAGGTGCCAGATGTTGCGGTCGCGGCTGTAGATCGATTTCTCGGTGGCGGTGACGGGCACGTTGTGCTCGGCGGCGTAGTCCAGGGCATCCTTGCGGCTGCGGATGGTCCACTCGCGCCAGGGCGCGATGGTGCGCAGGCGCGGGTTGAGCGCCATCACCGTCAACTCGAAGCGCACCTGGTCGTTGCCTTTGCCGGTGCAGCCGTGGGCAATCGCGTCGGCGCCTTCCAGCTCGGCGATTTCCACCATGCGCTTGGCGATCAGCGGGCGGGCGACGCTGGTGCCCAGCAGGTACTTGCGTTCGTAGACCGCGCCGGCCTGCAGCATGGGATAGAGGTAGTCGGTGATGAACTCCTCGCGCAGGTCCTCGACGTAGAGTTTGCTGGCGCCGGAGGCGATGGCCTTCTCCTCCAGGCCGCTCAGCTCCTCCCCCTGGCCCAGGTTGGCCGTGAAGCAAACTACCTCACAGCCGTAGTTGTTGCGCAGCCAGGGAACGATAACGGAGGTGTCCAGCCCGCCAGAATAGGCGAGCACGACTTTCTTGACAGGTTGTTGGAGCATAAGGTTTCTTTCCTTGGTTTCTTTCCCTTGGGAAATGTTTGGGAGATATGTTTGTCTGTTAGATCACTCCCGCGGCGGGAGTCTGGCAGGTCAGCGCGAAGACCCGGTGGGGAACGCTGAGCGGATCGGCGGGGAAGCGGCTGCTGAAATCGACTTGCGTGGCTACCAGTTCCGGTGCAGGTTCACCACGTCGCGCAGCATGGCCGCGGCCGTGCCTGTTGGGCCCCGCTCGTCGATGCTGATGAAGATCGACTCGAACAGGTCTGACTCGAAGTGGACGCCCATCTGCCAGCCATGCACGTGGGCCAGCCGGTGCGTGGCCGGCAGG
>JAKQCW010000084.1 GCA_029558955.1 Chloroflexota bacterium
GCATCGCCCGCATCGGCCGGCGATGCCACCGCTGAACACGAGCAACTGGCGGCCCTCGCCCGCCAGCTCAACCTGATCGACCGCCTCGCCGAGCACGCCGCCAATACCGCTCCGCAGGAACGCGCCCGCTACCACTTCGACTACGCCCGACTGCGTGCCGACCTGAACCGCGTTCGCGCCGGCCTGCAGGACTACCTCGTGCCCCAGCGCGCCCAACCGCGCGATCCCGTCCCGCTGGCCGGCGATTACGTCCGCCGCGACCGCGCGGACGACGAGGAGCCGTCGCCATGACGCCCTCTGCCGATCAGGTCGCCGCCTTCCAGGCCAACGGCGGCTTTGCGCCTTCGGCCGTCTCTGGCGTGGTGCTGGGCTTCGTGTTCGCCGTGTTGCTGCTGTGGGGCGTGTGGGCCATGCGCACCGCCTACGTCGGCTGGGCCGAGCACCGCATCACCGAGCGTCAGTTCCTCGCCGTCGTCGTGCGCTTCGTGGCGATGTACCTGGTGCTGACCTTCTTTCTCCTCTCCTGACCGTCACGAAGGGCCATACGCCATGAACACGCCAACGACATCCCATCGCATTCCGTCCCGCATCGCCGCTCCGCTGCTGCCGCTGGCGCTCGCGGGCCTGCCGCTGTCGGCCTTCGCGCAGGGCCTGCCGACCATGGAGGACCCTTCGCGCGGCCAGGGCAGCGGCATCCTGCAGACCTTGCAGAACTACGGCTACGACATCGTGCTGCTGATCGCGCTGCTCGTGGTCGCCTCGATGTTCGTCGGTGTCTGCTATCACGCCTACACGCGCTACTCGGAGATCCACACCGGCCGCGCCACCTGGGGCCAGTTCGGCCTGACGGTCGCCGTGGGCGCGATCCTGCTGGTGGTCGGCATCTGGCTGCTCACCAAGGCCACCGGCGTGCTGTGAGGGCGGCAAGCGATGGCCGTCCCCTCGGAGACCCCGCAAGACACGCTGGTGAGCTTCCTGCCGCACCGGCTGAATCGCCAGCCGGTGGTCGTGCGCGGGCTGACCGCCGACGAGTTGTGGATCTGCGCCGGCCTGTCGGCCGCAGCCGGGTTCGCGCTCGGCCTGCCGCTGGCCTGGCTCACGCACAGCATCGCCATGGTGCCCACGCTGATCGTCGCCGGCATCGCGCTGGGCGTCTTCATCGGCGGTGGCTTCCTGCGCGCGCAGAAGCGCGGCCGGCCCGACACCTGGCTGTACCGGCAGCTCCAGTGGCGGCTGGCATTGCGGTATCCGGCGCTGGCGGCACTCCTGGGCGGGCAGCGCCTCATCACCCGCTCGGGCTACTGGACGACCCGGCGCAACGCCGATCGAGGTGCGCCATGAGCCGTTTCAAGAACGAGGTTGCGCACCTGCAGGCGCACGTGAAGACGCTGCGCCTGGGGGTCGGCGCGTTGTTCGTGGTAGCGCTGCTGCTCGGCTTCGGCTGGTGGAGTGCGCCGAAGAGTCTCACCATCCATGTGCCGCC
>JAKQCW010000090.1 GCA_029558955.1 Chloroflexota bacterium
CAGCCCCCGAAGCGCGCCGTCCTCTCCTGGGCGCTCTACGATCTGGCCAACACGATCTTCTCCATGAACATCGTGTCGCTCTACTTCAGCCTGTGGGTGGTCAACGAGATGGGGGGAAGCGACGCGGACTACGGCAACGCCAACAGCATCTCCATGGCGCTGATGTTCTTCACCGCGGCCATTCTGGGCGCGCTGTCGGACCAGGCCGGCCGCCGCAAGCCCTTTCTGATCGTCACCACCCTGCTCTGCGTGGCCTTCACCGCGCTGTTGGGGGTCGGGGGTCTGGCCCTCTCGCTGCTCTTCTTCATCGCCGCCAACTACCTCTTCCAGGGCGGGCTGATCTTCTACGACTCGCTGTTGCCCGTGGTCAGCACCGAGGAGAACCGCGGCAAGGTGGGCGGCTTCGGCGTCGGCCTGGGCTACATGGGCTCCTTCATCGGCGTGGGCAGCGGCCTGCTGCTGCTGAGCCGCATCGGCTACACCGGCATCTTTCGCCTCAGTGCGCTGCTCTTCCTGCTCTTTGCCCTGCCCTGCTTCTTCTTTGTGCACGAGCCGGCGCGCGCCGGCGCCAGGTCGCTCGGTCGAATCGTGGCCGGGGCTATCGATCAGACCTACGGCCGCGGCCTCCGCTCGATTCACAACTGGCCACGCTATTTCGCCATCTGGGCCCTGCTGGGCCTGGGGCAGGGCATCCTGGCCATGGGGCTGGTGGGCCTGGCCGGCCAGCCGGTGCGCTGGTGGTTCCTGCCGGCCGGCCTGGCCATCGGACTGCTGGAATCGATCCTGTTGATGCCGGTGGTAGCGCCGCTGCTGCACGCCACCAGGTATCGCGGCCTGGCGCGCTTCCTGGGCGGCCGGGTGCTCTACACCGATCCCATCAACACGCTGATCGTCTTCATGGGCATCTATGCCACCAACGAGGTCGGCTTCACCGCCACCCAAACCCAACTGCTGCTGCTGGTATCGATCCTCTTCGCGGTGGTGGGGGGCATGGCCTGGGGCCTGCTGGTGGACAGGATCGGCCCCAAGCGCACGCTGAACATCGTCCTGGCGATCTGGGTCGTTGCGCTGTCGGCCGTCGTGGCGATTGCGGTCTTCGACCTGTCCAAGTGGTTTTTCTGGGGGGTGGGAACGCTGGCCGGCGTGGCCCTGGGCGGCGTCTGGGCGGCCGACCGGCCCTACATGCTGCGGCTGGCGCCGCCGCGCTTCGTGGGGGAATTCTATGGCCTCTACGCCATGGTAGGGCGCTTCGCCAGCATCATCGGGCCATTCATGTGGGGCTACATCGCCGAGACGCTGGGGCTGGGCCGGCCCGCGGCCGTGGCCAGCCTGCTGGTCTTCGTCGTACTCGCCCTGGTCGTGCTGCAAGGAGTAGACGACCAACCGCGCGAGTGGCCGGCGGAGCTGCAGTGACGCGGACGAGAAACCGGGTTAGACATCCATGCGCTGGGCGCACAACGGTCAATGAAAATGGCGGGCTCGGTGGCTGCGCACAGACCGGCCCGAGCGACTATTTTCAAGTCAAAGGGTAAACTATTCAGGCTGATGGCGCAGCCCAAGCACGAAGGGGTGATGGCAAGAACGGGTTGCCGACGAGAGCCATGGTGAGGGCATTCAAGACGTTGAGGTCGTTCTTGCAAGCGGTCGAGATGTAGCTGCGAATCACACAGAAAGTCTGTCCGCCGGTATCAGTACGAAGGCAAGCCGACACCTTCTGCTTCAACTTGACCATACGCAGGTCGCGTTCGGCCAGGTTGTTGTCGAAAGGCGCCTTGAAATCGCACATAAAGGCCAGCACGCTGCGTTGCTGCTGGCACAGACGGTCGAGCAGGTTTCTGGCCGGACTTTGCTTGGGCCTGCCTCGGCGCTTGGGGCCATCAGTGTCCTGCACCGGCGCCGGGTTGGCCTGGTAGCCTTGTTCGATCAAGGTGTGATAGCGGCCCTCGAAAGCCTGAATAGTTACCCCCGCAAAACCGTTTCTTGACAACCACCGATCTTGCCAGTCGCCCAGGCTGCGCTGGTCTCAGATTCCACTTGCATTTTCGGCGCTTTTCTGCGATAATTGTTGCGTCACCTGGATCCGCTGGCGGACCGGGATGGCCCAGACAGCACTTATCGCAGGCAACCAAGGAACGTTTGCCCGAAGCGCAACTCATAACCGGTCGTTTCGGACTCTACCCCTGAAAGGAGGGTACCGTGTCAACCACCACCCCCACCCCTGCCGCCGCGCCCGCGGCGCGCAAAAAAGTCACCACCCGCACCTTCCGTCAAAAGAAGCAGCGCGGCGAGCCGATCACCATGCTCACCGCGTATGATTTCATGACCGCCCGCGCCGTGGACCAGGCCGGCGTCGACTGCATCCTGGTCGGCGACTCGCTGGGCATGGTCGTCCTCGGCTACCCCAACACCCTGCCGGTCACCATGGAGGAGATGCTGCACCACTGCAAAGCGGTGGCGCGGGGCGCGTCCGCCGCGCTGCTGGTCGGCGACATGCCCTTCATGTCCTACCAGATCTCCGTCCCTGAGGCCGTGCGCAACGCGGGTCGTTTCCTGCAAGAGGCCGGCATGGAGGCGGTCAAGCTGGAGGGAGGCCGCGAGCGCGCCGAGGCGGTGCGCCAGATCGTCGCGGCCGGCATTCCGGTCATGGGCCACCTGGGCCTGACCCCCCAAAGCGTGGCCCAGTTCGGCGGCTTCGTGCCCCAGGGCAAGACCGCCGCAGCAGCACGGCGGCTGATGGAGGATGCGCAGATCCTGCAAGAGGCCGGCTGCTTCAGCATTGTGCTGGAATCTGTGCCCGCCCAGTTGGCCGAGCTGATCAGCCAGCAGCTCGAAATCCCCACCATCGGCATCGGCGCGGGCGTGGGCTGCGACGGCCAGGTGCTGGTGATCCATGATCTGCTGGGGCTGTTCGACCGCTTCACCCCCAAGTTCGTCAAACAATACCGCACCCTGCACCGCGACATCGTCAGCGCGCTGGCCGAGTACCGGGCGGAGGTCGAGGCGCGCGCCTTTCCGGCCGCCGAACAGTCGATTTTC
>JAKQCW010000317.1 GCA_029558955.1 Chloroflexota bacterium
TGGGGCTGGCCGACGCCGGCCACAGCCACGGCCGCCAGCAGGAAAAAGGGGGGCGCGGCGGCCACCAGATAGCGCTCGTCGAAGATCGGCCGCTGCAAGGCGCTGACCCAGGTCGCCAACAGCGGCACAGCCAGATACAGGCCGAGCAGCAACAGCGCGGGTCGGGCGCGCTGGCCGGCCAGCGCCAGCCGTGCGCCGCCCAACAGGATCAGCAGGCCGGCCGCCAGCGCCAGACTGACCCGCAGCCCGGGCGGAGCGCTCTCGCCGGCCGCAAAGACCGCCAGGCCGCGCAGCAGCATGGCGCCGAAGCCGGGCGAAGCGCCGTTGCCGCGATAGCCGGTCAGGGTGTCCCAGGCGACCATCAGCCAGGGCAGATAGAGCAGGGCCAAGACCACCTGGCTGGCCAGCCACTGGCGCGCGGCCCGCGGCGTCACGGCCTTGATCCACAGCAGCCCCACCACGGTGAAGTTCAGGGCCAGGATGACAAAGGCCGTGAAATAGTGGGTGTGCAGCGCCAGCCAGCTCAGCGCGACCAGCGCGGCCCATGCCGGCCAGCGCGGCCGCTGCCAAGCTGCCAGCGCGGCCGCGACCACAGCCAGCGTCAGCGCCAGGCTCATGTTGTACATGCGCGCGTCCTGGGCATGCCAGATGGCGTAGGGGCTGATGGCCAACAGGCCGGTCGCCAGCCCGGCGCTCCAGAAGCCCAGCCGCAGCCGCCGTCCCAGGTGATAGATCAGGGCGACGGCCAGCACGCCAAAGCAGACGCCCAGAAAGCGCAGGGCGAACTCGCTCTCGCCGGCCAGTTTCAGCCACAGATGCTGCACGGCGTAGCTGGCCACCGGGTGCGGCTCCTGCAAGGCCAGGGTGGCGGCGACGATCTGGCCGACAGGGGGCTGGCTGAAGAAATAGCCAAAGGCCTCGTCGCCGCGCAGCTCCTGCACGCCCAGCCGATGCACCCGCAGGCCAAAGGCCAGCACCAGGATCACGGCCAGCGCGGCGCGGCCGGCGCCTGGGCCGGCCCAAGGCGCGTGGCCTGCGGGGCGGTCGGAGGTGTCACCGGGTTGCATAGGTCTCTCTGGCCGGCCCCTAAGGTTGGGGCCGCAGTCCGGAGCGCAGCACCTGGCCATAGGCTGTCATGCGCGCCCGGCGCATAGTCTGCTGGGCGCGCTGGCTGGGAACCACGAAGCCGGCCAGCCACTTGGCGGCCTCTTCCAGCCATTGATAGACGAAAGTCAGCAGCAGGAAGCTCTGCACCAGGGCCGCGGCCAGCCGGCCCTGATATTTTCGCACATAGCGCACGCGTGAGCTGTGAAAACGGATATGGCGGGCAGCTACCGCCTGCTCGCTGGACTTGCCCTCGTAGTGCGTGACCAGCGCGGACGGCAGATAGACCACCTGCCAGCCTGCGTCCACGGCCCGCCGGCAGAGATCCAACTCCTCCGAGTACATGAAGAAGCCCTCATCGAAGCCGCCGATCTGGTCCACCACGGCCCGGCGCACCAACATGCAGGCGCCCACCACCCAGTCCACCTGGCTGACGGCATCGTCGGGCAGGTCCAGGGCGTAGTAGCGGGTCAACACGCGGTTGCGCGGCCACCAACGCTGCACCACGGTGCTTTCCAGAAAGAAGGTGAGCAGGGTGGGAAAGCGCCGGCGCGAGGACTGCAAGCTGCCATCGCCGTAGCGCAACTGCGGGCCGATCACGCCGACCTGCGGCTGCGCCGCGCTGTAGCGCAACATCTGGCTGAGCGCGTCCGGCGCCAGCTCGGTGTCTGGGTTGAGCAGGAGCAGGCTGTGGCCGCGGCTGATGGCCATGCCCTGGTTGTTGGCGCGGGTGAAGCCCAGGTTGTCGGAATTGGCGACTACACGCACCCAGGGATAGTCCGCGGTCAACATGGCCACGCTGCCGTCGGTCGAGGCGTTGTCGACCACGATGACCTCCGCGGTCCAGCCCTGGTCGGTCGGGGACCGCGGCGCGCAGGCGTCTGGATCGGAACCCGTCACAGACAAAGCGTCGCTGTCCAGGATCGATTCCAGACAGCGACGCAGCAGCTCCCGCACATTCCAGTTGACGATGACCACCGACAGGTCGGGCGCGCCGTTCATCACAGGCTGCGCGCCACCACGTAATCGGCCAGATCCAGCAGCGCCTGGCGGTGCTGGCCGGGGGGCCAGGGGGCCAGGCAGGCCTTGGCCGCCTCGATGAACTGCTCTGCTTCCCGGCGGGTCGCGTCGATGGCCGGCGACTGGGCGATGTCGCTGATCAACTGGCCCAGCAGGTTGCCGCTGTCATGGCCATTGCCCGAGGTCTGCATGATTTGCAGCGCCTCGGGGTGCATCTGAAGGTAATGGAAGACCGGCAGCGTCACCGCGCCCTGGCGCAGATCGCCCCCGACCGGCTTGCCCACCTTGCCGGGGTCGCCGACGAAGTCCAGAATGTCATCCATGATCTGGAAGGCCATGCCAACGTTGTAGCCGTAGTCGCGCAGCAGGTCGATCTGCTCCTCCGGCGCATGGCCCAGCACGGCGGCTGCCTCGGTGGCCGCGGCAAAAAGCGCCGCGGTCTTGCCGTAGATGCGCTGGTAATAGGCGTCGCGCGGCTGAGACCAGTGGCGCAGGGCGTAGAGCTGGCGCAGCTCCCCCTCGACGATGGTCATCAAGGTCTGGGAGAAGATCTTCATGACGCGGATGTTGTCGGTCTCAGCCGCGAAGAAGGCCGCGCGGGCGAAGACAAAGTCGCCGGCCAGGATGGTTGCGCCCTGGCTCCAGGATGCGTTGAGCGTCGCCTGGCCGCGGCGCAGCAGCGAGCCATCGATCACGTCGTCGTGTACCAGGGTGGCCGAGTGCAGCATCTCCACGGCGGCCGCCAGCGAGATCACCCGCTCCAGCTCTGCCTGTGGGTAGAGACGGCTCACCAGCAGCGCCAACGCCGGCCGTAGCCGTTTGCCGCCGCTGGCCAAGAGCAGATTGATGGCGCCAGCCAACGGGGCGAAGACCTCGCCGGTCGCCTGCATTTTCAGATCGACCTGCTGCATGTCGTCGGCCACCAGCGCCAGCGCGTCAGAATGGCTACTCAAAGTCCTTGCGCTCCTCGAAGAAATACATCACCTGAAAGTCAATTATGTCTGTCAAGGGCCAGCTTGGCAAATACGGCGTGGGCCAGCGCGCTGGTCGCCTGGCCCACCGCTGCCGCGTCGCTGTTTTTGATCTCAGCCAGGCCCTGGGCGATCAGCGGAATGTAGGCCGGCTCGTTGCGCTGCCCGCGATGCGGATGCGGCGTCAGATAGGGTGCGTCGGTCTCCAACAGGAGGCGCTCCAGCGGCAGCAGAGCCAGCAGGCTGTGCAGATCGCGGGCATTGCGGAAGGTCAACGGGCCGCCGAAGGAGAGGACCATGTTCCAGCTAAAGGCATCCTCGGCCATGGCCAGGTCGCCCGAATAGGCGTGCAACACCCCCAGAATCGCCTGGGCCGGGCGCTGCAGTTGGGCGCCGGGCGTCCAGTTGCGCAGAATGGCGCACAGATCGGCGTGGGCGTCACGGCAATGCAGCACCACCGGCAGGTCCAGCCGGGCGGCCAGGTCGAGCTGCGCCTCGAAGGCGGCCTGCTGCTGCTGGTGCGGCACGCGCTCCCAGTAGTAGTCCAGGCCGATCTCGCCGATGGCCACCACCTTGGGGTGCTGCGCCAATTCGGCCAGCTCGGCCGCGGTGTGGGCGCTGAAGTCGGCCGTATCGTTGGGATGGACGCCCACCTGGGCATAGACGCCCGGATAGCGCTCGGCCAGCGCGATGGCCTGCCGGCTGGTGGCCAGGTCCACGGCCGGGTTGATGATGATCCCGACCCCCGCGTCCAAAGCGCGCTGCACCACCAGATCGCGATCAGCATCGAACTGATGAAAGTTGAGGTGGCAGTGGGTGTCGATGAACATGGTGGGGTGGGGGCTGGCGGATCGTTGGGTTTTTGGGCTCGTAACTCGTAATGCGTAACTCGTAACCCGGAGCGAGTCTCCGGTGATGCAGCCGGCTGCTTGGGCCGGTCTCCTGACCGAGCCAACGCGTCCGCCTGCCGCTTGGGCCGGTCTCCTGACCGAGCCAACGCGTCCGCCTGCCGCTTAGGCCGGTCTCCTGACCGAGCCGGCTGCTTGGGCCGGTCTCCTGACCGAGCCAACGCGTCCTTATTTGAGCCCGGCGATCTCCAGCCCGGCATCCAGAATCGCCGGCACCAGCTCCTGGCGCGTGGTTTCGGTGTAGACGCGCACGATGGGCTCGGTGCCGCTGAAACGGATCAGCAGGAAGCCGCCATCCTCGGTGTAGTACTTGTAGCCGTCGTAGCCGCTGAAACGGACAACGCGCATGCCGGCGATCTGCTCCGGCCGGGCCGCGTCCAGCCGTTCCTTGGCAAGCGGCCGCTTCTCGCCGGGGAAGCGGGTATCGACGCGGCTGTAATAATAATGGTTGCCCACCTCGTCGAAGAGCAGCTCCACCAGCTCCGACGGCTTTTTGCCCGTCTGCACCATGAAATCGAGAAAGAGCAGGCAGCCCAGGATGCCATCGCGCTCAGGCAGGTGATCGCCGAAGGCATAGCCGCCGCTCTCCTCGCCGCCGATCATGGCGCCGGTCTCCAGCATCTTGGGGGCCACGAACTTGAAGCCCACGCCCACCTCGAACACCTCGGCGCCATATTTTTGGCCCAGGATCTCCAACATGCCGGTGGTGGAAAGGGCCTTGACGATGGGGCGCCGGTCGCCCTTGATCTTGAGCAGGTAGAGCGCCATCAGCGCGTAGGCGCGCAGTTGGTCGATGAATGCGCCCTGCTCGTCGATCAGCCCCATGCGGTCGGCGTCGCCGTCGGTGATGAGGCCCACGTCCGCGCCGGCCTGCCGCACCGCGGCCATGCCGGCGTCCACGTTGGGCCGGATCGGCTCGGGGCGATCCATCTCCGGGAAGTTGGGGTTGGCCCCGCCATGCACAACCGTCACCTGCGTCTTGCCGCCGGCCAGCAGCTCGTCCAGCCAGCCCGCGCCGTTGCCCCACATGGCATCGTAAACAACCTTCAGCCCGGCTTCCTTGATGCGCTCCACATCCACCAGCTCGCGGATGCGGGCCAGGTAGGCCGGCTTGGCGTCGAAGGGACGCAGCAGCCCCACGGCCTCGGCCTGCTCGGCCGGGATGCGTCGCACGCCGGCCACGCTGTCAGGAATCAGGGCCTCGATCTGCTTCAGCCGGTCAGGGTCGATCGCGCCGCCGGAGGGGTCGCGCACCTTGAAGCCGTTGTCGCCCGGCGGGTTGTGGCTGGCGGTGATGTTGACCGCGCCCAGCGCCCGCTGATGCACCACCTGGAAGGAGATGGCCGGCGTCGGCGTTGGGCCCTGGCAGAAGTGAACGGGGATGCCGTTGCCGGCCAGCACCTCGGCCGCGGCCAGGGCGAAATCGCGGCCGGAAAAGCGCTTGTCGTGACCGATCACCACGCCGCGCGCCAGCTCAGCCGGCTTGAAGGCGTCGGCCAGGTAGCTGGCAAAGCCCTGGGCGCAGCGGCGCACGTTGTCGAAGGTATAGTCCTCGCCGACGCGCCCGCGCCAGCCATCGGTGCCGAAGATGATGGGAGTCATGATGTTTTGTCCTCGTTGACGTTGATGTGAGGGACTCGTAACACGTAACCCGTAACTCGTAACCGGAAGGGCTCTCTGCTGACTCCGGGTTACGTGTTACGGGTTACGAGTTACGTGTTACGCACAATGCTGCCGACGACAGCCTGCAAGATCGCCTGCGCCTCGCCCTGCAACGCCTCCACCCTCTGGCCGGCGCCCTGAATCATCACCCGCACCACCGGCTCGGTGCCGGAATAGCGCACGTTGATCAGGGTATCGGCGCCAAGGGCCGCTTGTGAACGCTGGATCTGCTCCTGCACGGCCGGCAGATCCTCCAGGGCCGGCTTGGCGGGCACGTCGGCCTTGACCAGCACCTGCGGCGCCTTGCGCAGGACGTTGCTGGCCAGGTTAGAGAAGGACTGGCCGCGCTCGCGCTGGGAGAGCAGCAACTGGCTCATGCGCAGCGCGGTGTACAGTCCGTCGCCCGTGGTCAGGCCGTGCTCGAACAGGATGATGTGGCCCGACTGCTCGCCGCCCAGCACGAAACCGCCATCGCGCATGCACTGCGACACCCACTTGTCGCCCACCTGGGTGCGCTCCAGCCGCACGCCGACCTCGCGCAGCGACAGGTCCAGCCCCAGGTTGGCCATCTGGGTGGTGACAACGGTATTGCCGCTCAGCTTGCCCTGAGCCAGCAGGTCACGCGCCAGGATGGCCAGGATGTAGTCGCCGTCGCGCTCGACGCCCGTCTCATCGACGAACTTGCAGCGATCGGCGTCGCCGTCGAAGACGAAGCCGATGTCGGCCATGGCCGCGGTGACGGCCAGGCCGGCGCGCTGGGGGCCATCGCCCTCGGTGCCGCAATGGACGTTGATGTTGACGCCGTTGGGCCAGACATTGAGCCCCACCACCTCGACGCCCAGACGGCGAAAGACCTCCGGGGCCAGGTAGGAAGCCGCGCCATTGGCGCAGTCCAGCACCACCCGCAGCCCGCGCAGCGCGCCCGGCCCGCCAAAGACCCGCAGCAGATGGCTGACATAGTTCTCGCCCAGGTCACGGGTGAGCTGCACCACGCCGGGCAAGAGCGGCGCCTGGTCGGCCCCTTCGGGGAACTGCGCCCGCAGCGCCCCCAGCAAGGGGAGATGGTTGTTTTCATGCCAAAGCTGCCCATCGTCCAGCGCCAACTGTTCGATCTGCAGCTCCAGCTCATCGCTGGCCTTGAAGCCGTTGCCGTCGAAGACCTTGATGCCGTTGTCCCAGTAGGGATTGTGGGAGGCTGAGATCACGACGCCAAAGACGGCGTTGTGATGGGCGGCCAGAAAACTGACGCCGGGGGTGGTGAACTCGTCCAGCAGCGTCACATCGACCCCCTGCGCCATGATGCCAGCCAGCAGCGCGCTTTCCAGCAGCGCGCCGGAGCGGCGGGTGTCGCGTCCCACCACAATCACCGGCGTCTGACTGCGCTGGCGGGCCAGGTGGCCCAGCGCCCGGCCCAGCCGCAGGGTGAACTCCGGGGTCAGGGGCCATTCGCCAGCCCGGGCGCGAATGCCGTCAGTTCCGAATAGTCGTGTGGTCATATCACCCCAAGAAGATGCGCGGCACATGCTGGTTGCGCTGGAGCGCCTCCAGGTCGGCGTCCACCATGATGCGCACCAGATCCCGGAAGGTCACCGAAGGCTCCCAGCCCAGATGCTTCGCGGCCTTGCTGGCATCGCCCACCAGCAGATCCACCTCGGCCGGCCGCATGAAGCGCGGGTCCTGCACCACGAACTCCTGCCAGTCGAGATCGACATAGCCAAAGGCCTCCTGGCAGAACTCCTGCACCGAATGCGTCTCGCCGGTGGCGATGACATAGTCGTCGGGCTGGTCCTGTTGCAACATCAGCCACATGGCGCGCACGTAGTCGGGCGCATAGCCCCAGTCGCGCCGTGCGTCCAGGTTGCCCAGCCGCAGCTCATGCTCCAGCCCCAGCTTGATGCGCGCCACGGCGTTGGTGATCTTGTGGGTGACGAATTCCAGGCCGCGCCGGCTCGATTCGTGGTTGAAAAGAATGCCGGAACAGGCAAACAGATCATAGCTCTCGCGGTAGTTGACGGTGATCCAGTGGCCGTAGACCTTGGCCACGCCGTAGGGGGAGCGGGGGTAGAAGGGGGTGCTCTCGCGCTGCGGCACCTCCTGCACCTTGCCGAACATCTCGGAGCTGCTGGCCTGGTAGAAGCGCGTCGTCGGGCTGACCAGCCGGATCGCGTCGAGCAGCCGGGTGACGCCCAGGGCGGTGAACTCGCCGGTCAGCACCGGCTGTTGCCAGGAGGTGGGCACGAAGCTCTGGGCGGCCAGGTTGTAGACCTCGACCGGCCTGTGCTCCTCCAGGATGTTGATCAGCGAGACCTGGTCCAGCAGGTCGCCCTGCACCAACGTCACCTGGTCCTGGTAATGGCGGATGCGGTCGAAGTTGACGGTGCTGGAACGCCGCACCATGCCCAGCACATCGTAGCCCTGGGCCAGCAAGAACTCAGCCAGATACGATCCGTCCTGGCCGGTGATTCCGGTAATCAACGCTTTTGGCATGTCTATTCCTTGATGAGAGGGTTTTGTCTGTCAGATATCACGGGACAGGCTGCGACCGGCCCATTCACCTGCGCACGTGCAGCTCGGCCGGCGTCGGATCGACGGCGCCGCTGGCCACCTGGTCGCGCCAATAGTCCAGCACATCGGCCACACTCTGATGAAAGGGGATGCCCGGCGTCCAGCCGGTCTGCTGGCGCAGCCGTGTGCAGTCCGCCACAATGCGGGGCGTCTCCACGGTGCGCACCCGGTCAGGGTCCCGCGTCACTTCGATGGGAACGGAGGAGAAGGCAATCATCGTGTCCAGCAGCTCCTGCACCGAACGCGCCTGGCCCGCGCCCAGATTGTAGACCTCGCCCGCCTGCCCCTGGGTCAGGGCCAGATGATAGCCTGCCACGATATCGCGCACGTCGCTGAAATCACGCGCCACGTTGAGCTCGCCCACAGCCATCACCGGCGGCCGCAGCCCAGCCTCGATCTCGGCGATCTGCGAGGCGAAGTCAGGGGCCACGAAGCCGCGCCGCTGGCGAGGGCCGATGTGGTTGAAGGGGCGCACCCGCACCGCCTCCACCCGCCGGCTGAGCCAGTATTGCAGCCCCAACAGATCCTGGGTCACCTTGCTGACGGCATAGGGCGAGGTGGGGCGCAACGGCGTCTCCTCGTCGATGGGCAGATCGGCCGGGGAGACGGCGCCATATTCCTCGCTGGAGCCGACCACCAGCACCCGGCAGGCCAGGCCCAACTGCGCCACCGCCTCCAGCATGTTGAGCTGTGAACGGATGTTGTTTTCCAACGTGAACCAGGGGTCGTGGTAGGAAAGCGAGGGGATGGGCTGGGCGGCCAGGTGAAAAAGGTAGTCGGGCTGGGCTTCCTCGACGATGAAACGCACCACGTCCAGGTGCGAGAGCTCGGCCGGAAAGAGCGCAAGGCGCTGGCGCAGATGGGCGATGTTATCCAGCCGACCGTAGACCGTGCCGGAGATTTGCCAATCCGTATGAGCCAGGAGATATTCGGCCAGATGGCTGCCGACGAAGCCGGAGATGCCAGTGATTAGCGCCCGCAAGGGCCGTTTCCTTTCAGCGGTGGTGGTTACGGTGGCTGATTATAGCGCATGTGCGCAGATTCTCCCAAAGGTGTGGCGACAGGGCAGTTCGGTTACTGACACACCTCGCGGATCACCCCCGCCACATAGTCGATCTCTTCCGGGTTGAGCGAAGAAGCTGACGGCAGATAGAAGCCATCGCGGCAGAGACGTTCGGCCACCGGATAGCGCTGTCCCAGGAAACGCTGCCAGTACACCGGCTGGCAGTGCATGGGAATGAAGAAGGTGCGGGTTTCCACCCCCCTGTCAGCCAGGGCGCGGCGCAGTTGATCCCGATTCATGCCATAGGCCTGCGCATCCACCAGAATGCCGTACATCCAGAAGACACTTTTGGCCCAGGAAGCCTCGGGCGGCGTGGTGATGCCCGGAATGTCGCTCAACAGCCGCGTGTAGTGGGCCGCGTTGCGCCGCCGCGCCGCCACCAGGTCATCCAACTGTTCCAGTTGCGCCAGTCCCAAGGCGCCTTGCAGATTGGTCATGCGGTAGTTGTAGCCGACCAGCTTGTGCCAGAAATGGCGCTCCTCGCTGAAGGCGTGGTCGCGCAGATTCCAGGCCAGGTGAGCGATCTCCTTGTCGTCGGTGGTGATCATGCCCCCCTCGCCGGTGGTGATGAGCTTGTTGCCGTAGAAGCTGAAGCAGCCCGCAACGCCCAGCCCTCCGGCGCGCCGGCCCTTGTACTCGGCGCCGTGAGCCTCGGCCGCGTCTTCGATGACCCAAATGCCGCGGCGGGCGGCGATCTGGTTCAGCGCATCCATGTCCACCGGGTGGCCATAGGTGTGGACGGGGAGAATGGCCTTGGTGCGCGCGGTGATCTTGTCCGCCACCTGGTTCATGTCCATCTGCCAATAGGCGGCTTCGCTGTCCACCAGCACCGGGGTCGCGCCGCAGTAGGTCACGGCGTTGATGGTGGCGATCATGGTGAACGCGGGCAGGATGACCTCGTCCCCCGGCCCCAACCCCAGCGTGGCCAGGGCCAGATGCAGGGCCACCGTGCCGTTGGCGCAGGCGATGCCGTAGTGGGTTCCACAATATTCGGCAAAGCCGGTCTCGAAATCGCGGATGAAGCTGCCCATCGAGGAGATCCAGTTGGTCTCCACAGCCTGCTGCACATATTTCAGCTCATTGCCTTGCAGCGTGGGCTCACAAACCGGGATGATCGAACGCCGGCTGGGTTGGTCGAAGCGGGGAATAGCCTGATAGCTGATGGTCACTTCCGGCTCAGCCGCTGGGATGATCGCCGCCAACTCGCCCATTTCCTCAAGACTCAGTTCAACTGGTTTCAACATCGTTCATGCTCCCATAATGAAATCGCAAACGCCAGATAGTCGCCAGGTAGTGGCGTCCCTTGGCCAGATAGTCCCACAGATCAGCGCCCGTCTTGCTTTCGCCGCTGGCGCGCGGCACGCAGATGACGGGTATCTCCTGAAGCCGATAGCCGAGTTTCCCGGCCCGATAGAGAAAATCGATGCAGTATTCGCCATAGTCCCCTTGCAGCCGGATGCGCTGCAGCGTCTCGGCCCGGACCGCGACGAAGCCGCTGGTGTAGTCGTGTACCTGACGACCCAACAGCAGCATGGCCCAATGGTTGAGGATCCAGCTCAGCGTGCGGGGCATCCACCCGTGAGCCCTGTCGGCGCCCCCAGGCGTCCAGCGGGAGCCGATGGCCACGTCTGCTCCCCCATCCACGATGGCTCGAACCAGCCTGGGAATGTCCTCCGGCGGCATGGAAAGATCGCAATCCATCCAGGTGACGATGTCGGCGGCGTAGGTTCCGATGGCCGCGTCGATGCCGCACTGGATGGCCGAAGTCAGCCCCTTGGCATCCTGGCGCCGGATCAGCACCACGTCGCCGGCGCGCTCTGCTGCCAGCGCCTCCACCACCTGCCAGGTGCCGTCAGGCGAATCGTCGTCGACCACCAACACCCGATGGGGCGTGATGGCTGCCTGCATGATGCCGTCGATCAGCAGGGGGATGTTGGCCCGCTCGTTGTAGGTGGGAAGCACGGTGCAAACCCGCACCTGCCCCACGGCTGTGACCGGTGCGTTCATGGGGCGGCCTCCGACGCGGGGATGGCCACGGCCCCCAGGTGAACGCTTCCCCCGCCGGCCGGCAGATGCGCGCCGTCCCCCTGGTACATGCCGATCTCCAGATCATAGACGCCGGCGGGCAAATCGACCGGCAGTTGCAGGGCAAACTCGTCGATGACGCGCCAGCCCGGCTGCCACCGCCCCGTGGGTAGGCTGCCGTTGCCGGGCGGACTGTCCCTGCCAGCCCACAGACGGCTGCCGTCGGATTTCGCCTGGCCAAGAAGGTGGACGAAGACCGTCCAATCGCCCTCTGGCAGAGCATCCACCAGCCAGTAGAGCCGCACATACAACATGCCGCCCGGCGCGGGCGCATCGGGCAGGAGCTCGTAGCCCTCCAGCCGGATGCCGTCGCCCAAGAATGTGCTCAGCGGCTGGGGCGGGGCTCGCAGCGACTTGACGCCAGCCAACCGGTTGTAGACGCGGGCATACACCTGACCGGCGCGATCTACGAAGTCAGGGCCGATGGTCGCGTCAGGAAAAAGCTCAGGCAAGAGGAGCTGGGTGCGAAAATCCTCGTGCTCGATGGCGACGTAGTGCTCGGCCTGAGGGGGCGCAGCGACCGCCATGGGGAAGATGTGCCGGCCATCGAAGCTCACCGGCGCGGGGCGGCTGCCGCTGCCTGCCCGCCAGGCGAAGGCCAGCGTCGGATGATCGGCGGCGCGCGGCGTAAGATAGATGGGCTGATCGACCGGCTGATCCGCAACCCACTGACCCACATCCCACAGGCCGGCGTCGAAGGCGTAGTACAGGCTGGGCTGGCTGGCCCAGCGAACGAAATAGCCGCGCGCCGCGACCAGGCCGCCGGCCAGCAGCACGACCACGACCGCGCCCTGCAAGGCCCATCGGACCCAGTTCCTGGCTGCGTCCGGTCGCCAACGCAGGCTGGCCTGTTGCCAGAGCCAGGCCAGTCCCAGGCCGGCCAACAGCGCGGCCGGCGCGGCCGCCCCCAGGACGCGATGGAAATGCGGCGCCTGATCGCTGAGGGCGCCGGGCAACAGCAGTCCCACCAGCCCCGCCACCGGCAGCGCGTAGACCGGACGCCGGACGCGCCAGAGCGCCAATCCCAGGCCAAGATAGAAGGGCGCCGCCTGCCAGAGATTCAGGGCAGATTCGCCAGGCAGGTTGCGCCGCACGTCCAGGTCGCCGGTCTGGCCCGGCCCAAAGAGGCGCAGGGTTCTCCAGGCATTGGTCGCCAGGCTGGCCGGCGCCGAAGCGCTCACCTGGTCAAAGGCGTCAATCTGATCAGGGCGCAGCAACAGCAGCGTTGGATTCTGCCAGAAGAAGTGGGCCAGAGGCAGGGTCAGCACCAAGGCCAGCCCGAACGCGGCCACAAGAGGCGGCCAGCAGGCGGCCAGCCGCGACCGATCGCCGGCGGCCAGGTGGAGAATCAGCACGACCATCAACAACGGGATCACCCACGCCCCCTGATAGGTGTAGGCCGCCGCGGCCATCAGCACGCCGGCCCCGAGAAAGCTGAGCCAACCGCCGGTGCGCCAGCCGCGCAGCATGAGCCAGGCGCTGCCGGCCCAGAGCAGCGGCACGAGGATCGGCTCGATGCCTATCCGGCTGAAATGGATGTGCCAGCGCATCAAGGCCAGGCTGGCCGCGCTCAACAGCGGCAGGGCTGGGGGCAGGTCGGGCTCGTGGCGGCGCATTTCGGCCGCCAGCAGGTAGATTGCCAGCACGCCGGCCACGCCGAAAAGCGCAGCCGTCAGACGCATGGCGGTCGGCCCCGCCTCACCGCCCAGCGCCTGAGCCAGCCCGAACATCAGCGCGTTGGCATAGGCGTTCAACGGGGGCACGCCGAAATTGCCCGCCAGGAAGACCGGTCGGTAGCCAGGCTCCGTCAGAATGCGCCAAGCCTCCAACCCCTCAAAGGCCTCATCGAAGTGAAAGCCGGGCGGGACGCCGTCGATCCGCCAGATGCGCAAGATCGTGGCCATGGCCAGGATCAGGAGCAGCAGGATGCGGGAGGTGCGCGGCATGGGAGGCGTAGGTGAGTGGGGGTTGGCTTTGGCGGCGCAACCCGTAACTCGTAACCCGGAAAACCCTGGCATATACGCTCTGGGTTACGAGTTACGAGTTACGAGTTACGAGCCACAGATCGGCAGACGCGCGTCAGTCCAGCCCTGCGTCGGCGCGCAGCAGCTCAGCCTTGTCAGTGCGCTCCCAGGGCGCGTCGATGTCGTTGCGGCCAAAGTGACCGTAGGCCGCGGTGTCGCGGTAGATGGGACGGCGCAGGTCCAGGTCGCGGATGATGGCCGCCGGGCGCATGTCGAAGTGCTCGTGGATCAGGTCGATGATGCGCTGATCGGAGACCCGGCCGGTGCCGAAGGTCTCGACGCTGACCGAAAGGGGCCGGGCCACGCCGATGGCGTAGCTGATCTGCAGCTCCAGGCGGCTGGCCAGGCCGGCCGCGACGCAGTTCTTGGCGATGTAGCGGGCCATGTACGCGCCGGAGCGATCGACCTTTGTCGGGTCTTTGCCGCTGAACGCGCCGCCGCCGTGGCGCGCCATGCCGCCGTAGGTGTCGACGATGATCTTGCGGCCGGTCAGGCCGGCGTCGCCCATGGGGCCGCCGATGACAAAACGACCGGTGGGGTTGACGTAGATCTTGGTGTCGGCGTCCAGCAGACCGTTGGGCACCACATATTTGATCACCCGCTCGTAGAGGTCAGCCTTGATCTTGTGCTGATCCACGTCGGGCGAGTGCTGGGTGGAGATGACGATGGCATCGACCCGCTTGGGCTTGCCATAGACATACTCGACCGTCACCTGGCTCTTGCCGTCGGGGCGCAGATAGGGCAGGGTGCCATCCTTGCGCACCTGGGTCAGCCGCTTGGTCAGGCCATGGGCCAGGTGGATCGACATGGGCATCAGCTCAGGGGTCTCGTCGCAGGCAAAGCCCACCATCATCCCCTGGTCGCCGGCGCCGATAGCCTCGATCTGGTCGTCGGTCATCTGGCCGGTCTTGTGCTCCAGCGCCTCGTCCACGCCCAGGGCGATGTCGGCCGACTGCTCCTTGAGGGAGACGATCACGCCGCAGGTGTCGGCGTCGAAGCCATACTTGCCGCGCGTGTAGCCGATGTCGGTCACCACATCGCGCACCAGCGCGCCGATGTCCACATAGGTGCTGGTGGTGATCTCTCCCATCACCAGCACCAGGCCGGTGGTCACGGCCGTCTCACAGGCCACGCGCGCGTCGGGGTCATCCTTGATGATGGCATCCAACACCGCGTCGCTGATCTGATCGCACATCTTGTCGGGGTGGCCTTCCGTCACCGACTCGGAGGTGTAGAACAGCTTGGGGGCTGTCATAAACGTGTTGCTCATGGGTTTATGTTCTCCTTAGGTTGTTGAGAGTTGTGTCTGGGAATGAGAGAGTAACCCGTAACACGTAACTCGTAACCCGGAATCTGCTGGAATGAGCTGTGCGCCCGGAACACCAGTTACGTGTTACAAGTTACGTGTTACTTTTTAGGTGCCTTCCGTCCAAGACGCCAGATAGGTTTCCTGCTCCGGGGTCAGCACGTCGATCTCCACGCCCATGGCGGTGAGCTTCATGCGGGCGATCTCCTGATCCAGCGCCTCGGGCACGGAGTAGACGTTGTTCTCCAGCTCGTGGGCATGGGTGCGCATGTAGACCGCGCTCAGCGCCTGGTTGGCGAAGCTCATGTCCATCACGCTGGCGGGATGGCCTTCGGCCGCGGCCAGGTTGACCAGCCGGCCCTCGCCGGCCAGGTAGAGCCGCCGGCCATCGTTGAGCACATACTCGTCCAGTTGGTGGCGCACCCGCCGCCGCTCGGTGCTCATCTCCTCCAGCGCGGGGATGTTGATCTCCACGTTGAAGTGGCCGGAGTTGGCCATGATCGCGCCATCCTTCATCACCGCGAAGTGATGGCGGTCGAAGACGTGGATGTCGCCGGTGGCGGTGCAGAAGATGTCGCCGATGCGGGCCGCGTCCAGCATGGGCATGACGCGGAAGCCATCCATCACCGCCTCCAGCGCCTTGAGCGGCTCGATCTCGGTGACGACCACGTTGGCGCCCAGCCCCTTGGCCCGCATGGCGATGCCGCGGCTGCACCAGCCATAGCCGCCGACCACGAAGGTCTTGCCGGCCAGCAGGATGTTGGTGGCGCGCACGATGCCGTCGATGGTGCTCTGGCCGGTGCCGTAGCGGTTGTCGAAGAGATGCTTGGTCATGGCGTCGTTGACCGCGATCACCGGATATTTGAGCGCGCCATCCTTGGCCATAGCCTTGAGACGGATCACGCCGGTGGTGGTCTCCTCGGTGCCGCCGACGATATGCTCCAGCAGCTCGGCCCGCTCGCTGTGCAGGGTGGCCAGCAGGTCACAGCCGTCGTCCATGGTCATGTTGGGCTTGAAGTCCAGCGCGGCGTGCAGGTGCTGGTAGTAGGTGTCGTTGTCCTCGCCCTTGATGGCGTAGACCGGCATCTCATTGTAGGCCACCAGCGCCGCGGCCACGTCGTCCTGAGTGCTGAGGGGGTTGCTGGCGGTCAGCACCACATCGGCGCCGCCGGCCTGCAGGACGCGCATCAGATTGCCGGTCTCGGCGGTGACGTGCAGGCAGGCGCTGAGGCGCAGGCCATTCAGCGGTCGCTCCTTGACGAAGCGCTCCTCGATCAGGTTGAGCACCGGCATCTCGCGCGCCGCCCACTGCATGCGGAAACGGCCCTGCTCAGCCAGGCTGATGTCTTTGATGTCGTAGTTCACGTGTAACCTCTGTGTGTGTAGTTCGTCGCTGGGTCAAGCGACGGGAAAAGTAATGCGTAATGCGTAATGCGTAATCGGAGGTCGGTTTGTGGGAGGCGTCTCTTGGTTGCGTAACTCGTAACTCGTAACTCGTAACCGGAGGTCGGTTTGTGGGTGGCGTCTCTTGGTTGCGTAACCCGTAATGCGTAACCGGAGGTCGGTTTGCGGGAAGTGTTTCCGGGTTACGCATTACGCATTACGCATTACGCATTACGTACTGCACCATTTCCTTCTACAAAGGGGCAATGCACGGCAAAGCCCAGTTGTCGATATAAACCGATGGCGGCCAGGTTGTCCTGATCGACGTTCAGAACGACGCGCAGGCCGCGCTGCAAGAGATCAGCGGTCACGGCGCTGCTGACTTGAGCGCCATAGCCGCGGCCGCGCTGGGCAGGGTGGACATAGACGTTGCCCACAGCCGCCACGCCCCAGGCCGGCGCCGTCAGGTGCGTGCCGGCCACAGCCCACAGGCGCGGAACCGGCATGCCCGGCCCGCCAGCCGCCTCGATGCCAAAGAATACGCCCTCATCCACCTGGCTCGGCATGAAGGCATCGGGCGCAAACGGCCCACCCAGTGCAATCAACGCTTCGATGGCCGGCACGTCGGCTGCGCCCAACCTGCGCAGAGCAGGAACGGTCTCGCCTGGGCCGGTCGTCGCGGGCAGAAACGAGTCTGGCGTCACCGTCATGCGCAGCATCGGCCGCACCCTGTCGGCGCAGAAGTCGTAATGCTCCTGCAAGAGCGGCAGGTGAGCCTCCTGCGCGCTCATGGAGATACGATCAGGCAGCGTGATCTGCTGCAAGATGGCTGCGATCGCCGCCGTCTGGCCCATAGTCAGCAGCACGGGCGGGTTCAGCCGGCGATAAAGCAGGACCAGGCCCGCCGGCTGGCCGGCCGCGTCCTCAGCCAGATACCAGGTACACCAGGCGAAGTGTACCGGCTCCAAATCCCCAATGGCATAGGCCGCCCAGATCGGGTCAACCTGCATGAAGGCGTGGAGCCTGGATTTGTCGGTTGTTAAGGTGATAGCGTAGCTCATGGGAGCTTGGCGTGGGGGAGAACTCTGGAGAACTGGGAGGAAATCCATGCACAGGGTGCGCCGCAGTTGCTCCTGACTTCCTCAGTTTCTCTCAATCCATCCTCGGCTTGAGCAAGACGTCCAGTTCCGGCGTGTCGCCGAACTCCTGGCGATAGCGTGCGACAAAGGCGGGCAGGTCGTAGTGGTGGCTCATGGTGCCCTGCTGCTCGATGACATAGGTGGCGGCCAGGCTGGCCAGGCGGCAGGTCACATCCCAGGGAAAACCGTGCACCATGCCGGTCAGCAGGCCGGCCCGGTAGCCGTCGCCAACGCCGGTCGGCTCGGCCACATGGTTGGCGCCGGCGGCCGGAATGACCAGCTCGAAGCCCTGGCCGATGACCCTGGAGCCGCGGGCGCCCAGGGTGACGACAATGGCATCGACCAGCGCCAGCAGGCCGGTTTCGTCCAGCCCGCTCTTCTGGCGCACCATCTCATACTCGTATTCGTTGACCGTCAGCGCCCGCGCGCCGGCCATGGACTCCACCAACACCGGGCCATCGAGGCGCGCCAACTGCTGGCTGGGGTCATAGACAAAGGGAAGGCCCAGATCGCGGCACTCCTGGGCGTACTTGCGCATGGCATCGGGATCGTTGGGCGAGATGATCACCACATCGATGGACTCGCCGTCCAGTTGGCGCAGCGACAGTTCCCTGGCCCGCGACATGGCGCCGGTGTGGAAGCTGGCGATCTGGTTGTGGTCCAGGTCGGTGATGACGCTGAAGGTAGCGGTGAACTCATCAGGGAAGATGCCCATCTTCGAGGTGTCCACCCCTTGAGCCTCCAGCCACTGCTGGAACTCGCCGAAATCCTTACCAGCCGCGGCGAAGAGCTTAGGACGGTTGCCCAGCAGCGCCAGGCTGTAGGCGATGTTGGGGCCGGTGCCGCCGCGGAAGCTCTGCTTGTTGTCCACCAGGAAGCTGACGCTCAGCTTGTTCAGGTGTTCAGGCAGGATCTGCTCCCGAAAGCGGCCGGGGAAAGTCGTCAAATAGTCGAAGGCCACAGAGCCGGTGACGATGATGGTCATGAATTTTCTTTGCCTGCTTGTTTGCTTGTTGCCACTCTTCTGCGCGCCAACGCGCAGTATTCCTCGGACAGATCATAGCCGGCGTAGCGCCGGCCGGTTTGAACCGCGGCCACGGCCGTGGCGCCTGCGCCCATGAAGGGGTCCAGCACCAGGTCGCCGGGTCGGGTGTAGAGCAGGATCAGTCGGCGGGGCAGTTCCACCGGGAAGGGCGCCGGATGTGCCACGCCCGACTCGGTGGTCATGAACCAGATGCCCTCGCCCGGCGTGCTGGCATACTGCCAGGCCGCCCGGGCCAACGACTCGGCGATCCACTGATCATCTTTGCCGCGCTGGCGGGCCTCTTTCAGCTTGCCCGCCAGCTTGCGCTGCAAGGCCTCCAGGCTGCGCCCGGTCCCAGCGCCGCCGCTTGGCTCGCCGCTCTGCTGCGCCGCGCCTGCGCCGTCCACGGGTGGCCGGCCATCGACCGCCGGTGACGGGCCGTCGATCTCCTCCGGCCGCCAGATGCTGCGCGTCCAATCGACGAACTGGCCGCCGCTGATGCCGGTCTTGCCGCCGCTCTCCAGGCGAAACTGCTCCTTGGAGAAGATCATGATGTACTCGTGTACATCGCGCAGCACCGGATCGGTGGAACTGGCGAAGCTGCCCCAGGCGGTGCTGACGCCGGCGCTGGACCCCTTGTCCCAGATCAACTCACCGCGCATCTGCCAGCCCAGGCCCTCGTCGCGTGCCATGCGCAGCAGCTCGGCCGTGATCAGGGCATTGAGCGGCAGATAGGGCTTGCGGTCGGTGTTGGCCACGTTGATGCACAGCCGGCCGCCCGGCGCCAACACCCGATAGCACTCGCGCCAGACCTGGTTCAAAAAAGCCAGATACTCATCCAGCGGCAGGCTGTCGTCGTGGGTGGCATAGGCCTTGCCGACGTTGTAGGGCGGCGAGGTGACGACCAACTGGACGCTGGCAGCGTCCAGTGCATCCATCCGCCGTGCATCGCCGCAAATGATCACATCGTGGGCCATCGAAGTATTCGCTGAAAATCAATCACTGCTGTGTCAAAGTTACGAGTAACGAGTAACTCGTAACTCAGAATCTGCCAGATGAGACTCGTCCCTCAATCACGTATCCGGGTTACGAGTTACGAGTTACTCGTTACGTATCCTCGCCTCCGCCGCCTCTTTGGCCCGCCGCAGGCTCACGTCGAAGGGGGGGTAGCAGATCCCCTCCTCGGTGACGATGCCGGTCAGGTAGCGGTGCGGGGTGACGTCGAAGGCTGGGTTGTAGACCGGCACGTTGTCGGGCGCGATCTGCACGCCGTCGACCACGGCCACTTCCTCCCAGGAGCGCTCTTCGATGGGGATGGCGTCGCCCGTGGGCGTGTGGAGGTCGACGGTGGAGGTGGGGGCCACGCAGTAGCAGGGGATGCCGTTCTCCTTGGCCAACACGGCCAGCTTGTAGGTGCCGATCTTGTTGGCCGCATCGCCGTTGGCCGCGACGCGGTCGGCGCCGAAGAGCACCACATCCACCCGGCCGGCGCGCATCAGGTGGCCGGCCGCGTTGTCGGCGATCAGATGCATAGGGATGCCGGCCTGCATCAGCTCCCAGGCGGTCAGGCGCGCGCCTTGCAGACGCGGGCGGGTCTCGTCCACCCAGACATGCACCGGGTTGCCCTGCTCCCAGGCGGCGCGCACCACACCCAGGGCGGTGCCGTAGTCCACCGTGGCCAGCGAGCCGGTGTTGCAGTGGTGCAGGATGTTGGCGCCGTGCGGCACCACGGCCGCGCCGTTGGCGCCCATGCGCCGGTTGATGGCCACGTCCTGATCGGCCAGGGCCTCCGCCTCGACCAGCAGCGCCGAACGGATGTCGTCCACGTTGGGCAGCGCCAGGTTGGCGGCCAGGTCCAGCAGACGCTGCGTGGCCCAGGTCAGGTTGACCGCGGTGGGACGGGCCGCGTCCAGCACCTCCTTGGCCGCGGCCAGATCGACCAGCAGGCTCTCCCGGTCGACGGCTGGGCTCTGCTGGGCGGCCAGGGCCATGGCATAGCCGCCGGCCGCGCCGATGGCCGGCGCGCCGCGAATCACCATGTCGGTGATGGCGCTGGCCACCGCACGATGGTCATCGTAGGACTCGACCGCAAACTGCAAGGGCAGGATGCGCTGGTCGATCATCTTCACCTGGCCATCTTGCCACCAAATCGTGCGCATGGTCATCTTCCTCAGTGAAACTTGGAATCTTCAACAGCCACATCGCTGGCTCGGTCGGAGACCGGCCAGAGCTTCAGGTGCAAAAAAAAGACGCTCCGAGGAGCGCGCCTGCAACGGGCTTGCCTCTCATCTTTCAGGCCGGCGCTTGCAGCGCCGCCTGACGGAATTGGCACCATGATCAGTGTGATGAGCAGTTGCAGATGGGTCGTCAGGTCGTTTCCTGTGGTCCACCGTTGGCTGTTCACTGACTCCTGATCCGGTTGCCGAGGCATCAAAGGGCCGTTCCCTCCGCCTCTCTGGATGGGAGCTCCAGCTATGCGGTTGTGCAAGCAGCGGTCAATTTAGCACAAGGCATTGAATTTGTCAAAAGGTGACCTTGTTTATTCGCCTATGTCGCAAAGCCCGCCAGCGCCAGCCGCAGCCGCTCTTCCACGTCTTGCACATCGCGCGGCAGGGCCTGCACCGCCCGCTGAGCCTCGACGATGCTGTAGCCCAGGGCGGTCAGCGCGTCGATCACCTCGGCGTCGGCCGCGCTCAACGCGGCCAGCTCGGGCGGCGCACCCTCCGGCGTCCCCACCTTGTCCTTCAGCTCCAACACGATCTTCTCGGCCGTCTTCTTGCCGATGCCGGGCAGACGGGCCAGCACGCCCGGCTGCTCCTGGCTGATGGCCAGCCGCAGCGCGTCCACCGGCATGTTGGAAAGCACAGAGAGCGCCGACTTGGGGCCGATACCCGACACCCCCAGCAACAATTGAAAGAAGGCCAGCTCCTGCTCCCCGGCAAAGCCGTAGAGGGTCAACTCCTGCTCGCGCACATGCAGGTGGGTGTGCAGCAGCACCAGTTCCCCCGGGCGCAACCTGGCCAGGACATCGGTGGGCGCATAGACGCGCACGCCCAGGCCGCCCAGGCCAATGACCAGGGAGTCGGACTGGCGGCTGAGCACAACCCCTTCGATGCTGGCGATCATGGCCGTCTTCCCGCGGCGCCAACTGGCTCGTCAGGGCGCACGAACCGGTAGCCCGCGCCGCGCACCGTGAGCAGGTAGACCGGCTGCGACGGGTCGGGCTCGATCTTCTCGCGCACGCGCCGCACAGTCACTTCCACCAGATTGGTGCCGCCGATGAACTCATAGCCCCACACCTCGAGGAAGAGCTCGCTTTTCGACATGGCCTTGCCGGCGTTGACCATCAGGGTGAACAACAGCTTGAACTCGATGGGGGTGAGGTGGGTCAACTGGCCAGCGACCTTGACCTGCTGTGCGGTCACATCCATCCTGATTCTGTCGTTCTCCAGCACCAGCGGCTGCCTGCGTTCCTGGATCCACTGGTTGCGGCGCAGGATCGCGTGGATGCGCGCCTGCACCTCCTTGAAGGAGAAGGGCTTGGCGATGTAGTCATCGGCGCCCAGCTCGAAACCCCGCACCATGTCGTCGGTGCTGTCCAGCGCGGTCAACATGATGATGGGCACATCGGAGCGCGCGCGGATCTCCTGGCAAACGTCGAAGCCATCGACCTGCGGCATCATCACGTCCAGAATCACCAGGTCGAACGGCTGCGCGGTAAACGCTGCCAACGCCTCGGCGCCATCGCTGGCTGGGGTGACTTGATGGCCGATGGCCTCCAACGACATGCGCACCAGGTTGCGCAACGGCGCCTCGTCCTCCGCGATCAGGATTTTTGCCGGCTGGGCCATATCGCTTGCTCCGTGCTTGACATGGGGGTGCTGGCAGGTCAGTCCAGCGTTTGATCGTCGATCAGGAGTTGGTTCCAGTGGGCGCCGTGCGCATGGCAGATGGCAATGGCCACGGCATCCGCCACATCGTCAGGGGTCAGCACGGCCTCCAGCCCCAGCAGCAGCCGCACCATCTCCTGCATCTGCGGCTTGGCAGCGGCGCCGTAGCCGGCCACAGCCTGCTTGACCTCGGAGGGCTTGTAGTGATAGATCGGCAGACCGGCCTGTGCGGCCGCCAGCAGGATGACCCCGCGGGCCTGGCCGACGCTCATGGCGGTGCGCACGTTCCTGCTGAAGAAGAGCTCTTCCACCGCCGCCGCGTCGGGCTGATAGCGTTGGATCAGCTCGCTCAACTGGCGATGGATCAGCAACAGCCGCTGGGGCAGGGCCATGCCGGCCGGGGTGAGGATGGCGCCGCTGTGTACCAGGCGCAGCTCGCCGTCGAAATCCACCAGCCCGTAGCCGGTGATGGCCGTGCCGGGGTCGACGCCCAATACCCGCAAGCTATTCCTCCATGCTCTGCAAGACCGATTCGCTGATCTCCAGATTGGAGTAGACGCCGGTGACGTCGTCCAGGTCTTCCAGGTTCTCGATCAGGTTGAGGACGCTGATGGTGGTCTTGTCATCCAGGCTGAGCAGCGTCTTGGGCTTCATGGTCAGCTCGGCGCCCTCCACCGGCAGGCCGCGCAGGCGAAAGGCATCCTGCACCATCTTCAGGTCGCCGGGGTCGGTGTAGACCTCGGCCACGCCGTCGCTGAACTCCACATCCTCGGCGCCGGCGTCCAGAACGGCCTCGAAGACCTCATCCTGGCTGTGTTTGGCCAGCCCCACGGAGATCGCGCCGCGCGGCTCGAACTGCCAGGCCACCGAGCCGCTCTCGCCCATGGCGCCGTTGCCGCGGCTGAGCACGTGCCGGATCTCGGCCACGGCCCGGTTGCGGTTGTCGGTCAACACCTCGATGTACAGCGCGACGCCGCCTGGGCCATAGCCTTCGAAGGCCGTCTCCAGCAGCTCCTCGCCCGATTCCAGGCCAGAGCCGCGCCGGATGGCGCGCTCGATGTTTTCTTTGGGCATGCTGTTGGCTTTGGCCTTGTCTACGGCCAGCCGCAGCTTGAAATTGTACTCTGGATCGGCGCCCTCGCGCGCCGCAATCTGGATCTCACGCGCCAACTTGGTAAACAGCGCGCCGCGCTTGGCGTCAGCCGCGCCCTTTTTTCGTTTGATCGTTGACCATTTTGAGTGACCTGACATCGTTTTTACTCCTCACTGCTGCTTGTCGCCGCCTCGGCGACCAGACTCCGAAGATGCCGCTTGAGGAAGAACGGCGACTTCCGAGGTCTCCACGCCAAACACCGGCGGCCCATTATAGCACAAGGAACGCTCAGGCGGCAACCGCACCCCCGCCCTGTGCATGAGCCTGCACAGCCGCCAGGAAGGCGTGGAAGAGCGGATGCGGCCGGTTGGGCCGGCTCTTGAACTCCGGATGGAACTGGCTGCCCAGCATCCAGGGATGATCGCGCAGCTCGGCGATCTCCACCAGCCGGCCATCGGGCGACAGGCCGCTGAAGGTCAGCCCGGCCTGGTCAAGCTGCTGGCGAAAGCTGTTGTTGAACTCAAAGCGGTGGCGGTGGCGTTCGCTGACCTGCGCCTGGCCATAGGCCTCGGCCGCGCGCGTCCCCTCCTGCAACACGCAGGGATAGGCGCCCAACCGCATGGTGCCCCCCAGATCGGCAATGCCGCGCTGATCGGGCATCAGATCGATGACGGGATAGTTGGTGTGTGGGTCGAACTCGCTGCTGTTGGGCTGGTCAGAGCCGATGACGTGGCGGGCGAACTCGATGCACATCACCTGCATGCCCAGGCACAGCCCCAGATAAGGAATCTGATGCTCGCGCGCGTGGCGGGCCGCTGCGATCTTGCCCTCGACGCCGCGGTAGCCGAAGCCGCCCGGCACCACGATGCCATCCACAGTCGCCAACGACTCCAGACTGCGGCCCTCCTCCAGCTCCTCGGAGTTGATCCACTCCACGTGCAGCCGGCGCCCCAGGGCCACCGCGGCATGGCTCAGCGCCTCTCGCACGCTGATGTAGGCGTCTTGCAGCTCGACATATTTGCCCACCAGGGCGACGCGCAGCGCCGGCGTCGTCGCGTCGTCCGCCAGCAGCGCCATCTGCCGCTCTACCAGGCTGCGCCATTCGCTCAGATCCGCCACGCGCCAGCCATAGCCCAGCCGGCTGGTCAGCCAATTGCCCAGGCCGAACTCCTCCAACATCAGCGGCACCTCGTAGAGCGACTGAACCGTCTCCAGCGGCACCACGGCCTCCGGCTCCACGTCGCAGAAGAGGGCGATCTTGTCGCGAATCGACTTTTCCACCGGATAATCGGAGCGGCAGACGATGACATCGGGCTGGATGCCGATGCCGCGCAGCTCGGACACGCTGTGCTGGGTGGGCTTGGTCTTCAGCTCGCCGGTAGCGCCGATGTGCGGCAGCAAGGTGACGTGGATATAGAGCACATTGTCTCGCCCCACCTCCTTGCGCATCTGACGAATCGCCTCCAGGAAGGGCAGGCTCTCGATGTCGCCCACGGTGCCGCCCACCTCGACGATCACCACCTCCGCGTCGTGCTCCCGGCCGGCCAGCGCGATGCGCCGCTTGATCTCGTTGGTGACGTGGGGGATAACCTGAATGGTGCCCCCCAGGTAGTCGCCGCGCCGCTCCTTGCGCAACACCTCAGCGTAGATCTGGCCTGAGGTGACGTTGTTGGCCCGGCTCAGGTTCTCGTCGGTGAAGCGCTCGTAATGGCCCAGGTCCAGGTCGGTCTCGGCCCCGTCCTCGGTCACGAACACCTCGCCGTGCTGGTAGGGGGACATGGTGCCGGGGTCTACATTCAGATAGGGGTCCAGCTTCTGGATCGACACGGAGATGCTGCGGCCCTTGATCAGTCGGCCGATGGCCGCGGCCGTCACCCCTTTGCCCAGGGAACTGACGACGCCGCCGGTGATGAAGATGTACTTGGTCATGGGGCCCTCCGGACAACACGGCCAGAGGTTGGATTTCTCCGAAGAAACCCAACTTCTGGCGCATGACAAAAACAAGAGACACGGAGATTGCTCGCCGTGTCCTGAGGTGAAGAGCGCCGATCGTTCGGCGTCAAAAGCGACGCCGGCGCGGCAGAATATTGCGCGGCCGCCAGGCCGCGGCTGGGGTGTAAAACAAGAATCCCGTGTAACACGGGATTGCATGATAGCACAGGAGGGAGGTTGAGTCAATCAGCGCAGGGGGCTTGCCGCGTGCAGCGTCTCCAGCACCGCCGGCAGCAGCGCGTTGCTGGTGGCCATGGCCTCGCCCGCGTAGATGGTTCGGTTGCCCTGCCAATCGCCGAAATAGCCGCCGGCCTCGGCCAGGATCGGGGGAAAGGGGCCGCAGTCCCAGACGCTGACGATGGGATCCAGCATCAGCTCGGCGCGGCCGGTGGCCACCAGGCTATAGCCGTAGGCGTCGCCCAGGCCGGCGCGGTGATAGGTGGCCTGCATGACGCGCTGCCACTCGGCCGTGCGGCCATAGCGATCGAAGCTGCCGACATCGCTGCACGAGACGTAGGCGCGCTCCAGGCTGGCCACGTCGGAGACCCGGGCCCGCCGGCCGTTCCACCAACAGCCGCGCCCGGCGGCGGCGTAGATCATGTCATCCAGCGCGGGGAAGCAGGCCACGCCCACCTGCACCGCCCCTTCGATCTCCAGCCCCAACAGCACCGCGTAGAGCGGCACCCCGCGCACAAAGGCCTTGGTGCCGTCGATGGGGTCGATCAGCCAGCGGTGGGTGGCGCCCTGGCTCTCCTGCACGCCGAACTCCTCGCCGACGATGGCGTGGCGGGGGTAGCGCTGCTCGATGCGGCTGCGGATCAACTGCTCCGCGCCGCGGTCGGCCGCGGTGACCGGGGTGTCGTCGCTTTTCAGGTCCATGCGCACCCCGGCCTGGAAATAGCCCAGGGTCAGCTTGCCGGCCAGGTAGGCGGTTTCGACGGCGAATTCCAGCAGGGTGTCCAGTGTTTCACGCATTGTTGCCTCGGAGTACGATTTATCAAAGGGGCTGTGACGCCATTGCGGTCCAGCCATACGCTGCTCTTGTTGCTTCAGTAGGGCCGCAGCGCGTCGAAGACGTAGACCATGCCGCTCCAGCGGGTTTGGCCCAGCCCGTCGACGCTGAACAGCAGGAAGGCGTCATCGCGCCGCTCAGCCCCCCAGCCGGTGGAGAAGACCACGTGGGTCACGCCGGCCGGCAGGCTGTCCAGGCTTTCCAACTGGCGGCGCGCGTCCACCGACAGATCAACCAGCACCTGGCCGGGGCCAAGATAGTTGGTTCTGAGCTGCCGCACGGCCTGGGCCTGGCTCAGCATCATGCTCTCAGAGCTGTAGAAGGTCAACTGCCACTGGTCGCCCATCAGCGCAGTCAGCGCCAGATAATCCCTGGCCTCCAGGCCGCGCTTCAGCTCCTCGATGGCCGCGTCCAGCCCGGTTCCTGGCAACGTCACCGCCAGCGAGCTCAGTTGCTCGATCGCACCGTCGGCCGGGCTCTGGCTGTAGACCTGAATGCGGCCTGGCTGGGCGGCCGCGGGCATGGTGAAGGTAATCACGCCGCTGAAGGGACCGAGCGCGCCCGGCGCCCCGTCGATGCTGGCCACGCCCTGGCCGATCTCGTAGCCGGCGGCGTCCAACACCCGCATCAGCAGCTTCTGCTCATAGCCAGCCCCCTGGCCGGTCACCTGCACCGGGCTGTGGATGATGTCGTTGCGCTGAGGGGCGGCGATGACAATCGGCGCACAGCCAGCGCCGCAGACCGTGGGGGTTGGGCTGGGCTGCGGCGCGGCCGGCAGCGGAATCAACAGCCGTTGGCCCACGAACAGCCCGCCGGGCCGCGTCATGCCGTTGACCTGCATGATCTCGGCCACCGAGACGCCATACTGGGCCGCCAGGCTGGCCAGCGTCTCCCGTGGGCGCACCAGGTGGATGAGCGCCGGGCTGACGGGCGCGGGGATGATCAGGCGCGTGCCGGGGGCGACCCACGGGCTGCGCAGGCCATTGGCCTCCAGCAGGCTGGCCAGCGAAACGCCGTAGCGGGCTGCGATGCCCACGGCCGTCTCGCCCTGCTGAACCACATGGATCTGCCCAGGCTGCGCCGCGGTCCCACCTTGCGCAGCAACCGGCGGCGCGGCGTGCAGAAGCAGCAGCGCTGCGGCCAACAATCCAACACCTATCCAACGGCGTGCCCTCGCGTGCATGATGAAACCTCCTAAAGCGCCCGGCGCCGGGCCTGTTGGCCGGCGATTGCCAGAGCGGCGCCAACAAAAATCAATCCGGCATCTATCCATTGAGTCGCACGCAATGGCCCCCAGGATACGGGCAGATCGCCGCGCGTCCAGGCAATCAAGAATGTGCCCGCGGCCAGCGCCATCAAAAAGAGCGCCGGACGACGCCGGAGCGGTCGGGCAAAGAGCAGCAGCAGCGCCAACGCCATGCCCAACAGTTGGCTGGGCAGGCGATAGGCCAGCACGCCGTAGCTGTCAGGCCAGTCAAAGGTGTAGAAACGCTGCGGCGGCGGAAGCGCCAGGCCATAGGCGCAGCCGGTCAACAAACAGGCCAGCCAGCCGCCCAGCAGGCCAATGGCCAGCGGCACAGCCAGCAGGGCCAGCATCTCTTGCACTCGCAGCGGGTAGGGAGGGGCGTCAGTGCGCTGAAAGGCGGCCGCCAGGGCCACCGCGGCCAGGCCGGCCAGCAGGCCGCCATGCCAGGAGAGGCCGCCATCCCGCAGGTCGAGAATGGCCGTCAGCCGCTCGCCGTAATAGGCCCAGTTGGCCAGCACATGCCCGACGCGGGCGCCGATCACGCCGGCCAACAGGGCCAGCACGCCCAGATCCAGCGCATCCTGGCGGCCGCGCCGCTGTTGCCCCACCAGCCAGCCCAGCGCCGCCAGCAAGGTCAACAGCATGACAACGCTGTAGGAGCGGTCCACGGCGGCTAGGTCCGGTTGGCCGCCAACTGAACCACCAGGTCGGCGTGCTCGGCCGTCAGTTGCTCGGCGCGCTCGATGGAAGCCGCCTCAGCCGTGACGTGGAACAGGGCGCGGTCGGGATCAGGCCGCATCAGCAACCACTCTTCGTCCGAAAGGAAGACCTTGACGCCGTCGGTCACCTGCACATTTCCTTGGGCGAAATGCTGTTGGAGCCGGCGCATCACCGTGGCCTTGTGCTCCCAAGAGCACTCCACAGTGGTATTGACCACGCAGAAGGGGGGCAAGGAATCGATCAGTTCCGAGAGGCGCAGCTTGTGCTGAGCCAACATCTGCAAGAGCCTGGCCACCGCCATCATGCCGTCGATCACCGGCTGGAAATCGGGAAAGGCAAAGGCGCCGGCGCCGTCGCCCGCCATCAGCACGCCGGCGCTGTGTGCGGCCTGCATCAGCAGCGCCACATCGACCGGGGTGCGCAAGATGCTGCCCTGATGCTGGCGGGCGATGCGCTCGAAGACCGAGGAGAGATGCACCGGCACCGCCACCACGCCGCCTGGCGTCGAGCGCAGCGCCAGCTCCACCATCGCGGCGCAGGCCACGGCATCGGGCACCGACCGGCCGCGGTCGTCGGCCAGGAAGATCTTTTCGCCACCCACATCCAGGCGCACCCCCAGATCGCTGCCCAGCGCCTGGACGATGGCCGCCAGCCGCTGGCGCTGCTCATCGAAGATCTTGTGCTCCAACGAGATGTAGGCCGGATCGACCCGCGCGCCCAGCGGGGTGGTGTGGACTCCCAGGGACTGCAGGATGTCAGGCAGAATCTGGGAGGTCGAGGCGAAGGCATAGTCGACCACGATGTTGAAGCCGGCGCTGCGCAAGATCTGTGCATCGACGCTTTTCAGAAAGGCCTGGCTGTAGAGCGAGGCCGCCTCCGGCGCATAGCTGATGGAGCCGATGCCGTCCATGTAGGCCCGCCGAAAATCCTCGCGGAAATAGACCCGCTCGACGTGGCGTTTCTCCCGCTGGCTCAGATTCATGCCGTCGCTGTCGAAGAAACGAATGTCGACCACTCTCGGGTCGAAGGGCGAGATGCGCACATGCACGCCGCTGGCTGCCTTGATGGCTCGGGTGTAGAAGCGCGCCACGGGGATGGGCACATTTTGCAGGTCCAGCACATTGACGCCGGCCGACGGCAGGCCAGAGATGACGGCGCGCTTGATCATGCGTGAACCTGCATGGCCATCGCGGTTGATGGTGACCACCGAGCCGCGCGGCAGGGTGGCGCCGAAGGCCGCGCCCAGCCGGGCGGCGAATTCCGGCGTCAGATCGACGTTGACCACGCCGGTGACGCCGTGACGACCAAAAAGCACACGCCGGCCCTGAGATCCCCAGATGATGCTGCTTTTGACCACGGCGCCGGGATCGACCTCCTTGCCGGGCCACAGCTTGATGCCGGCATGCACCACCGCGCGCTCGCCGACCACCGAGGCCTCGCCAACCACCACCCCCTCGAAGAGCGCGGCCTTGGCCTTGATGCTGCACTGGCGGGCGACGATGGCCCCGCGCAGCTCTGCCCCTTCGCCGATATAGCAGTTGCGCCAGATGATGCTGCGGTCGATCTGAGCGCGGCTGTCCACGATGGTGTAGTCGCGCACCACGCTGGGGCCGCGGATCACCACGCCGCTCTTGATCTGCACCTCGTTGCCCAGATAGATGGGGCCGAAAAGCTGGGCATCGGGCGCGATATCGACATTTTCGCCCACCCAGATATCGCCGCCGATATGCCGGCCGAAGGTGTTGGTGGGGAACACCTGGCCGCGCAGCACGTCGGACGTGGCCCGGCGATATTCATTGAAGTCGCCGATGTCGCACCAATAGCCGGGCGCCACGTAGCCATACATGGGCATGCCCGCTTCCAGCATCCGCGGAAATACCTGGCTGCCCCAGTCATAGGACTCTCCCGCCGGGATCAGATCGAGCACCTCAGGCTCAAGGACGTAGATGCCTGTGTTGGCGGTGTCCGATGCAACCTCTCCCCAACTGGGTTTTTCCAGGAAGCGGGTGATGCGCCCCTGTTCATCGGTGACGATCACCCCGTAGTCCAGCGGCTCGGCCACGTGGTAGAGCGCCAAGGTGGCCAGCGAACGCTTGGCCTTGTGAAAATCGATGATCTCTTGCAGGTTGAAGTTGGTCACGGCGTCGCCGCTGATCACCAGGAAGGTGTCGTCCAGGTATTGCCGGGCGTTGGCAACGCTGCCGGCCGTGCCCAGCGGCGTCTCCTCCACCACGTAGCGCAGCCGCGTGCCATAGGAGCTGCCGTCGCCGAAAAAATCCTCGATGGCGCTGGCCATATATTGCAGCGTCACCACCACATCGGTGATCTTGTGGGTGCGCAACAGATCCAGGATGTGGCCCAGCACCACCTGGTTGACCAGCGGCAGCATCGGTTTGGGACGTCCTACCGTCATGGGGCGCAGCCGTGAGCCGGCGCCCCCTGCCATCACCACTGCTTTCATGGGGCCGCCTCCTCCAGATACATCACGATGTAGTCCTCGCCATGTTCGATGTGGCTTGTATAGGGGATGTTCACCGCCTTGAGCATCTGATGTACAGCCCGGTTGCCGGCCTGGATCATGGCCGTGAAGTGAACGATGCCCAGTGCACGCGCCGCCTGGATGAGCTGCCCCATCAAGGCAGAGCCGACCCCCTGGCGGTGCCAGTCATCGCGCACCACCACGGCATTCTCGGCCTCCGACGCGCCGGGCAAGCGCCGAAAGCGGGCCACTGCCACAATGCGCTCCCCTTTCGGTCCATCGTGCAGCGCCACCAACGCCACGCTATCGACCTGGTCCACGTCGAGGAAGGGGGGCAGCCGCTGCTGGATCTCCTCCAGCGGCGCGCCCTCCATGCTGACATGAAAGCGTTGGTAGCGGGTCTGAGGGGAGAGGCGCACCACGAAATCGACCAGCAGATCGCCGTCCTCCGGCGTCAGATAGCGCACCCGAAGCTGTTGGCCGTTCTTGGCCGTGATGGGGTGGGGAGAGAAGGCCATGCAATGTCAAACCTTTCGGGCGGTGAAAGGGGCCAGCAGCGCGGCGCCGCCCAGGACGCCGGCCTGATCGCCCAGAATGGCGGGCGTGATCCGGATCTTGTCGGCGTTGCGCTGTTGCAGAAGGTAGGGCAGCGCGGTTGCGCGGATCGGGGCAAGGAAGGCATGCCCCAAGGCCTCGACCACCCCACCGCCGAAGACGATGATCTCCGGGTCCAACGCGTTGATCAGGTTGGCCACCAGCAGGCCCAGGTAGAACTGGGCGCGGCTGACCGCCTCCACCATCAGCGGGTCTTGCGCCTCCAGCGCCTGCTTGATCACACCGCTGGTCATGCGGTCCTTCTCGGCCGCCAGCAGCTCAGGCAGGATGCTGGGCCGCCCTTCGGCCAGCTCGGCGCGCACCACGCGCTCGATGGCCGTGCGGCTGGCAAAGGACTCCAGACAGCCGCGCCGTCCACAGCCGCACAGCGGGCCATCAGGCTGCATGATCATGTGGCCGATCTCGCCGGCCGCATCGCGCGCGCCGCGGTAGAGCTTGCCATCCACGATAATGCCGCCGCCCACGCCGGTGCCCACGAAGATGCCCACCATGTGCCGGCAGCCGCGGCCGGCGCCCAGGTGAAATTCGCCCAGCGTGCCCAGGTTGACGTCGTTGTCCACCAGCACCGGCAGCTCCAGCGCGGCCTGCAGGCGCTCGCCCAGGGGAACCTCGTCCCAGCCCGACAGATTGGAGGCCGAATAGACGACGCCGGTCTTGAAATCGACCGCGCTGGGCGCACCCACGCCCACCCCGACCAGCGACTTCAGGCTGACCTTGGCCGCCGCGGCCGCCTCATTGGCCGTGTCGACGATGCGCTTGATAACGCCGTCTGGCCCCAGTTCCTCCTTGGTCTTCTTCTTGGCCATGCCCAGGATGGCGCCATCGGGCCCCACCACGGCGGCCAGGATCTTGGTGCCACCCAGGTCGATGCCCATGCGATAGCTGGCTGTCTTTTTTGCCACGTTTTTTGTCTCCTTCACAGGTCGATCTCGGCCAAGACCGGCAGATGGTCGGAGGCCGCGGCGGTCTCGTCGGTGATCCAGGGGCGGCACCACCGCAGCGCCGGCGCCAGCGGCGCGGAGAGACAGATGTAGTCGATGCGCACCAGGGGCCGCTCAGCCGGGAAGGTGGGCTGGGGATCCGCGGCCTGGGCATCGACGTAGCCGCGCCGCAGCAGGCGCGGGATCAGCTCCATGCCCTGGCCGGCCAGTCGTCCGAAATGCGGGCTGGCCTTGAGCGCGTCCAGCGCCGCGGGGTTGGCCTGGAAATCGTCCGGCGCCAGCGCGTTGAGGTCGCCCAGAAGGATATGCGGCCGCGCCCGGTCGCGTCCGGTCCACTGCAAGAGCGCGGTCAGCTGCTGGACGCGCACCGCCTCGCTCAGGTGATCCAGGTGGGTGGTGTAGACCGAGAAGGGGGTACGCCCATCGGGCAGCAACACCCTGGCCTCCAGCAGGCCGCGCTGTTCGTGGCCTGGCGTCGGCGTCAGGTGATGGCCGGCATGGGCCAGCAGCGGATAGCGCGTCAGCAGCGCGTTGCCATAGGAGGCCAGCGGGGCGAAGGCGAAGCGCGGCGTCAGCGCCACGCCAAAGGCATAGGTCATGCCCAACATGCCAGCCAGCAGGTCCAGCGCCGGCTGCGTCTCGCCCGCGGGAAGCAGCGGGTGGAAGACCTCGTTCAAGGCGACGATGTCAGCCTGGCTGGACTGAATGACGCGCGCCAGGCGCGCCACGCCCTCCTTGCCCTTGCCGTCGCGCCAACCGTGGATGTTGTAGGTCAGAATACGCACTGTTCAGGTCAGTTCCAGTCGAAGATGGCCATCAGCGGCCGGTGGTCGGAGGCCTGCTCGATCAGCTTGCCGGTCAACACGAAGCAGGATTGCAACTGCGGGCGCAAGATCTGCGGCACGAAGATGTAGTCGATGCGAAAGGGCCAGAGCAGTGGGAAGGTGCCGCTCTCGCCCTCGCCGGCCGCCATGTACGCATCGACGTAGCCGTTGTTGCGCAACATGCGCACCACGGGCGGCGTCAGCCGCTGGCTGTTGGCGCCGCTGGGCCCGTGGGTGTTGAAGTCGCCCAACAGCAGGTGCGGTGCAGCGGCGTAGGCGCGCAGGGGGGCCAGCACCCCGCGCAGCTGCCACAGCCGCGTGCCCTCGAAGGCATGGTCCAGGTGGGTGGAGAAGATGGTGAAGGTGCGGTCGGCCTCCACGGCAATTTTGGCCGTCAACAGGTTGCGCCCTTGGGTCATGGGCAGGCGGGCCAGGTAGTGGTTGGTGTCGTCCACGATGGGGTGGCGGCTGAGCACGGCATTGCCCACCGGCCCCCACCATCCTGCCATCTGCACCACGCGGTTGCTTTCGCCGAAGGCCCAGTCCATGCGCAGCAGGTTGGCCAGATCGGCCAGCGGCTTGCTGACGCCGAAATGCGTCTCGACCGGGTGCAGCACCTCGTTCAGCGCGACGATGTCGGCCTGGCTGTTTTCGATGATGGTGGCCAGCCGTTCGATGTCCATGCGGCCATCGCGGCCTTCCCAGAGATGGACGTTGTAGGTCAGCACGTTCATTGGGCGGCATTGTAGCCCAGGGAACACCGCTTGTCAATCGCCATTGCCCCAGTCGCAGTTTTCCACACATCCTCTGGATAACCCTCTTTTGGCGCTGAAAACCAACGCCCTCCCCTGCCGGCCGAGCGGGGCCTTCTCACGGCGCGCTGTACGACATCTAGGGGGTGTGCGGCTGCACTGCTCTGTATCTACCCGTCCCTTCGTTTCCGGCGGCAAAGCGATCGCCCTTGCCAATCCGCAGGTTTCTCCAGGTTCAGCGCGGCTTGTCAGCAGGGCAGTCGGACAAACGCGCCTCGTCTACGCCCCGTATCTAGGGGAGCAAGCACCCATGGGCCCCTCCATCTAGGCGCGAAATGCAGCAGGTCGGCAGTTTTCCGCTTGTCCACAGGGCCTACTGCTGCGACGGTCATAGATTTCATCGGACAAATGGTTATGCAATGCGCTTCAGGGAATGCGTCCGCCTGCTGCCAGGCCTGGTCAGTGCCGTGGCCGGCGGTGCGAGCGTCGTCCAGCATGGACCCGTGACGTTGCGAGCTTTGTGCGGTTTGCTTGTGAATCGCAGCACCTCGTGGTATACTGCCGCCCTATGGAGATCACCAGCGAATCTTTCCCCTCTTGCGCCGTGGTGCATCCGGTTGGCACGCTCGATCGTCGCAGCGCGCCAGAGTTAGAGGCCGTCCTGCAAGCGCTCGCCGGGCAGGGCCAGAGCCGCGTTGTGCTCGATTTGAGCGACGTCGGCGAGATGAGCAGCGCCGGACTGCGCGTCATCATCAGCGCCGCCAAGCTGTTGCGCAGCGAGCGCCTCGGCGGCGACCTGCGTCTGGCAGCCCCCAGCGTCCGCGTCGTCCAGGTGCTGGAACTGGCCGGGTTGCTGCCGGTCCTGAAGGTATTCGACGCCGACGAGCCGGCCATCGCCAGCTTCGCTGATCCGCCTCCCGCCCGCAAACGGGCGTGATGCGTAACTCGTAACCCGTAACCCGGAGTTTGCGGGAGGCGTCTCTGGGTTGCAGATTCCGGGTTACGTGGTCCGGATTGCAGATTCGTGGTTGTGTGGTCCGGATTGCAGATTCCGGGTTACGTGGTCCGGATTGCAGATTCGTGGTTGTGTGGTCCGGATTGCAGGTTCAGGGTTGCAGACCCCGTGTTCCGGGTACGCATCACGAGTCGCGAGCCACACATTCCGGGTTACGCATTACGCATTACGCATCACGCATCACGAGTCGCCAGCCACACATTCCGGGTTACGCATTACGCATTACGCATCACGCATCACGAGTCGCCAGCCACACATTCCGAGTTACGAGTTACGAGTCAAAAACCACTACCTCAACCCCAACCACCTTATCCCCAATTCCTGTCGCAAAAGGAGAGCCAGCCATGACAGAGTTCAGCATTGAGACTCAGGAACTGAAGCGTTGTGTCCTTGTCATCCTGCACGGGCGCATCGACAGCAGCAAAGCGCCGCAGGTCGAGGCCGCGCTCAAGGAGTTGATCGCCGCCGATCATTACCGCATCGTGATCGACATGAGCGGGGTGGAGTTCGTCAGCAGCGCGTTCTTGCGCGTGCTGATTTCTACCTCCAAGTCGGTGCGGCGCTTCAACCGCGGCGACGTCTACCTGGCCGCCATGCCGCAGCGCATCCGCGACGTGTTCGATCTGGCAGGCCTGGTGCCGCTTTTCAAGACCTTCGACACACAGGTAGAGGCTGTTGGAAGCTGGTAACCGCACCCCACCCATGACTGCTGATGAGTTGGTGGTCAGCAGCGATCTGGACGCGCTGCCGCAGGTGATCGGCTTCGTCCGGCAGGCCAGCATGCAGGCTGGTCTGCCGGAGAGCGCAATCTTCGCCTGCGAGCTGGCCACCGACGAGGCGTGTACCAACATCATCGACCACGCCTACGCCGGCCGCGACGACGGCGTGATTCGCGTCGCCTGCTGGAGCGACGCCGACGAATTCGTGGTGCAACTGCACGACCAAGGCGCGGCCTTCGACCCTGCCGCGGTTCGTGAACCCCCATTGACCGAGGATCTGGCCGGTCGGCCGCTGGGCGGGTTGGGCCTGCACTTCATGCGCAGCCTGATGGACGAGGTGCGTTTCGACTTTGACCCGGTGACAGGGAACACGCTGACCATGGTCAAGCGGTTCTAGCCGGCGCCCGTCGCTTTGCCTATGTCAACGCCCCTGGCCCCATTGGCGGCGCTCGACCGCCCCTCAGCCCCCCGCAAAAGCCTGCCGCTGCCGGAACTGTCCGCCCTCACCGAGGCCGGCCTGGCCATCGTGCGCGCCCAGCTCGATCTGGATGGCCTGTGCGAGCTGGTCTATCAGCAGGTGAGCAACCTGGTCGACGCGCACAGTTTTCACCTGGGACTCTTCGACGGGGACGATCTGCAGCTCAAAGTGTGGGTGCAGGAGGGAGAACGCCTGGCGCCGGCCACCTTCCCCGGCGGACAGGACGCGGGGATCGTCGGCTGGGTGCGCTCCACCCAGCAGCCGCTCCTGGTCCACGATTTCCAGGTGGAGATGGCGCAACTGCCGGCCCGGCCCAGCTATCAGTCCGACCATCCGCCGCGCTCGGCCCTCTTCGTCCCCCTGGTTGCGGCCGGCCACGCGGTCGGTTCCATGTCGGTGCAGCATCCCCAGCCCAACGTCTACGACGCCGACGACCTGCAACTGCTCAGCATCCTCGCCAACCAGGCCGCCAGCGCCATCGTCAACGCCCAGCTTTTTCAGACCGTGGGCCGGCGCGTGGAACAGTTGACCACCATCGCCCAGGTCAGCAGCGCCATTGCGGCCGAGCTGGATCTGGACGAGCTGCTGGCCAAGGTGGTGGAGCTGATCCGCGGGCGTTTCGGCTACTATCATGTCCAGGTCTTTCTGGTGGAGGATGAGGAACACCGCGCGGTCTTTCGCGCCAGCACCGGGCATGACCTGAACAAGCTCTGGATCGCCCAGGGACGCAGCCTGCCTTTCGGCTCAGGCATCATCGGCTGGGTGGCGGCCACAGGCAAGCATCTGCTGGCCGGCGACGTGACGCAGGAGCCGCGCTACCTGCCTGACGACCCGCGCCTGCTGCCCGACACCCGCTCGGAGCTGGCCGTGCCGCTCATGGTCGATGAGAAGGTGCTGGGCGTGCTGGATGTGCAGAGTCGCGAGCTGGACGGCTTCAGTGAGGATGACCTGTTCGTGCTGGGCGCCCTGGCCAACCAGGTGGCCGTGGCCGTGGATTCCGCCTGGTCCTACCGCGCCCAGCAGGAGCAGGCTTGGATGACCACGGTGCTGCTGCAAGTGGCGCATGTGGCCAGCCGGGCCAGCACCCTGGATGACGTGCTGGGCGCCATCACCCGTCTGGCAGCTATGCTGACCGGCGTGGCCAGCTGCGGCATCTGGCTGCACGACGAGGAGACGGGCGCCTTCGATCTGATGGCCAGCTATGGGCTGCCCGCCGACGCGCCCGATCCGGCCGCATTGCGGGTGCACCCGGAGACGGACCCCGTGCCGGCCTTCATTCTGCTGGCCGAGACGCTGAGCCACGTGGAGCTGAGCCGCGCCGACGATTTCATGCTGCCGGCGCCCTTCTGGCAACTGCTGGGCGGCGATCGCCTGATCCTGCTGCCGCTGATGGTGCAGAATCGCCTGGTGGGCTGCCTGCTGGTCAGCCTGCGCAGCGAGGCTATGCCGATCCGGCTGCACGAAAAGCGGCTCTCCATGCTCAACGGCGTCGCCAACCAGGCGGCCGCGGCCATCGAAAACGTGCGCCTGGCCAGCGCGCGCGAGCAGGAGGCGTGGATCTCCTGGGCGCTGCTGGAGGTATCCCAGGCCGTGGCCAACGCCCGCAGCGTGGACGACATGCTGGAGCAGGTGGTGCGACTGACCCCGCTGCTGGCCGGGGTGGATCGCTGCGCCGCGCTGCTGCGCGACGCCCAGAGCGGCGAGTTCGCGGTGGCGCAGACCTATCTGGGACGCCGCGAGGCGCGCGCCAACCTCGATGGCATGCGTCTGCGACCGGGGGACCTGCCCCTGCTGGATCTGGCCGTCAGCACCCGGCAGATGCAGCGGGTCGATGACGCGTCGCAGAGCGAGCTGGTGACGCCAGCCTGGCGCGAGAGCGTGGGCAGCAAGACGCTGGTGGCGGCGCCGCTGTTGGTGCAGGGCGAGGTGCAGGGCGCGCTGTTGGTGGACAGCATCGAGCTGTCGCACGGCATGAGCCAGCGCCGCGAGGATATTCTGGCCGGCATCGCCCAGCAGGTCAGCCTGAACCTGGAGAATTTCCATCTGTTGGTGCAGGAGCAGGCCCGCATTCGGCTGGCGCAGGAGATGCAGGTGGCGCAGCGCATGCAGGCCAGCCTGCTGCCGGCCGTCACCCCGACCATCGAGGGCTACGAGATAGCCCATGCCTGGGACCCGGCGCGCGAGGTGGGCGGCGACTTCTACGACTTCATCCCGCTGAGCAACGGCAAGCTGGGGCTGTTGATGGCCGATGTGGCCGACAAGGGGGTGCCGGCCGCGCTTTTCATGGCCACCACATCGACGCTGCTGCGGGTGACAGCCCAAAGCCACATCGCCCCCGACCGGATGCTGCTGGCCGCCAACAGAGACATCAACGCCAACAACCGCGAGGACATGTTCGTCACCGTCTGGTACGGCGTGCTGGATCCGGCCAGTCACCGCGTGCGTTTTGCCAATGCGGGCCACGGCCTGGCGCTGCACGTGGCGGCCAAGGATGGCGTGATACGCCAGCTCCGCCCGGCCGGCATGCCGCTGGGTGTGGCCGACAGCCTCGCTCTGGAGCGCGAGACGGCGGCGCTGGCGCCGGGCGACATGATCGTGCTCTACACCGACGGCGTGATCGACGCGTTGAACGAGGCGGGGGAGGACTTCGGCCAGGATCGGCTGGAGGCGCTGCTCTTTGGCCGCCGCCACCTGGCCGCGCAGGAGGTGGTGGATGCTCTGCTGGCCGCGATTCACACCCACGCCGGCCAGGCGCTGCTGTTCGACGACGTAACAGTGGTGGTGCTGCGGCGGGTGACTCCTTGATGATCCCTGAATTTGCCGCGTACAACGGGCGTCCGGCGTGATGCGTAATGCGTAATGCGTAACCCGGAACCCGGAACGTTCGCGCGTGCGGGAAAGTCTCCGGTTACGAGTTACGAGTTACGAGTTACAGGGTTACAGTGTTACGGCAACGGGCGGGTTCTGTCCATGACTGGTGTTCAGCGCCTGACCTTGGGCGTCACGACCGGGTGCGCAGCAGCGGCAGATAGGCCCACGTGCACACCTCCGGGGGAGGCATGCACTGCCAGGTGCGGCCGCCGTCGTCGGAGATGTTGCAATCGCGGTCATAATGAAGTTTACAGGCTGCGGCGCGAACTTGTGTGCTATTGACACTTATGCTATAATCGGGCCTAGCTTTGTGCTGGGGTATGCGCCTCGGTGTTCCAGCGGTACCCCGGCTCTTTTTGTGCCATACGATAAAGGAGAAATGACGTGCCTCTCTCGAAAACGGAAAAGGACACCATCACGAAGGAATACCAGGTCCACACCAGCGACACTGGCTCGCCCGAAGTGCAGGTGGCGCTGCTGACCACGCGCATCAACCAGCTCATCGAACATCTGAAGACCCACAAGCACGATGAGGCCTCCCGCCGGGGCCTGCTCAAGCTGGTGGGCCAGCGCAGGCGCCATCTGGCCTATCTCAGCCGCAAGGATCAGCCCCGCTACAAGCAGTTGATCGAGCGGCTCGGGCTGCGCAAGTAAACGAGGTTTGTACCATCTGTCGGGTAGCAGGGTGTGTCATGCGCCTGCTACCCGACCTGTTTTGACCAATACCATAGTCGCCCCTCCTGCCGCCGGCCGGCCTGACGCCGTGAACGGTTCAGGTATTGGGGAGTGTCGCGGAAGCGGTAAACCGTTAACGGTTTACGGTGAACAGAAAACGGTCGTCAGCGACCGATCACCGATCACTCGGCGCTACTCCCCAGTCCCTGACCTCCGGGTCAAGCCGGCGCCCGCGATGACCGCCGCCCAACCCAACGGATTCCCACAGGGGAGACCGTTGGGTCTGGCTGGTCGGCCATGGCGGGCGCATTCGCGTTGACAACCAACGCGTTGACCCGGCCGGGAGCGGTGGCAACCATCACCCATCCTTTAAGGTAAGGACAACCATGCAAGTACAGAAATATCAGTTCAACAGCCATATCGGCGACCATGAGATCGTGGTCGAGACCGGCACGCTGGCCCTGCTGGCCGGCGGCGCCGTCACCCTGCGCTCTGGCGAGTCGGTCCTGCTGGCCACCGCCACCGGCTCCCGCTCCGTGCGCGAGGGCATCGATTTCTTCCCCCTGAGCGTCGAGTTCGAAGAGAAGCTCTACGCCGCCGGCCGCATCCCCGGCTCCTTCTTCCGCCGCGAGGGCCGTCCTTCCGAGGGCGCCATCCTGACCGCACGCCTGACCGACCGGCCGCTGCGTCCCCTTTTCCCCAAGGGAATGCGCAACGAGGTGCAGATCATCGTCACCGCGCTGGCCTCCGACGGCCAGAATCTGCTGGACGTGCTGGCCATCAACGCGGCCTCCTGCGCGCTGACCATCAGCGACGTGCCCTGGGACGGCCCGGTGGGCGCGGTGCGCGTCGGCTTCATCGACGGCGGCTTCGTGGCCAATCCCACCGCGGCCGAGATGGAGAACAGCACCCTGGACCTGCGCGTGGCCGGCACGACTGACGCGATCCTGATGGTCGAGGCGGGCGCCGACGAGGTGCCGGAGGATGTGATGCTGGAGGCGCTCAAATTCGCCCATGCCAGCATTCAGGACTTCATCGCCATGCAGCAGGGCATGCGGGAGCAGCTCGGCAAGCCCAAGTTCGAGTTTGCCGCCACCAAGGCCAAGGACGAGGTCAAGGCCGCCGTCCAGACGCTGGTCGGCCAGCGCATGGAGGATATCCTGCAGGCCGGCTACCTGAAAGAGGAGCGCAGCGCGGCCCTGGACGAGCTGAGCGTCGAGGTGCGCGAGGAGCTGGACGACAGCTTCGACGTGGCCGAGCTGAGCAGCGCCTTCGATTCGATGCTCAAAGCGAGCGTGCGCGAACAGATTCTCAGCCAGGGGGTGCGCCCCGATGGCCGCAAGACCGAGGAGATTCGGCCCATCACCTGCATGACCGGCATTCTGCCGCGCGTGCATGGTTCCGGCCTCTTCACCCGCGGCGAGACGCAGGTGATGACCATTGCCACGCTGGGCACCCCGCGCGAGGCTCAGGAGCTGGACACCCTGGCGCCTGAAGAGACCAAGCGCTACATGCACCACTACAACTTCCCCCCCTTCTCCACCGGCGAAACCTGGCCCATGCGCGGCCCCAAGCGCCGCGAGATCGGCCACGGCGCGCTGGCTGAGCGGGCGCTGCTTCCCATGATTCCACCCAAGGAGCAGTTCCCCTACACCCTGCGCCTGGTCTCCGAGGCGCTGAGCTCCAACGGCTCCACCTCCATGGCCTCGGTCTGCGGCAGCACTCTGGCGCTGATGGACGCGGGCGTGCCGATCCAGGCGCCGGTGGCGGGCATCGCCATGGGCTTGGTGACCGACGCCGACAGCGGCCGCTACGCCATCCTCTCCGACATCCAGGGGATGGAAGACCACCTGGGCGACATGGACTTCAAAGTCGCCGGCACCGCCCATGGCATCACGGCCTTGCAGATGGATATCAAGATCAGGGGCATCAGCCTGGCGATGATGGAACAGGCCTTGCAGCAGGCCTATCAGGGGCGGCTGCACATCCTGGATAAGATGCTGGCCGTGATGCCGGAGCCCAACAAGGAGCTCTCCCCCTACGCGCCGCGCATCATCACCCTGCACATCGACCCCGACAAGATCGGCAAGGTGATCGGACCGGGCGGCAAGGTGATCCGCGCCATCCAGGACGAGTACCAGGTCAAGATCGACATCGAGGACGACGGCTCGGTCTACGTGGCCGCGCCCGATGGCACCAAGATCATGGGTGCGATTGCCCAGATCGAGGCGCTGACCGAAGAGGCCTCCATCGGCAAGATCTACACCGGCAAGGTGGTGCGCACGGAGAGCTACGGCGCCTTCGTCGAGATCATGCCCGGCATCGACGGCATGGTACACATCTCGCAACTGGCCGACTACCGCGCGCCCACCGTGGAAGATGTGGTGCGGGTCGGCGACGAGGTGATGGTGATGGTGATCGACATCGACAAGGCCAGCGGCAAGATTCGTCTCAGCCGCCAGGCCGTGCTGGAGGGCTGGACGGCCGAGGAAGCGCGCGAGCGTGACCGCAAGGGCAGCGGCGGCGGCAACCGCGGCGGAGACCGCGGAGGCGATCGCGGCGGCTACGGCGGTCGGGACAGCGGCTATCGCGGCGGCGACCGCGGCGGCAGCTATGGCAACCGCAGCGACAGCCAGGGTCAGCCTCGCCCCAGCATCCAGCCGCCGGAGCGCACCGGCCGGGAGAACGATCCCTCCATGGGCGAGCTGATGGACGGCGACTCAGGCGGCCACAAACGGCCCCGCCGCCGGCGCTAAGTCACGTCGGCCTAAAGCGGTCTTCACTCACTGCTCAAGCCGGTTCCGTGAACCGGCGGCGTTGTGGGCGCAAACCCGGCGGATCACGGATCCGCCGGGAGCAGGTAAACTGAAGAGTTACTTACGCCAACTTGTACTAGGTCACGTCGGCCTAAAACGGTCTTCACTCACTGCTCAAGCCGGTTCCGTGAACCGGCGGCGTTGTTGGGTGCAAACCCGGCGGATCACGGATCCGCCGGGAGCAGGTAAACTGAAGAGTTACTTACGCCAACTTGTACTAGGTCACGTCGGCCTAAAACGGTCTTCACTCACTGCTCAAGCCGGTTCCGTGAACCGGCGGCGTAGTGGGCGCAAACCCGGCGGATCACGGATCCGCCGGGAGCAGGTTAAGGCGGCCACAAACGGCCCCGCCGTCGGCGCTAAGTCACGTCGGCCTAAAGCGGTCTTCACTCACTGCTCAAGCCGGTTCCGTGAACCGGCGGCGTAGTGGGCGCAAACCCGGCGGATCACGGATCCGCCGGGAGCAAGTTAACTGAAGAGTCATTTTCGCCAACTTGACCTAGTAGCCTGGAAGATCCCAGAAGTTCGACTTCTCCGAAGAAGTCGAACTTCTATTTCCTCTCTTTCCCTCCCTCTCACCGGGCGTCTCGTCCGATGTGATCACGCCGGAACGAGTTCAACTGTATGAGCAACGAACGCCACGAGTTTCCCCCCAGCGACGGCGCAGGGTTTCAGACGCCGGTCAGCCAGAACTATGAGCTGACCGAGGGCGCTGACCTTCCGAGCGGCGCGCCTCTGCTTCTGCCGGAACGACAGCCGGCCGCGCGCGCCAAGAGCATTGTGCGCGAGGTGGCCGAGACTCTCATCCCCGCCATCGTCATCGCCGCCCTGATCCACGTTTTCCTGGCCCAGGCCACCCGCGTCTACGGCCAAAGCATGGAACCCAACCTGCACACCGACATGCGGCTGGTGGTGGAGAAGCTCTCCTACCGCCTGCACATCCCCCAGCGCGGCGACGTGGTCGTGCTGCGCGTGCGGCCTGAGGATGAGCTGCTGATCAAACGGGTGGTCGGTCTGCCCGGCGACACCGTGGCCATCCACGATGGCCAGGTCTACGTCAACGGCCAGCCGCTGGATGAGCCCTACCTGGACCAGGAGACGCTCGGCAACCTGGCCCCGCGCACCGTGCCTCCGCTGCACGTCTTCGTCATGGGCGACAACCGGCGGGCCAGCAACGACAGCCGCTCCTTCGGCCCCGTGCACATCGACAACATCGTCGGCAAGGCCTGGCTCAGCTACTGGCCGCTGGGTGAGATCGGGACGGTGGAGTGAAACGCCCGGCGTGATCAGCTGCAGAGGGCCGTTCATCCTTCGGCCTTCATCTTTGCCATGTCCCCCAGCTTTCCTGTGAACGAAGCTCACCCCGACGTTGCCCTGGCCGGCCGGCCGGTCAGGGCAACGTTGCGCGGGCGGCAGGTGACGGCTGTGCTCTTCGATCTGGATGGCACGCTGGTGGAGACCGACGATGAGACCACGGCGCGGCTGGCGCGCCGGCTGGCGCCGTTTGGCCCCTTCCTCCCCGGACGCGATGTGCAGCGGGCCGCCCGCCGCCTGGCCGGCTGGCTCAACGAGCGTTTCAACGGAGGGCTGGCCCTGCTGGACGGGCTGTGGCTGGATGAGCTGGCGCAACGGCTGGCCCGTCGCTGGGGGCTGATCCACGCCAACAGCGCCCACCGGCCGCTGATCCCGGTGGCGGGCACGGTGGAGCTGGCGCAGTCGCTGTATGGCCATTATCTGTTGGGCATCGTCAGCACGCGCAGCGAGGCCGAGCTGCGCGTCTATCTGGCGCAGCATGGGCTGGCAGGCATCTTTGCCGTGCTCGTCGGCGCCGACAGCACCGCGCGCATCAAGCCCCATCCCCAGCCGATTCTGTATGCGGCCGGCCGGCTGGGCGTCCACCCTCGCCATGTGGTCATGGTGGGCGACACGGCCGCCGATGTGCAGGCGGCAAAGGCGGCCGGCGCGCTGGCCGTCGGGGTGTTGTGCGGCTTCGGCGACCGCGCAGACCTGAGACGGGCCGATCTGGTGCTGCCCAGCACCGCCGATCTGGCGGCCTGGCTGTGAGAAAGCGTCCGGCCGCAGCGCCGGGGCGCGCCGCAGAACAGGCCGGGCGAGAGGCCCGTGAGATCATCGCACCTGAAAGGATCGCCCCATGTCCCTAGACTCGCGCCTGGTCAACCTGGCTGCCGTCGGCCGCAAGCTGGTGGAAGCAGGTTTTGTGCGCGATGCCAACGGTAGCGTCAGCCTGCGGTGGGAGGATCAGTGCTACATCTCGCCGGCCGGCGCACGTCTGGACCGGCTGAGCGCGGCCGATTTCATTCCCCTGTCCCTTCAGGCGCCGCAGAGCTGGCAGTTGGCCCGCGCCTCCAGAGATCACCGGGTCCATCTGGCCTGCTACCGCGCCCGCGCTGACGCCCAGATCGCGCTGCTGATTCATCCACCCAACTGCATCGCCTTGGGCTGCGCTGGGCTGAGCTTGGGGGCGATCTCGCCGGAATTCGTGTTTGCCGTCGGCGCGCAGGCCCCGCTGCTGCCCTATTTCGCCCCAGGCTCGCCCGAACTGACCGACGCCGTCACCGAGCAGATCGTCCATCAGGGTGTCTTGTTGCTGCGCAATCAGGGTGCGCTGGTGACAGCCACTGACAGCGAGGAGGCGCTGTTGCGCAGCCAGGTGGTCGAAGAGGCGGCGCGCATGGTGCTCCTGGCCTATGCGGCCGGGGGTTCCTGTTCGTTCCTGACGGCGGAACAGGTCGAGGAACTGGAGCAGGCGGCGCATCGCCGACGCCGATCCTGACAGCGCGACGGCGCTGCGAGCTGCGCCAGCCCCCCGTGTGCATTGATGAATCTTCAAGCGCTGATCTTCGATCTGGATGGCGTCATCGCCGACACGGCGGGCTATCATTTCCAGTCCTGGCAACAACTGGCCACTGAGGAAGGGTGGACGTTCACCTGGGAGTTCAACGAGCGGCTGCGCAGCCTGGCCCGCCGCGCCTCGCTGGAGCTAATCCTGGCCGAAAACGGTCGCACGGTCGCTGAGGAGGAGCTGGCTGAGCTGCTGGCGCGCAAGAATCGCTTCTACCTGGCCCTGCTGGCGCAGATGGACGCCCGCGCGCTTTTGCCCGGCGTGCGGGAGCTGATCGCCGAGGCCAAGGGGGCCGGCATGAAGCTGGCCGTGGCCTCGGCCAGCCGCAACACGGTCGCGGTCTTGCAGCGCACCGGAGTCTACGCCGCGTTCGACGCGGTGGTGGACAGCAACAGCGGCCTGCCCAGCAAGCCCGCGCCCGACCTGCTGCTGCGCGCGGCCGCCGAGGTGCAGACCGCGCCGGCCGCCTGCCTCGTCCTGGAGGACGCAGCCGCGGGCATCGATGCAGCGCTGGCGGCCGGCATGTGGACGGTGGGCCTGGGGCCGTCGGCGCGGGTCGGCCATGCCCATCTGACGCTGGACAGCCTGGCCGGCGTTAGCCTGGCCGAGCTGCTGGCGGCCTTGGACCAGACCCTATGAAAAACGCATTCCAAGTTATCCGCGTCTCCGTCGTCGATCTTTGGGACCACCTGGTTCTGGTGATGGCTTGCAGTCTGACCTGGCTGGCGCTGGTCGTGCTGATCATCCCCGCCCCACCGGCCACCGTGGCGCTCTTCGATATGGCTGAACGCTTGGCGCGACGGGAGCCGCTGCTGGGATGGCGCGATTATCTGCGGGCGGTGGGGGCCCGCTTCGGACTGGCGTGGCGCTGGGCCGCCGTGCTCATCCCCGTGGCTGCCATCCTGCTGATCGACATCCTCGCCATGCCGCGCATCTTCTCCCCCGCCATCGCCGCGCCGGCGCAGTGGTTTTTCCTGGTGGCCTTGGCCCTCTGGTTGGTGGTCAACTGGTACGCGCTGGCCTTCCTCTTTCAGCAGAAGGAGCTGAGCGTGCGCCAGGCGTTGCGCAACGGCGCGGTCTTGCTGCTGCAATATCCCCTCTTCACCTTCGTTTTGACGGCCGCCACCCTGCTGCTCCTCTGGCTGGGGGCGATTCTGGTTCTCGTCGACCTGCTCTTTGGCCCGATGCTGGTCGCCCTGATCAGCACCTATGCCGTGTTGGATCGATTGGCTCCGGTCCGGGCGGCCCAACTGACTGAGGAATGACCCGCTTCATTCTGCGCCGGCTGTTGCTGCTGCCGATTGCTCTTCTGGCGATCAACTTCGTCGCGTTCAGCTACGCCATCTTGGCCCAGCGCGTGCAGCAGAGCCAAAACCCCTTCGGCAGCGAGGTGGACCTGGCGGCGCCGATCATGCCGTTGTATGGCGCCTACCTGAGCAACGTCCTGACGGGCGACTGGGGAGAGATGCCCCTGGTGGGCGGCGTCGCGCAGACGGTGCGCGCGGCGGTTTTCGATGCGGCCGCCGCCAGCCTGGCCCTGCTGGCGCTGGCCTTCCTGCTCAGCCTGGCCGTCGGCTTGTTGCTCGGCCTGACCGGCGTGCGCGCTCGTCCACCGGGGATCAAGCCATGGCTGCCCCCTGTGGCCTCGCTGGGCCTGGCTGCACCGAGCTTCTTCGTCGGCGCGCTGGGCATTGCCCTGGTGCTGGCGCTCTATCTGCGCGGCGGCCCTGACGCCCAGCCCATTCTGCCGCTCACCGGCTTTGGCCTGGACCTGCACCTGGTGCTGCCTGTGCTGGCATTGGCCCTGCGTCCGACCATGCAGATCGCCCAAACCACGGCCAGCGTGTTGGTCGACGAGCTGGGCAAGCAGCACGTGGTGACCGCGCGCAGCTTCGGCATTCCCTGGCGCACCATTCGCAGCAAACACGCCCTGCGCAACGTTCTGCCGGCGGTGATCCTGGCCGTGGCGGCGGCGCTGCGCCTCATGCTGGGCGAGCTGATCCTGGTGGAGTGGCTGTTCGGCTGGCCAGGCCTGGGCAAGCTGCTGGCCAGCGCGTTGCTGCCCCCAACCGTGGCATCGGTGGGCCTGCTGGCGGGCGCCACGCGCAATTTTCTACACCCTGAGCTGGTGGCGGGCCTGCTGACCTTGTTCGGACTGTTCTTCCTGCTGATCGACCTGACCAGCTCCTTGGCGACCCTTGCCATCGATCCGCGGCTGCGCGCGTCGCTGGAGAAAAGCGATCATGTCTGAGCACTCTGCCGCCGCCGGCCAGGTGCGCGCCTGGCGCACCCCGGTCAACTGGCCGCTGCGGATCGGACTGGCGCTGCTGGCGTTGATCCTGCTGCTGGCCTGGATCGGCCCCAAGATCGCGCCGCATGATCCTGTCAAGCCGGTGTACATCGTGCAGGATCCGGCGACTCAGGCCTTTGTCAAGCCGCCCTTCCGGCCTGGTCAGATGCCGGGCTTTCTGCTGGGCGCGGACACCCTGGGGCGCGACACCCTGAGCCAGATCTTGTGGGCGCTGCGGCCAACGCTGATCTTGGTGTTGGCGGCAGCCGCGGTGCGTCTGCTGCTGGGGTTGGTGATCGGCGTGGCCTCGGGTTGGAGCACAGGATGGTTTGCCCGGCTGCTGGGGAGCATCACGACCCTGGCCGTGTCCATCCCCGTGCTGTTGGTGGCGCTCTGCCTGGTGGCCGCCTTTGGCCCGCAGTGGGGCGTTTGGGCCTTCGTCCTCGGTTTGTGTCTGACGGGCTGGGCCGAGTCGGCCCGGGTGATCCACGACCAGACCAGCCTGGTCAAGACTCAGCCCTACGTCGAGGCGGCGCACGCTTTGGGCGCGCCTGGTCTGGGCGCGGTGAGCAGGCATGTGTTGCCCCACGTGTTGCCCACCGTCTGGATTCTGCTGCCCCTGGAGATCAGCACCGCGCTGCTGGCGACGGCCGGCTTGGGCTTCTTGGGCTATTTCGTCAACGCCATCTGGGTGCCTCTGGGAGATTGGACGGCGGTGCGCGTGGCCGGCCAGCCGGAGCTGGGGCAGATGCTGGCCAGCGGCGCACTCATCGTCCAGCAGCACCCTTGGCTGCTGTTGACCACGGGCGCAACGATCTTCACCCTGATCCTGACCTTCAACCTCCTGGGCGAGGGGCTGCGCCGGCAGGCCGACCCGACGCGTGTGCGGCGGCGCCAGGGACGGCTCGGCCGGGCGGTCGAGCGTGCCAGCCGGTCGGCCAGCCAACTGGCGCTGGAGCGGCTGGCCATGGGGAGCGGCGGCCTGGTCACGGCTCTGGGCGTGGGCGCGCTGCTGCTGCTGATATCGATCAGCACCGTGGCGCTGCTGCGCACCTCGGCCATCCCCACGGCCGCCTCGGTCATCGAGGCGCCGGGAGGGCATCTGTGGGCTGCCGGGCGCCACGATGCCCAGGGCACCTACTGGGCAAACCGGTTGGGCCCCACCCAGCCGCAGATCGTCTGGTCCCTGAAAGATGAGGCTGGTTGGGCTGGCGGTCCGGCGGTGGCAGCCGATGGCACGGTGTATCTCATCGCCAAAGACGGTCGTCTGGTCGCGGTAAACCCAGCCGGCGACGTGATCTGGACAGCGCGGCTGCCCGGCGAACCGTTCGGCGCGCCGGCGTTGAGCGCCGAAGGCAACATCTACGTGCTGGATCGCGCGGGGGTGCTCTATGTGCTGGGGCCGGAGGCGGATCTGGTCGGGGCCGTTCAGGCGGATCCGGGCGTCGCGCCCCTGTCCAGCCCGGTGGTGGACGCCAACGGCGTGGCCTATTTCGCCACCGAGCGCAGCATGGTGGCGGTACGGCCGGGCGGCTCCGTGGTGTGGCGGGTCAGCTTGCCAACCTACAGCTACCTCAATCCGCAGCCGATCCTCTCTGCGGATGGGCAATATGTCTTCTTCGAAGATATTGCGTTGGATGCGGCCACCGGCAGGACCGTGGTCGGGGCCAGCGATGCGCTGCTGGATCGCTTTCTGGTGGGCGCTGACGGCAAGCTGTACCTGGCCGGCCAGAGCGGTTTCGCGGCTGTCACCCTGGACGGAGAGGGAGCGCACATCCAGCCGCAGGGGCAGATCGATCTGCTCAACCTGTCGCTGGGGCAGCGCATTCCCGCTGCGGCCGGCGTTGCGCCCAGCGGCCGGTTTTGGGTCTTCTACAGCAGCCCCTTCGATGCTGCCAAGCTGCTGTGGACCGAGGCCAACGGCCATACGCTGAACGTGGTGAACTACACCTGGTCAGGCGGCACGGGCCGGCTGGTGGGGTTGAGCGCGAATGGCACGGTCTATGCCTGCGGCAGCAACGGGCGCACACAGCGGGGCGGCGTCCTGGAATGCAGCAGCTACCTGGTGGACCGGCCGGCGGAGACGTGGAAGCTGGAAATCGAGCCGGGCGGCGCCCTGGTCGGCGGCGCGCTGGTCGATGGGCGGCTCTACATCGTGAGCGGGAACGCGCTGGTTGCCATCGAGGATGGGGAGGAGAACAGGTGACGTGGGTGTATTCCCGCCTGGTTGAGAGCCTTTGGGTTTTTGTGCGCCCACCGCGACTCGTGTACGTAGCGCAATCCGTCAGATCGCTGCACAGCAGCGGCGGCAGTAATCGGCGGGCGTTCAATTGCAACGTCTTCCAGGACATGTGTTAAAATCCAGCCCATGAATCTCCCCGTCAACCAGATCATCCAGGGCGATTGCCGCGAGGTGCTGGCGCGGCTGCCTGAGCGCTCCGTCGATCTGATTTTCGCCGACCCGCCCTACAACTTGCAACTGCGCCAGACGCTGTGGCGACCCAATATGACGCAGGTGGACGCGGTGGATGACGCCTGGGATCGTTTCGACGACTTCGCGGCCTACGACGCGTTCACCCGGGCCTGGCTGGCCGCCTGTCGCCGCGTGCTCAAGGATGACGGCGCGCTCTGGGTCATCGGCTCCTACCACAACATCTATCGCGTGGGCGCGCTGATGCAGGACCTGGGCTTCTGGATCCTGAACGATGTGGCGTGGATCAAGACCAATCCCATGCCCAACTTTCGCGGCGTGCGTTTCACCAACGCCCATGAGACGCTGATCTGGGCCGCCAAGGATCGGGAGGCGCGCTACACCTTCAACTACCACGCCATGAAGACGCTCAACGACGACTTGCAGATGCGCAGCGACTGGCATCTGCCCATCTGCTCCGGCCGCGAGCGTCTGCGCACCCCCGACGGCGACAAGGTACACTCGACCCAAAAGCCGGAGGCGCTGCTCTACCGGGTGATCCTGGCCAGCAGCCAGCCGGGCGATGTGGTTCTGGACCCCTTTTTTGGCAGCGGCGTCACCGGCGCGGTGGCCAAGAGACTGCACCGGCGCTGGATCGGCATCGAGCGTGAAGCGGCCTACATCGAGGCGGCCCAACAGCGCATCGACGCCATCACCCCCGCACCGCTGGATGGCGCCGCCTTCGATGTGCGCGACCGAAAGCGTCTGCAGCCCCGTGTTCCCTTCGGCCGTCTGTTGGAACTCGGTCTGTTGTTGCCTGGTCAAGCGCTGTATTTTCGCATGGATAGCCGGCAAAGCGCTCGGATCAAGCCTGATGGCAAGCTGCTGCTGCCAGACGACGGCTTCGAGGGTTCGATTCATCAGGCCGGCAAGCATTTGATGGACGGCAGCCCCTGCAATGGCTGGGAGCATTGGTACTTCGTGGCCGAAGATGGATTGCTGCACCCCATCGACGAGCTGCGTCAGGCGGCGCGCGCCCTGAGCTGGCTTGCTGGCGACGCGTCGGTCGACCCAACGAGCAAGGCGCAGCCTACGCGAGACTACGACAATGACTGAATTTCTGCAACTGGCCCTGGCCCTGGTCATTTTGATCTCGGCGGCCAAGCTGGGCGGCTACATCAGCCTGCGATTGGGGCAGCCCTCGGTGTTGGGCGAACTGATCGCCGGCCTGATCCTGGGGCCGTCGCTGTTGGACGTGCTGCACCACACCCCCTTCACCAGCCAGCATCTGGACGAGACCATCGCGCTGCTGGCTGAGATAGGCGTGCTGCTGCTGATGTTTTTGGCCGGCCTGGAACTGCACATCCAGGACCTGGCCAAGGCGGGCAAGGTATCCGCGCTGGCCGGCACGCTGGGCGTGATCTTCCCGGTGGCCATGGGCTTTGGCCTCGCCCGCCTCTTTGGCATGGAGACGCTGCCCTCGTTCTTCGTGGGTCTGGTGCTGGCCGCCACCAGCGTCAGCATCTCGGCGCAGACGCTGATGGAGCTGGGGGTGTTGCGCAGCCGCGTCGGCATCGGCCTGCTGGGCGCGGCTGTCTTCGACGATGTGCTGGTGATCCTGGGGCTGTCGGTCATCCTGGCGATAACCACCGGCGAGGGCGGGCTGGCCAGCGTCGGGCTGGTGCTGCTCAGCATGACGATCTACCTGGTGGTGGCCAGCGTCCTGGGGGTGTTGGCCCTGCCGCGGCTGGCAAGCCGGATCGATAAACTGCCCATCAGCCAGGGGTTGGTCGCCTTTGTGCTGGCGACGCTGCTGCTCTACGCCTGGGCGGCCGAAGCGTTGGGCAGCATGGCCGCCATCACCGGCGCGTTCATGGCGGGCCTCTTCCTCTCGCGCAGCCCCCTGCGCGACCGCATCCAGTCCAGCATCTCGGTGATCGCCTACGGGCTGTTCGTTCCGATCTTCTTCGTCAGCGTGGGACTGGTGGCCGATGCCGGCACGTTGATCGGCGAGGGGCTGTGGCTGAGCGTGGCCATGATCGTGGTGGCCATCGTCAGCAAGATCCTTGGCGCCGGCCTGGGCGCGCGGCTGTCCCGTTTCACCAACCTGGAATCCATGCAGTTGGGCGTGGGCATGATGTCGCGCGGCGAGGTCGGCCTGATCGTGGCGACGCTGGGGGTCAGCCAGGGCCTGCTGGATGGCCAACTGTTCGCCGGCGTGGTGGGTGTGGTGATCGTGACCACACTGTTGACCCCGCCCGCGCTGCGCATGATGTTTGCCCGGTCCACAGCGCCGGTACAAAGTCCGCCCGCAGCGGCGGCTGAGGAGTGATCATGGCCTATCTTGTCGTTTTAGTGCTGGACGATCCCGATCGCAGCGATGCGCTGTTGACGGCCTGGGAGCAGGCCGGCGCGCGCGGCGTCACCATCCTGGAGAGCAGCGGCCTCGGACGCGCGCGGAACGCCGCGCTGAAGGAGGAGATGCCTCTGCTGCCCAGCCTGCGCAACCTCATGCGTAGCCGAGAGGAGCACCACCGCACCTTCTTCTCAGTGGTCGAGAACGAGGCGCAGGTGGAGGCGCTAGCCGCCGCGGCGCAGCAGGTGGCCGGCGATTTCAGCCAGCCGCACAGCGGGCTGCTCTTTGCCCTGCCCCTCTCGCATGTCTATGGCCTGGCGAAAGCGCCGCCGGCCGGCAAGGAGCGGCGCTAACTGTGGCCGGCTCCGGCATCTTTGCCCTGATTCCCGCCTACAACGAGGCGACGCGCATCAGCCCGGTGATCGAGATCGCCCGCCTTCACCTGCCGGCTTTGGTGGTGGATGACGGCTCTCAAGATGACACGGCCGGCGTGGCTGAGAGGGCCGGCGCCACGGTGCTGCGGCAGCTTCCCAACCAGGGCAAGGGCGCGGCGCTGCGCGCTGGCCTGCGTTGGGGACTGGCCCGTGGCTATGATGCGGCGCTGACCCTGGACGCCGACGGCCAACATGACCCGGCCGAGATCCCGGCCTTTCTGGCCCGCTATGCGGCGGATCACCCTGACCTGCTGATCGGCTGCCGCGACTTCAGCCAGATGCCGCTGGCGCGCCGCGTGGCCAATACCCTGGGACGTTGGAGCTTCTCCTGGGCGCTGGGCCAACGGGTCGAGGACAATCAATCGGGCTACCGCCTGCTCAGCCGGCGCATGGCTGAGGCGGTGCTGGACAGCCAGGAACAGGGCTTCGAGTTCGAGGTCGAGATGATCGTCGCCTGCGTGCAGGCGGGCTATGCCCTGGCCTGGATCCCCATCCGCACCATCTACGGCGACCAGGGCAGCCATATCGACCCCTGGACGCACGCGGTGAACTGGGTGCGCATGGTGCGGCAGACGCGGCGTGCCATGAGAACCGGGCGACGGAATGACGGAAAGGAGATCTGACGTGCAGGAGAAGTTCAACGAATTGAAGGCGCGGCTGTTGGAGGTCACTGACCTGTACAGCGCCGCGGCGCTGTTGTACTGGGATCAGGCCACCTACATGCCGCCGGGCGGGGCTGAGGCGCGTGGCCGCCAACTGGCCGCGCTCAGCCAGTTGGCCCAGGAGCGCTTCACCGATCCGGCCGTGGGCCGGCTGCTGGATGAGTTGCAGCCGTATGCCGAAAGCCTGCCCGACGACAGCGACGAGGCCAGCCTGGTGCGGGTCACCCGGCGCCAATACCAGCGGGCGACCCGGCTGCCCGCGGCCTTCGTGGCGGAGGTGTCGCAGCATGCGGCCCGCTCCTTCCAGGCCTGGACCACGGCGCGGCCGGCCAATGACTTCGCGGCCATGCAGCCGCTGCTGGAGAAGACGCTGGAGCTGAGCCAGCGCGCGGCCGAGTACTATGGCTGGCCGGCTGGCGGCCATCTGGCCGATGCCCTGATCGAGGAGGCTGACTATGGCATGACCGTAGCCACGCTGCGGCCACTCTTTGCTGCGCTGCGCGACCGTCTGACGCCGCTGGTGGCCGCGATCCAGCGCCAGCCCGCGCCGGATGACGCCTTTCTCCACCGCCATTATCCGGAGCAGCAGCAGTGGGACTTCGGCGTGGAGGTGATCAAGCGCTTTGGCTACGACTTTCAGCGCGGCCGACAGGACAAGACCCATCACCCCTTCATGATCAAGTTCGGGCCGGGCGACGTGCGCATCACCACCCGTTTCCATGAGGATGACCTGGGCGATGGGCTTTTCTCGACCATGCACGAGGCGGGCCATGCCCTGTACGAGCAGGGCATCGATCCGGCGCTGGATGGGACGCCGCTGGGCGGTGGAACCTCGGCCGGCGTGCATGAGAGCCAGTCGCGGCTGTGGGAGAACCTGGTGGGGCGCAGCCGGCCCTTCTGGAGCTACACCTATCCGCAGTTGCAGGCGGTTTTCCCGGAACAACTGGGCGATGTCTCTCTCGACAGCTTCTACCGGGCCATCAACAAGGTACAGCCCGGCCTGAACCGCGTCGATGCCGACGAGGTGACCTACAACCTGCACGTCATCATTCGTTTCGAGCTGGAGCTGGCGCTGTTGGAGGGCAGTCTGGCAGTCAGAGACCTGCCCGAGGCCTGGCGCGCCAGCTACCGCGCCGCCCTGGGCGTGGAGGTTCCCGATGACCGGAATGGCGTCTTGCAGGACATGCACTGGTACTACAGCCAGATCGGCGGCGGCTTCCAGGGCTACACCTTGGGCAACATCATGAGCGCCGCCTTCTGGCAGGCCGCCCATGCCGCCCACCCGGAGATCGACCAGCAGATCGCTCAAGGTCGTTTCGACACCCTGCTGGGCTGGCTGCGCGACCAGATCCATCGACACGGCAGCAAATTCACCGCGGCCGAGCTGGTGCAGCGCATCACCGGCGCACCGCTGAGCATCGAGCCGTACATGGGCTATTTGCAGGCCAAGTATGGCGAGTTATATGGGCTGTAATGCGTAATGCGTAATGCGTAATCGGAATGGCGGGAGTCGTGTTTGGTTTGCGTAACTCGTAACTCGTAACTCGTAACCCGGAATGGCGGGAGTCGTCTCTGATTTCCGGGTTACGAGTTACGTGTTACGGGTTACGAGTTACGTATTACAGGGTTCCGGTTCACGGCTGACGACTTCCGGTTACGCATTACGAGTTACGAGTTACGCATCACACCACCCAGAATCCCGGACAAACCTCGCACTTACGCATCACGCATCACATCGAACCACGACATCCACCAACGAAAGGACTTTCTCATGAGCAGCAAACAATGGGCGAACCCGCCTGAGATGCAGATCGACCCCAAGAAGCAGTACACGGCCACCATCGCCACCAACCGGGGCAACATTGTCATCGAGCTCTACCCACAGCAGGCGCCCAAGACGGTCAACAACTTCGTCTTCCTGGCGCGTCAGGGCTTCTATGACGGCGTCACCTTTCACCGGGTGATCCGCGACTTCATGATTCAGGGCGGCGATCCGACCGGCATGGGCACGGGCGGCCCCGGCTATCGCTTTGAGGATGAGGTGCGCAACAACACGCTCAAGCACGAGATGGGCGTGCTCTCCATGGCCAATGCCGGTCCCAACACCAACGGCAGCCAGTTCTTCATCACCCATTCTCCCCAGCCGCACCTGAACGGCAAGCACACGGTCTTTGGCAAGGTGACCAACGGCATGAACGTGGTCAACAGCATCCGCCAGGGGGATGTGATGACCGCGGTCACCATCGACGAAAGCTAGACAACCGCACCCGCTGCCGTTCTGAACCCCTCCGCCGCTCTGGCCGGTCTCCGACCGAGCCTGCCGGGGCGCGACCGTTGGCCTTTGCAGTCAACGGCCACGGCCAGTCTTCTGAGAGCCAGGTGTGAGCATATGCTCACACCTGGCTCTTTGTCATTGGCCAAGTCACCGCCCAGATGCCCGGCGCTTTCGCCCGGCGTCGATGGCTGAGCGGAAACTTTGCAAGTTTATCGCCGCTTTTGTCAAAATCTCCTGACAGACAGTCGGCGGTGAATTCTGGTAAGATACATCCAAGGTGATCTGCGTCAGCCTGTCATGCCGCAATGACCGTTTCAATGTCGGGTTCCTGAGATCAATTGGAAAGAGAGGAAATCCATGCGCACATACTTCAACAACTTCCGGACGCGACGGTGGGCGCGCCGGGCCGTGATTGTCAGCGCCACCCTGGCCCTGACCTTGGTCTTCGCCGCCGCGGCCTTCGCCTTGACCGCAGGCAACGTGGACGGCGTGTGGGGCAATCCCACGCCGTCGAACACCACCGAGTTCCGCTGGTGCTATGGGCCGGACAACGTCAGCGGCCCTGCCGGCGACCCAACTAATTGCAGCACGAGCAATGCGGGCATCCAGAATGGGTCGCCTGGCAGCAGCACCCTCGCCGACGAGAACCAGTTCCGCTATGGAACGCCGACCCTCGGCTCGGGCAGCCAGTACCGCAGCGGCTACGGCTTCAACGGCAACAACAACGTGGGCCCGATCACGGCCAACCAACCCTTCTTCCTGGGCCGTTTCACCCATTACAACAAGCCGATCCAGGCTAATAACGTCTTGACCGGCATCGGTCTGGCGGTCACCCTCACGGACCTGAAGTGCGACGACAACAGCACGCCGACTGAGGGCAGCACGCAAACCTTCAACTACACCTTCACCCACGATGAGACTGACAACAACGCCAGCCCATGCCCCTATGGCGACTCCACGGGCTATGGCTGCGACGACAAGGTGACGGTGAGCCAGCAGGCCGACACGACCTTCACCTGCCCCGAAGGGGAGCGGACGGTGCAGATCCTGGGCTTCTACACCAACGCCAACTGCCATCTGAGCTATTCGGGTCCCACCTCGGCCTCCTTCATCACCGGCGAGCGCCAGGACAACCCGGCCTGCCTCTGGGCGCGCATCTCTGATCCCTCCGAGCCGCTGGCTGTGAGCCTGGCTTCGTTCGGCGCCCAGTGGAGCGGCGATCAGGTCGCCGTCACCTGGGACACGGTCAGCGAGATCGACAATCTGGGCTTCAAGCTCTATCGCAGCCAGACGGCTGACGCGTTGGGCGAGCTGGTCACGGCGGAGATGATCCCGTCGCAGTCGCCGGGCGGCACCCAGGGCTTCAGCTACAGCTTCACGGACAGCAACGTGACGCCGGGCAGCACCTACTGGTACACCCTGGCCGACGTGGACGTGTGGGGCGTTGAGACTGCCCATGGGCCGGTGAGCGCCGCTCCGCAGACGCCCACCGCGGTGACGCTGGCCAGCCTGGCCGCTGACACGACGCCGGCCTCGCCGGTCCTGCCTGCCCTCCTGGCCCTGACCCTGGCGCTGGCAGCGCTGGGCGCCGGCCTGGTCTGGCGCAGCCGCACGCAGGCCCGCTAAGGCGCTGGCCTCGCCTGTGACATGGCAGAACGCCTCTGTCCAACCGGACAGAGGCGTTTTTCTTGGCGCGGCCAACCCTGTGGACCTTGAGTCGCTGCCTGATCAGTTTCCTGCGTTGCGCGCGGCCGCATCCCCCGGCGCGATGTGGGCCTCTCCAGAGGCGGCCTGGGGGCGGGCCCCATTGATCTCGAAGCCGGCCAGCGCCTCCAGCGCCTTGACCAGGGCATGGTTGCCGTCGCCCGCCAAACCTCTGGCCTCCAGGGTGCGGTAGAGCTGGAAGATCAGCGCCGTGCCGGGCAAGGGCACGCCCTGCTGGTCGGCCGCCTCCAGCACCAGACGCAGGTCCTTCTGCTGCAAGGCGACGGTGAAGCCGGGCCGCCAGTCGCGGGCCAGGATCTGCGGTCCGCGGTTGCTGAGCATCCAACTGCCGGCCGCGCCGCCGCTGACCGCCTCCAGCGTCTTGTGCAGATCGACGCCGCCGGCCTGGGCCAGCAGCAGCGCCTCGCCCATGGCCAGGCAGTTGCCCACCACCAGCACCTGGTTGACCAGCTTGACCGTCTGGCCGGCGCCGTGGGGGCCGACGTGGGTGATGCGCTGGCCCATGGCCTGCAAGAGGGGCATGGCCCGCTGCACGGCCGCGGCCTCGCCTCCCACCATGATGCTCAACGTGCCGCGCGCCGCGCCTTCGCTGCCGCCGCTGACCGGCGCATCCAGCATGGCTGCCCCCTGCTCTGCCAGCGCGCGGGCCAGCTCACAGGTCACGGCTGGGCTGATGGTGCTCATGTCGATCAGCAGGCTGCCGGGGCGAATGCCATGGATCACCCCTTGCGGGCCCAGGATCACAGCCTGGACATCGGGCGTGTCGCTGACGCAGGTGATGATGATGTCGCTGGCCGCGGCCAGCTCGGCCGGCGTGGCGGCCAGCGCCGCGCCGCCGGCCGCCAGCGGCGCCATCTTCGAGCGCGTCCGGTTCCACACCGTCAAGGGAAAGCCCGCAGCCAGGATGTTGGCTGCCATGCCCGCGCCCATGATGCCCAATCCGATGAAACCAATGCGGTCGGTCATAGTGATCTGT
>JAKQCW010000325.1 GCA_029558955.1 Chloroflexota bacterium
GCTGAACGAAGAGGATGTGCGCAAATACATCGGCGCCCGCGGGCTGGGCGTCAAGTATGTGCTGGACAACGGGCCGGAGGTCGAGCCCTTCTCCCCCGACAACCTCATGTGCGTCATGACCGGCCCGCTGACCGGCACCGAGGTCAAGATGAGCGGCCGGCTGGCGGTGGTCACCAAGTCGCCGCTGACCGGCACCGTCACTGACAGCCACATGGGCGGCTGGACCGCGGCCAAGCTGAAGTGGGCCGGCTTCGATGGCCTGCTGATCAAGGGCAAGGCCGAAAGTCCGGTCTACCTCTACGTCGAAAACACCGAGGTCTCGATCCACGACGCCTCGGCCTATTGGGGCATGGACACCGACGACGCGATCAAGGCCTTGCAGAACGACCGCGGCGCTGACTGCTCGGTGATGGCCATCGGCCCGGCCGGCGAGAACCTGGTGCGCTTCGGCAACATCATGAACGAGAACGAGCGGGCTTCGGGCCGCGGCGGCACCGGCGCAGTGGCCGGCTCCAAGAATCTCAAGGCCATCGTCATCAAAGGGGACAAGCGGGATCAGCCCAAGCCGGCCGATCGCGTCGCCTTCAAGGAGGCCGACAAGAAGGCCTTAGCCTCGATCATGAACCCCAACGTGGTCACCGCCCCGCGCAAGGGTGGTCTGAGCGTCTACGGCACCAACGTCCTGATGAACATCGTCAACACGGTCGGCGCGCTGCCCGCCAAGAACTCCCAGAGCACCTCGTTCTTCAACGCCGAGCTGGTTTCGGGCGAATATGTCAAGGAAAACATCCTGGTCAACGACCCCACCTGCCATGCCTGCCCCGTGGCGTGCAAGAAGGAATACGAAGTCACCGACGGCAAGTGGAAGGTCAAGGGGGAGAGCTGGGAATACGAGTCCGGCTGGGCGCTGGGCCCCAACTGCTTCACCGGCGACACCGAAGCCGTGGGCTACATGATCATCCAGTGCAACCGCCTTGGCATGGACACCATCGAGATGGGCAACGTCCTGTCGATGACCATGGAGGCCACCGAGAAGGGGCTGCTCAACGGCAATGGGCTGGCCTGGGCCGACGTGGACCGCATGTCCGAGCTGATCGATCGCATCGCGCAGCGCCAGGACGACTTCGCCTGGCAGTTGGGCGAGGGCACCTATCGGGCAGCCGTGGCCTTCGGCGACCCCGACATGGCCATGACGGTCAAGGGCCAGGCCATCCCCGCCTATGACCCGCGCGGCATCAAGGGCATGGGCATCGCCTACGCCACCAGCAACCGCGGCGCCTGCCACCTGCGCGCCTACACCCCCGCCGCCGAGATCGTGGGCAACGTGCTGGGGCCGGCCGAGGTGGTGGACCGCCTGGCCTGGGAGGGCAAGGGCAAGCTGACGGTGATCTTCCAGAATGTCCACACCATGACCGACTGCCTGGACGTGTGCAAGTTCAGCACCTTCGCCGAGAGCCTGGACAACTTCGCCGAGCAGTTCAGCGCCTTCACCGGCGCGCCGACCACGGTGGCCGACCTGCTCAAGGCCGGCGAGCGCGTCTGGAACCTGGAACGCTACTTCAACAACCTGGCCGGCATCGGCGAAGGCAGCGACTACCTGCCCAAACGCTTCACCACCGAGCCGGCCGACGGCCAGGGCTCCGAGGGCAGCGTGGTCGAGATCGATCTGATGCTCAAGGAATACTACGCCGAACGCGGCTGGGTCAACGGCGTCGTGCCGGAGAGCAAGCTGCGGGAGCTGGAGATCATCTAGCCCTGGGCCGGTGGTTGGAAACTCAGGACCTGGGATCCAGCGGCTGAGGCCGCTTTGTACTGTCAGACAGATGGTTTCAACCTCTGTTTCCGGCGAGACGCAGGTAACATACCCTGCTGATTGAACAAAAAAACGAGAGAGGGCCATGCCGGCCCTCTCTCCGCTTCTCACGATCGCCCCCTCCGCATCCGCGCCTTCTGCCAATCCGCGGTTCTAACCACCAGCCTCTTCCACCGCCGCCAGCAGACGCTGTGGCTCTCCCCGCCAGCGGTCGATGGCCGCGCGTCCCTCCACCAAGTCCAACAAGATCTGCGTGAACGCCCCGTTGACCGGCGTTGACAGCCCCAGCTCGCGGCCTTTGGCCGCGACGGCGCCGTTGAGCCAGCTCACCTCGGAACGGCCCCGCGGGCGCGGCTGCAAGTCGTAGACCAGCGAGGGCGCCTTGCTGCCCCGCCCGCCGACGATGAAGCGCGCCATGAAAGGACGCACCAGCCCCACCGGCAGCCGGCGCACCAGCGCCCCGATCAGCGCCATGGGATAGCCGGCCAGCGGCACGGGGGCGATGCCCTGCGCCTGCATCACCGCCAGCGCCTCGCGCCAGGCCCGCACCTCCAGGTTGCCCAGGGCGGGCTGGGCAAAGACCTGGGCCGGCGTGTAGCCCAAAATCGCCGGCTGGGCGTTGGCCAGCATGTTCATCAGCAGCTTGGTCCACTTCAGCGCCGGCCCGTTGGCAAAGGTCTGCACGGTGAAGCCGGCGCCGCCGAACAGCGCGGCCACCTGCTCCGGCCGGCCTGCGCCGCGCCAGGGCGCCACCGCGAAGCGATGCGAGGCGCGCGCCACCCGCACCTGGCCCGGCCCCAGCACCTCCACCGGCGTCGTCAGCGACCCGGCCAGCACCGGCCCTGGCAGCAGGTCGGCCAGCATGGTCTCGTTGCCCACGCCGTTCTGAACGCTCAGGATCGGTGTGGCGGCGGGAAAGAGGGGGCGCAACGGCTCCACGGCCGCGGCCGAGTCGAAAGCCTTGACCGCCAGCACCGCCAGATCGAAGGGGCCGCGGCCCAACGCGTCGGCCGGCGTGGCCTCGACCTGCACGGGCGGGGCCAGGGTGCGGCCGTCGGCCTCCACCAGGCGCACGCCGCCGGCCCGCAGCAGCGCGGCAGCCTGTGGCCGGTCCAGCAGGGTGATGTCATGCCCGGCCTCCCCCAGACGCGCCGACAGCAGACAGCCGATAGCCCCCCCGCCGATGATCAGGATCTTCATGGCCAACGCTGGGCGACCATCAGGGCGCGCCGGCCTTGTGCTTGAAATCGATGCGACGTTCGGTGCCGTTCAGCAGGCGCTCGATGTTGGGGCGCAGGGAAATGGCGATCATGACCATGGCCGGCAGGGCGAAGAAGAGCTGGCTGAGCGGGGTGGCCGCGGGGTTGATGAGGTGCAGCAGCAGGATGGCCACCACCGATCCCGCGCCGACCCACAGGGTGGCCACCGAGGCGATGCGGCCGATGAAGAGGATCAAGACGAAGATGGGCACCACGATGGCCCCGGCCAGGGGATTGAGCGCCAACAGCGCGCCGGCCGCCGTGCTGCCGCCCGCGCCTCCCTTGAAACCAAGGAAGAGGGACCAGTTGTGCCCGGCGACTGCTGCTGCCCCGGCCAGGGCGGCCGCGACGTCATCGCCGAAAAGCGAGCGCATCAGCAGGACGGGAACCGCGCCCTTGGCAAAGTCCAGCACGCCGGTGAGCAGGCCCAGGCGCGCGCCCAGCGCGCGGTAGACGTTGGTGCCGCCGGTGCGTCCGCTGCCGATGGTGCGCACGTCGATGCCCTTCAGCCGGCCCAACAGATAGCCGATGGGCAAGCTGCCGATCAGATAGCCTATCAATATCGATACAGTTAAATTCGCGAGGTTCATGGCGCACGCTCCCCGGCGCAGAGGTGCTCTCTGGCCGGCAATCTCTCCGTTTTTCGCTTCGACAAGGTGACATCACCGAGTGCAAGTGCCCGGCGTCATGGTCTGTATAACCCCGCCGCGCTGTTCAAGATACGCACTCAGCCGCCGCCCACCGGCGGAAAGATGGCAATGTTGGCGCCCATGGGGATCACCGTCGCCAGGCCGTCGCCGAAGGCGATGCTGCGGCCGTTGACGAAGATCTGAATGCGTGGCAACAGGTTGCCCTCGCCGTCCACCATCTCCGGCCGCAGCTCCGGCCAACGCGCGGTCATCTCGTCCACCAGTTGGCGCACCGTCTGCCCGGGCGCGGTCTCCACCGGCGCCAGCGCGCCGCCGACGATCGGCCGCAGGGTGGCGTAGACCTTGACTTGCATATTCATGGACATTGGATCACACCCTGGGCCCAGAGGCAGCCGCCGCAGACAGGGCCCTCGTTGCCGAAGCAATCCTCGACGTTGGAGACCGACATGTCGCAGCCGCCGCAGAAGGTGCAGGGCGGAAAGGCGAAATCCTGCACCCGGCGGCGATAGGCTTCGTAGCCCGGATCCAGCCACAGGTTCAGCAGGCCGCGCTCGCGCACGTTGCCCACGATGTGCCGATGCGACCAGCGCTCCTTGCCGTGCAGGTAGCTGTTGTGGCTGTGCATCAGCGGCCAGCAGGGGGTGACGTCGCCGTTCCAGCCGATGGTCATGGAGCCGTTCTCGATGTAGTTGCAGACGTCGTTGGCGCCGCCCCAACTGTTGCCGGCATAGCTGACGCTGAAGCCGCTGTTGAAGGCCTGGATCAGCGCGTCCTGGGTCAGCTCGTTGAAATCCATCTTGGGCAGGCTGAGCCGCGGCACCTGGCTGGAGGGGATGTAGGCCACCGAGCGCAGCGCCTTGGTGTAGAGCCGCTCATCTTGCAGATCCTCGGTGATCGGCAGCACGTTGCTGACCGAGAAATGCATCGCGCCCAGCCGGCGGGCCAGATTCAGCACGGCCGGCAGGTCGGCGATGTTGCGCCGCATAGCCACGAAGGCAATGCCCAGCTCCGGCTTGGGGGAATGCCAACTGATGTTGCCGTTGATCAGAACCCGCAGCCGCTTGAAGCGCTCCAGGTTGGCGATAACCGCGGGCAGCTCGGCCCCCAGGCGCACATCGGCATAGCTTTCAGGCGTCGCGCCGTCGATGGACACCCACATCAGGTCCAGCCCGGCCTCGATCAGCTCCCGGCTGCGCGGCTCGTTCAACAGCGTGCCGTTGGTGATCATCTCCACGCGCGCGCCGATGGCCTTGGCTCGGGCGATCCACTCGATGGTGCGACGATGGACCAGCGGCTCGCCGATGCCGCCGAAATAGACCGTCGGCACGGGGTCCAACTGCGCCAGATCGTCCAGAATCGCTGTGAATGTGGCCTCGGACATGCGGCCCATGGGCGTGTCCCAGGCGTTGCGAAAACAGGTGACACACTCCAGGTTGCAGGCGTCGGTCGGCTCGATGTAGACCTTGGCCAGGTGGTTGAGGGGGCGGTGCAGGCGCAGGCTGTTGGTGGCCTCCTCGACCCGCAACTGTGCGCCAGGGACCAGCCCCAGCCGGGCCGCCATCTCGGGCGGCAGCACCAGCCGGCCCTCGGCATCGACATGAGCCCACGCCGAACGCTTGGCGCTCAAGGCCGGGCTGGCGGTCAGGGGAATCGTCTCGGTCGCTGACATGGAACACCTTCGATTCAGGCTCGATTCGTGATTGTGCGCTACTAATTCTGCATATGATAACACGAACCGACCGTTTGTCCAAAGCTAACGAACGCTCGGCCCGCACTGGCCGAACGGGGCCAAAGCCTCGCCGCCGTTCCAAGTTTGGAAGCGCTGGGGGTTCGCGCCTTCAGGACGCCCGCGGGTAGGTTCCGGTCAGCGTCTCGATGGACCGCTCCACGGCCGCGCTTTCCTCGTCGCTGATGGTCTCCTGGCTGAAGCGGTAGTCGCGCTTGCGGATGAACTCTGCCATTTGGTCGATCAGCCCCTGCCAAACCTGGTCGTGCAGGCTGACCAGCGCGCGGTGAACCGGTGCGTCGCTGGCTGAGCGCATGGCCAGTTCCAGATGGGGCCAGCAGAGCCCGCCGGCCGCGGCCAGCGGCCGTTCCAGGTCGCCCACCAGATGCTCCAGCAGCTCACGCAGAGAGCGGGCTTCGATTTCGGCCTGATGGGTGCAGACGGGACATGGATCAGCGGCGGCCGCGGCGGCGCTGTCCTGGCCGAGCAGTCGTTTGCGCCAGGAGGAGCCGGCCGAGGGTGCGCTGGCCTTGAGGCGGCGCTGCGCCTCGCGCAGCAGGGCCCATTCGATGATGGTGGCGCCGAGGCGCTCGCCGGGGAAGCTCAACAGCTCACGGCTGTGGGCGCTGCAAAAGCCCATGGAACTGGCCAGCTTTTCGCGGCTTTCCTTGTCGGTGACGCTGTCGTAGAGCAGCGCGTCCAACTGGCCGCGCGCCACCTTGCGGCCCACATGGCAGATGGGGCAGCCAGGCTGTTGCAGCATTTCTTGCAGTTCTTGGTAGTAGTAGCTGGGCTGGGACATGAGTGCTCCGGCGGGGTCAATGGTCAATGGTCAAAGTCCAATTGTCAATTGACAATTGAAAACAGTGTACACCACAGTTCGGCGGACGCCAATTGTTGTTGGGGTGGTTTGCTTGGCTTTGTGCGCTGTGCTACTATGCGCGGCGATCGGGGCCCCGGAGACCGAGAATCTGCCTTTGGAGTGACACACGCATGGACATTCGCGCCTACAACCGCGCCGCCTGGGATCGGGCGGTGGAGGAAAAAAGCCCCTGGTCGATCCCGGTCGGCCCTGAGGTGACGGCCGCGGCCCGGCAGGGCCAGTGGCAGATCATCCTGACGCCCACCATCCCCGCGCCGCGGGCGTGGTTCCCCGACGAGCTGTCCGGTGCAGCGGTGCTCTGCCTGGCCTCGGGCGGCGGACAGCAGGGGCCGGTGCTGGCGGCAGCCGGCGCCGCGGTCACGGTCTTCGACAACTCGCCCCGCCAACTGGCCCAGGATCGCTATGTGGCCGGCCGCGATGGACTCTCCCTGCGCACGGTGGAGGGGGACATGCGCGATCTCTCCATTTTCGCCGATGCCAGCTTCGACCTGATCGTCCACCCGGTCTCCAACCTGTTCGTGCCTGATGTGCGGCCGGTCTGGCGCGAGGCCTTTCGCGTGCTGCGGCCCGGCGGCAGCCTGCTCAGCGGCTTCCTCAACCCCCTCACCTACATCTTCGACCTGCACAAGGCCGACGACGAGGGCATCCTGGAGGTCAAATACAGCATCCCCTTCTCTGATCTGACCAGCACCAGCGACGCCGACCGCCAGCGGCTGCTGGACGAGGGGTCGCCGATGGAGTTTGGCCACTCCCTGGACGACCAGGTCGGCGGCCAGATCGCGGCCGGCTTCCTGATCGCCGGTTTCTACGAAGACCGCTGGACCGACTTCGTGCTGGATCGGCACATCGCGACCTTCATGGCCACGCGGGCGGTGAAACCAACCGACTGAGAGGGCGGCTCCGGGGTCAGCGGCTGGGATCGAAGCCGAAAACCGGCCCATCCAGGCAGGTCAGCCAGCCGTCGCCCACCTCGCAACTGCTGCACAGGCCGATGCCGCAGCGCATGGGGGCCTCCCAGGAGAGCTGCACCGGCAACTCTCTGGCCTGGCAGATGGCGGCAAGCGCCCGCAACATGCCCGTCGGCCCGCAGGCGTAGACCATGGCCGTCTCAGCCGGCGCGGCAGCCAGGGCCGGCGCGATGACGTCGGTAGCCAGCCCGCGCAGCCCGGCCGAGCCATCCTCCGTGGCCAGCCAGAGTCGCACCTCCATGGCCGTGAACGCATCGACCAAGAGCAGCTCGGCCGCCGAACGCGCGCCGATGATCATCGAGACCGCGTGGCCGGTCGCCAGCAGCCGCTCGGCCAGGAAGCGCAGCGGAGCCACGCCGTAGCCGCCGCCCAGCAGCAAGGTGTGGGGTCTCGATACGCTGGCGCTACTCGACCCGCGTTCGGTGTGGGGTCTCGATACGCTGACGCTACTCGACCCGCGTTCGGGGTGGGGTCTCGATACGCTGGCGCTACTCGACCCGCGTTCGGTGTAGGGTCTCGATACGCTGGCGCTACTCGACCCGCGTTCGGGGTGGGGTCTCGATACGCTGACGCTACTCGACCCGCGTTCGGGGAGCGTGAAACCGTGGCCCAGCGGGCCGCGCAGCCAGAGCCGGTCGCCCACGGCCAGGCTGTGCAGGGCGCGGCTGAAGGGCCCCACCGCGGCCACGGTCAAGGTCACCGGGTCGGCCTGGGCCAGGCTGAAGGGCTTTTCGTCCACGCCCGGCAGCCAGGCCATGACGAACTGGCCAGGCGCGGCCTCCAGACGACCATCCAGCACGAAGGTCTTGGTCCGCGCGTTTTCATCCCGTATCTGCGCGATCGCCATCGCCTGCGGCAAGTTCGCTGCCATGCGTCAACCTCGCCTGATGCTCGCCCGGCGCAGCGCAGCCACCGAGGGATAGCCCTGCCCGGCCATGAACGCGGCCAGCTCGACGTTGATCTGGCCGAAGGCATTCACGCCGCGGTACCAGACGGCCGAGCCGACGCCGACCACCGCCGCGCCGGCCATCAGCATCTCGGCCGCATCCTGGCCGGTGACGACGCCGCCCGTGCCGATGATGGGCGTCGCGGGCACAGCCTGGGCGATCTCGAAGACGGCGCGCAGGGCGATGGGCTTGAGCGCCGGCCCGCTGACGCCCCCCACCTGGTTGGAGAGCACCGGCCGGCCGGACGCTGCGTCGATCACCATGCCTGGCATGGTGTTGACCGCGGTGATGGCGTCGGCGCCGGCCGCGACCACAGCGCGGGCGATGCGGGCGATGTCGGGCACGTTGGGGGCCAGCTTGACGCTTATGGGGATCGTCGTGGCCTGCCGCACCGAGGCCGTGACCGCGGCTGCGCTCTCCGGCGAACCGGCAAAGGGCGTGCCGAACTCATCCCCCACGTTGGGGCAGGAGATGTTGACCTCGATCAGATCGGGCTGCGCCTGGGCGACGATGGCCGCCACCTGGCCGAACTCCTCCACCGTGCCGGCGAAGATGCTGGCGATCAGCGGCGCGCCCAGCGGGGCCAGCCGGCGCTTGGTCTCGGCCAGCAGCAGCGCCTCCTCCTGCGCGCCCGGGTTGGTCAGGCCGATGGCGTTGAGCAGCCCGCCGCCCCAGTCCAGCGCCACCGGGTTGGGATGCCCGGCGCGCGGCGTGGGGCCGCAGCTCTTGGCCGTCACCATGCCGGCGCCGGCCCGCGCCGCGCGCGCCATCAGGCTGGCGCTGGCGCCGATGATGCCGGAAGCCAGCACCAGCGGCGAGTGCAGTTGCCAGCCCAGAAAGTCACAGGTCAGGGGAGGAAGAGTCACGACCGTCAACCTTTCGCCAAGCTGCCAACCTTTCGCACAGGCTGGCAACCCTCACCGTTCATGCCTTCCCCAGCACCATGGCCAGCAATGCCATGCGGATGAACATGCCGTTTCTGACCTGGCGGAAGTAGGCGGCGCGCGGGTCGGCATCGACGCTGTAGTGAATCTCGCCGACGCGCGGCAGGGGGTGCATGATCACCATCCGCTCCTTGGCGTGCTGCATCAGCTCGGCGGTGATCTCGTAATGCCCCCTGACCTCCTCGTACTGGGCCAGGTCGCTGAAGCGTTCCTTCTGCACGCGCGTCACGTAGAGCACGTCGGCGTTCTGGATCACGTCGGCCACGTCATGGGTCTCGCGCACGTTCAGCCCGGCATCCTTGACCTCGTTCATCAGCACCAGCGGCAGGCGCAGGATCTCCGGCGAGACGAAGCGCAGACTGACATCGTACTGGGTCAGCAGCCGAGTCAGCGAATGCACGGTGCGGCCAAAGCGCAGGTCGCCCACCATGGCGATCTTCAGCCCATCGATGCGCCCCAGCTCCTGCTGGATGGTGAAGAGGTCCAGCAGCGCCTGGGTGGGATGCTCCCCAGCGCCGTCGCCGGCGTTGATCACCGGCACCGAGCTGTAGTCTGCTGCGATCCGGGCCGAGCCGATCTCCGGGTGGCGCAGCACGATGGCGTCCGAGTACTGCTCCAGCGTGCGGATGGTGTCGGCCAGGGTCTCCCCCTTGCTGACCGAGCTGAACTGGACGCCCTGGGTGATGGGGATGACGCTGCCGCCCAGCCGCTCCATGGCCGCGATAAAGGAGGCGCTGGTGCGGGTGCTGGGCTCGTAGAAGAGGCAGGTGAGGATGTGGCCCTTCAACAGGTTGCTGTAGCCGATGCGATCCACCATCTCGCGCATCTCGTGGGCGCGGATGAAGACATATTCCAGGCCGTCGCGGTCGAACTGGGACACAGAGAGAATGTCCTGGCCGGTGAAGTCAGTGGAGCGGAGGATCTTGCGGCGGTCGTCGTCGGCAAAGAGCGGGTCCAGGGTTAGTGCAGGCATCTTGCTCTGTTTCTCCGTATGCTGTTTAGAAAATAGCCGCTCGGGCCAGTCTGTGCGCAGCCACCGAGCCCGCCATTTTCATTGACGGTTGTGCGCCCCGCGCATGGATGTCTCAAATGCTATCACGGCGTCAGGTAGGCGCGCACCGCAGCAGCCTGGGCCGGGGTGACGCGCCCAGCCGCCTCCAGCAGGGCGACGATCTGCGCCAAGGTCAGCGCTGCGTGCAGACGATAGCCCGCGGCGGCCAGGTTTTGCGGCCCGCCCTGCTGGCGATCGATCAACACGACCACATCGGAGACGGCCAGCCCGGCCCCCTCCAGCGTCTGGATGGCTGTCAACACGCTGCCGGCGCTGGTGACCAGGTCTTCGAGCACCGCGGCCCGCTGGCCGGGCTGAAAATCGCCCTCCACCGCCCGACCCGTGCCGTAGGCCTTGACCTCCTTGCGCGGATAGATCAGCGGCCGGTCGGCGGCCAGCGCCACGGCCGTCCCGATGGTCAAGGCTGCGTAGGGCACGGCGGCCAGCAGGTCATAGGAGAGCGGCCGCAGCAGATCGGCATAGGCGGCCGCGGCCATGCGCAGCAACGCCGGATGGCTGGCCATGCGGCGCAGATCCAGGTAGATCGGCGACGACGCCCCCGACGCCAGGGTGAACTGGCCAAACTGCACACAGCCGGCATCGTGCAGGGCGAGGATGAGGGAATCGGGGGAGGGTTGGGGTGAGGGGGTGAGAGGATGAGGGGGTGAGGGAGGGACAAGTGCCCGTTCTCTCCCTCGCGCCCTCTCCTCCTCGATTGCGTCCCGCAGCTTCTGGGCGGCGGCGCGCGGGTCGTCGGCGTAGATCACGGCGCGGGAAACGGGCACCAGCAGGCCGCTGCCCTCGGCATCCAGCCCGGCGCGCAGCGTCGCGGTCAGGTCGCCCCCCTGCGCGCCGACGCCCGGCGCCAGGATCCAGCAGGGCCGGCCAGCCAGCAGCGTCCGCACGCGCGCCAGCGCCGGCGGCCGGGTCGCGCCCACCACCAGGCCCACCTGCTCCGGCGCGCCCCAGGTCATGGCCTGCTGCACCATGTGCTCGAAAAGCCGCACCTCCGAGCCGAACTCCTGGATGGCCGCGGCCGAGGGGTTGGAGGTGTAGCAGAGCACGAAGACAGCCTTGCCGGGATAGGCCAGGAAGGGCGCCACGCTGTCCACGCCCAGATAGGGGTTGACCGTGACGGCATCTGCGCCCAGCGCGTCGAAAGCAGCGGCCGCATAGGCTGCCGCCGTGCTGCCGATATCGCCGCGCTTGGCGTCGAGCAAGACGGGGATCTCGTCGGGCACGGCCGCGATGGTCTGGCGCAGAGCCTCCCAGCCGGCCGCGCCGTAGCGCTCATAGAAGGCGATGTTGGGCTTGACGCAGCAGACCAGATGCGCGGTCTGGTCGATCAGACGCCGGCCCCAGTCCAGCAGCGCCTGGCCCGGATCGCCGGCGGCGAAATGGGCGGGAAAGTTGACAGGATCGGGGTCAAGGCCCAGACAGAGCAGCGAGCGGTTGGCCGCGGCCGCCTGCGCCAGCCTGGCGTCGAAGGATCGAGGCATGGGGCGCGTCACCTCCGGGAGATCAAAGGCATGAAAAGGGAATGTGGAGTCACCGCGTAGTCGCTCCAGAGCGCGTTTTGCTGGTAGCCCGGCGGCTCATCGTGCGCGGCCGTGAAAGTGCGCACCCGGAATTCGTGTTTGACGCCAGGCGTCAGGCCGGTAACCACATAGCTGGACACACTCTTGTTGGCCGTGACGCCATGCACCGTGAAGGCCCCGCCCATCGGCCGGTAGCTGATCTCGTAGTAGCCGGTTTTGCCCTGATACTCGATGGGCGTCCAGCTCAGCGTGGCCTGCGTCGCGCCCAGCGCGGCCGTCAGGTTGGTCGGGGCCATGGTCTGAGTCTCGCGCCAGAAGGGGTCCAGGAAGGCCATGCACCACGGGGCGCTGCTCAGGCTGTTGTAGGCCAGTTCCAGCATCACGAGCCTCGCGGGGTTACACAGGCTGATGGGCACGGCGCCGCTGAGGGCGTTGCTGTTCAGCCAGATATCGGTGATGTTGCCCAGGTTGCCCAGCGAGTCCGGGATCACGCCGGTCAGGCGGTTGTTGCCCAACATCAGCCCGGTGAGCTGGCCCAGATTGCCCAACTCGGACGGAATCGAGCCGCTGAGCTGATTGTAGCTCAGCGCCAGGTCCATCAGGTGGCTCAATTGGCCCAGCGAGGGGGGAATGGCGCCGGTCAGGGCGTTTTTGGACAGCCCCAGCAGTTGCAAGTTGGCCAGGTTGCCCAACTGCGTCGGGATCGCGCCGGTCAACTGGTTGGAGGCCAGGTTCAGTTCCACCAGACTGGCCATCCCACCGAGGGCCGGAGGAATCTGGCCGGTCAGTTGGTTGCTGGAGAGATTGAGGGTTTGCAGGGCCGTCAGGCCTGTGAGCTGGGTCGGGACCGCGCCGGTCAGGTCGTTGTCAGAGAGGTTCAGCGTCTGCAAGGCCGCCAGGCCGCTCAACTGGGTCGGGACCGCGCCGGTCAGTTGATTGGCGGACAGGTCCAGGGTCTGCAACTGCGTCAGGTTGCCCAGCCCAACTGGCACACTGCCAGTGAGGTTGTTGAGCCTGAGGCTAAGCGCGCGCAGTTGGCTCAGATCGCTGAGCTGGGCTGGCAGCGGGCCGGCCAGGTTGTTGTCGCTCAGATCAAGCTGGCTGACGTGGCCAGCCTGGCAGGTAACGCCGTACCACGAGCAGGGGGTGTTGGTGGTGGCCCAGCCCCCCTGCTCGTTCCATTGGGCGCCGTTGGTGCTGCTGTAGAGCGCCTGCAGCGCCTGGCATTCGCTCAGCGGCACCTGAGTGACGCCCGCGCAGCCCAGCTCAGGGGCCGCGGCCACACCTGCACCTGCCGAAAAAACGCTCATCAACAATGCCGCCAAAAACAGGAAGACCAATCTGCGTCGCATTCGGGGGGACATCATACGCTCCTTGAGGGTAGAAAGGACTGGCAGTGTTGGCGCTGATGGCGGAAGGATCAGCCCTGCCAGTCCTCATCGCCTAGATCAGTTGGCCCGCGCCCGGCCTGGCCAGCGCCTCCGGCCGGTCTGCATCGAACACCACCTGGCCGCGCAGGGTCACACGGCGCACCAGGCCCTGCACAGCCAGGCCGGCGAAGGGGGTCCAGCCGCAGCGGGTGTGCAGCCGGTCGTTGGCGACGGTGGCGCGGGCGTGGGGATCGACTTCTACAAAGGTAGCGGGCTGGGTGGGCAGGCCGAAGATACGACGGGGATTGAGGGCCATCAGTTCCACCAGGCGATCGAGGCTCAGCCGGCCTTGCTGCACGGCAGTCAACATCAAGGGCAGCGCCGTCTCCAGGCCGGCCACGCCTGGCGGCGGGTTGGGGGACGCCTTTTCTTCCAGGGTGTGCGGCGCGTGGTCGGTGGCGATGCAGTCCACCGTAGTGTCGACGTGCGCCCAGAGCGCGTCCTGGTCGTCCTGCGCCGCCAGCCGCGGCCGCATGTCGCCCAGCGGGCCTAGCCGTGCCGCGTCGGCGTCGGTCAGGAATAGATGATGCGGTGTGACTTCGCAGGTGACGGTCAAGCCAGCCTGCTTGGCCGCAGCGATCAACTCGATCTCGTCGCGGCGGCTGATGTGGCAGAAGTGAACCGGCCGGCGATAGGCTGCGGCCAGGCCGATGCCCACGGCCACGCTCTGCCCTTCGGCGTGCATGGCGATCATCTTGCCCCGCGGCCAGAGCCGGAAGCAGGCGTGCAGGGTGGGCAGGTCTTCGACGCGCAGCGGGCCAAAGGTGTCGTTGAGATAGATCTTCAGCGCCACAGCCTGCGCGGCCAGCGCTGGCAGCTCGACCACATGCTGCGGGCTGGCGCCGGCGTACAGGCCCACGTCACAGCGCGTGGTCTGGCTGGCGATGGCGCGCGTCGCCTGCAGCACATCCCGCGTAGCCAGCGGCGGCGAGGTGTTGGGCATGGCCAGGATCTGCGTGAAGCCGCCGGCCAGCGCGGCCGCGGTGCCGCTGGCGAAGTCTTCCTTGTGCTCGCCGCCGGGCACGCGCAGGTGGGTGTGGACGTCGACCAGGCCGGGGAGATGGAGGGTTGGGCTCATAAGCGGTTAGCGGCGCTCAAAGTTGCCAACTTTTCCGAAAAGTTGGCAACTTTGAGCGCACAGGGCAAAAAAACGCCCGATTCACTGGGAATCGGGCCGGCAGCCGTTGTCGGATCAGGTTGAGCGGGTGGGGTTACCCGGTTGCGTCGCGGAGTCATAGGTGCGCACCGGGGTTAGATTGTAGCACGGCGCTGGCGGATGTCAAAATCAGCACGCCAGCACACGGAATTCGGCCATTGTGATCTCAGCGACGCTGCCTGCGACCGATGTAACGCCGACGGTGCCCGCCACGCTCACACCAACCCTGGACATCTCTGAGTTTCCCAACCCCGATAGCTTCCCTGCTCCCGGCGGATCCGTGATCCGCCGGGTTTGCGCCCAACAACGCCGCCGGTTCACGGAACCGGCTTGAGCAGTGAGTGAAGACCGATTTAGGCCGACGTGTACTAGTACATGCGTAATGCGTAACCCGGATGTGTTCTGTGCAGATGTGGCTGCGTTTCATGGAACATGTAACCCGTAACTCGTAACCCGGAAATGCTTTGCGCAGCCGTGGCTGCGTTTCATGGAATATGTAACCCGTAACTCGTAACTCGTAACCCGGAAATGCTTTGCGCAGCCGTGGCTGCGTTTCATGGAATATGTAACCCGTAACTCGTAACTCGTAACCCGGAGTCGCGCCACCAAGTATTGAGGCATATCACCCAACCCCAGAATCAACACACGCCTCCCGCAAACTCCGGGTTACGCATTACGCATTACGCATTACACATTACACATCCCGCCCACCGAAAGGAACACACACCCCCCCAATGACCAACACAACCCGCATCGCCATGATTGGCTGCGGCGGCATGGCCCGCTACCACATCCGTGAGATCATGAAACAGGCCGACGGCAGCGAGATCACGGTTATGTGCGAACCGTCCGAGGCGGCCTACGCGGCCAGCGCGCAGCTCTACACTGACGCCGGGCTGGAGCCGCCGCCCAACCAGCCCGACATCGCCCGCCTGCTGGACGAACACCCGCTGGACGCGGCCTTCATCATCACCCCCCACGCTTTTCACCATGCCCAGACCGTCGCCTGCCTGGAGGCGGGGCTGGATGTGCTGCTGGAGAAGCCGATGGTGATCAACGGCGCCGAGGCCGAGGACCTGATCGCGGTGCAGCAGCGCACCGGCCGCATGCTGGTGGTGGCCTTCCCCGGCAGCTTGTCGCCGCAGATCCGCAAGGCCGTGGCCATGCTGCGCGGCGGCGAGCTGGGCCGGCTGCTCAGCATCAGCGCCACCCTCTGGCAGGACTGGGGGCCCAACACCGTGGGCACCTGGCGTCAGGTTCCTGCCCTGGCCGGCGGCGGCTTCCTCTTCGACACCGGCGCACACATGCTCAACACCGTGGTCGATCTGGCCGGCGAGGAATTCGCCCAGGTCGCCGCCTGGCTGGAGGCCAACGACCGACCGGTGGAGACCGTGGGCATGGTCATGGGCCGCCTGCGCTCGGGCGCCTGGGTGACCATGCATGCCTGCGGCGAGACGATTCCCTCCTGCGCCAGCGACCTGCGCGTCTTCTGCTCCGATGCCATTCTGCGCACCGGCATCTGGGGCGAACGGCTGGAGATCCAGCGCCGCGGCGCGGAACAGTTGCGCGCCGTCAGAACGCCCCCCTCCACCGGCGTCTGGCAGCAATTCCAGGCCGTGCGCCGCGGCGAGATCGCCAACCCCAGCCCGCCCGAGGTGGGTCTGCGCATGGCCCGGCTCTACGATGCGATCAAGGCCTCGGCCGCACAGGGCGGCCAGCCGATTCAGTTGCAATAGCTGTCTTGCCGGCAGGTACGAGCCCGTGGATTTCGATACGGCGGCCTACTCAATCCACAGGCCTGTACCTGCCGGTAAGACAGTCACCGATGGCATTCGCTTGTCACCCTTTTTCAGGAGTACTCTCATGGCACTGGAACAACCCTTTCCCGAACTGGACGAATTTTTGATCGCCATGGGCGAGGCTGGCCAGCGGGTCAGCAGCATCGAGGCCAGCGAAGGCGCGGCCGGCAACATCTCGCTCTGCATCGGCTGGCCCATGGAAGTGCGCCGCCGCTTCCCCAACGCCTCGCCGATGGAACTGCCGGAGCTGGTTCCCGCCCTGGCCGGCAAGCTGGTGCTGGTCACCGGCTCTGGCCGCCGTCTGCGCGACATCCACAAGGATCCGGCCGCCAACCTGGCGGCGGTGATGATCGGCGCGGATGGCCGGAGCGCGACCCTCTACACCGCGCCGCACCGGCTCTTTGCCCAGCCCACCAGCGAGTTCAACTCCCACCTGGCGGTGCACAACGACCAGATGGCGCGCACCGGCGCCAACTTCCACGCCCTGATCCACGCCCAACCTCCCCACCTGACCTATCTCAGCCATCTGTCGGCCTACGGCGACGAGGCCTTTCTGAACCGTCAACTGCTGCGCTGGGAGCCGGAAACCATCGTCAATCTGCCGGAAGGGATCGGCGTGCTGCCCTATCGACTGCCTGGCTCGCCGGCGTTGATGGCGGCCAACATCGAGGGGTTGCGCACCCACCGCGTCGTGCTCTGGAGCAAACATGGCGTCATGGCGCGCTCCGACCAGTCGGTGACCAAGGCCGCCGACCGCATCGAATACGCCGAGACGGCCGCGCGCTACGAGTACATGGACCTGGTCAACGGCTACAAGGCCGAAGGGCTGACGCGCGAGGAACTGCAAGAGGTGGTGCGCGCCTTCAACGTGCCGACGACGCTGGTCTGATCACGAGATTTCAGCAGGTCACGATTCTTGCCTCACGCAAAGCCGCCAAGGGCAGAAAGCCCCGCGTGTTTTTCGGCGCGCCAGCCGCCTGCTCAATCCACGTGCTCGCACCCGCAACAGAAATGGAGATCCTATGACCCCCTTGCCCCGTATCTTGGTTTGGAACGAATATCGCCACGAGACCCAGCACCCCGAAGTGGCGGCCGTCTACCCCGATGGCATTCATCAGGCCCTGGCCAGGCCGCTGGCCGCGGCCGGCTTCCCCGTGCGCACAGCCACGCTGGATCAGCCGGAGCACGGCCTGAGCGAGGCCGCGCTGGCCGGGACCGACGTGCTGATCTGGTGGGGCCACATGGCCCACGACGAGGTGCAGGACGAGATCGCGGCGCGTGTGCAGCAGCGGGTGCTGGCCGGCATGGGGCTGGTGGTGCTGCACTCCGGGCACTTCTCCAAGCCCTTCAAGCGGCTGATGGGCACATCGTGCGACCTGAAGTGGCGCGAGGCCGACGAGCGCGAGCGCATCTGGGTGCTGGCGCCTGGCCACCCCATCGCGGCCGGGCTGGGCGAATACTTCGAGCTGCCGCGGGAGGAGATGTACGGCGAGTTCTTCGACATCCCCGCGCCCGATGAGCTGGTTTTCATGAGCTGGTTCCAGGGGGGCGAGGTCTTCCGCAGCGGCTGTTGCTACACCCGCGGCGCGGGCCGCATCTTCTACTTCCGCCCCGGCCACGAGACCTATCCCACCTACTACGACGCCAACGTGCAGCGGGTGATCGCCAACGCGGCGCGCTGGGCCGCGCCGGCCGGCCCGGCGCGCCTGAGCTTCGGGCATCGCCCCATCCCCATCGAACCCATCGGCGCGGGCCAGGAGGTCTGACCATGCAAACCCGCAAGCTCGGCAACAGCAACCTGGCCGTCTCCGCCATTGGACTCGGCTGCATGGGCATGAGCTACCAGTATGAGCCGATTCCCGACCGGCGGGAGATGATCGCGCTGCTGCGCGCGGCCGTGGAGCGCGGCGTCACCTTCTTCGACACGGCCGAGCTCTATGGCCCCTTTGCCAACGAGGAGCTGGTGGGCGAGGCCTTGGCGCCGGTGCGCGATCAGGTGATCATCGCCACCAAGTTCGGCTTCAATCTGGACCCCATCGCGCGCACCAACCTGGGAGGGGTGAACAGCCAGCCGGCGCACATCAAACGCGCGGCCGAAGCATCGCTCAAGCGCCTCAACGTCGACGCCATCGACCTGCTCTATCAACACCGGGTGGACCCGGCCGTGCCCATCGAGGAGGTCGCCGGCGCGGTGCAGGAGCTGATCCAGGCCGGCAAGGTCAGGCATTTCGGGCTTTCGGAGCCCAGCGCCCAGACCATCCGGCGCGCCCATGCCGTCCAGGCGGTCGCCGCTGTGCAGAGCGAGTATTCGCTCTGGTGGCGACAGCCGGAAGAGACGGTCTTGGCAACGCTGGAAGAGCTGGGGATCGGCTTCGTCCCCTTCAGCCCCCTGGGACGCGGCTTCCTCACCGGCAAGATCGACAGCAGCACCACCTTCGGCGAGTCCGACCTGCGCAGCCGCATCCCGCGCTTTGCGCCGGAGAATCGGGCGGCAAATCAAGCCCTGGTCGATCTGCTCAGCCGCATCGCCCGGCAGAAGCGGGCCACCCCCAGTCAGATCGCGCTGGCCTGGCTGCTGGCCCAAAGGCCGTGGATCGTTCCGATTCCCGGCACCACCAAGCTCTCGCGCCTGGAGGAAAACATCGGCGCGGCCGCACTTGAGCTGAGCGCCGACGAGCTGCGCGAGATGGAAGACGCAGCCGCCGCGATCCCTGTGCAGGGGGCGCGCTATCCCGCGGAACTGGAGAGCCTGACCGGGCTGTAAGCGCCGGGCAGAAACGTGTCCCGCTGCCCGGGCCGCGCCTGGCGCCGTCGCGCGCGACCCAAACCGTGCATCTCCGCCCAGACGCCGCACTCTTCTTTGCGCTCTTGGCGCCTTGGCGTGAGACCCACCCGGTTCACACCCTCCTGGTGGGCAGGAAAAAGACGGCAGGAATGCTGACCAGCGCCAGCAGCGCGCTGACCGCGTAGGCCGGGGTCAGGCCATAGCGGTCGGCCAACGCGCCCACAGCCCAGATGGCCGCGGCCTGGAGCATGAAAGTGATGGCCAGGTTGACGCCGTTGGCAAAGGCCCGGTTGTGCGGAAACTGGTCCTGCACCAGCGCCAGCACCACCGGCTGTGTGGAAAGCGAGGCGAGGCCCAGGGCGATCAGCAGCGGCACGGCCAGCCAGGCCGGGCTGTAGATGAAGGCCAGCAGCAGGAAGGGCGCGGTCACCGTGACCGCCAGCAACACCCGCCGCCGGCCCCAGCGATCGCTGAGCGTTCCCGCCGCCAGCGCGCCCACCACCCCCGCGCCTTGCAGGATGGTCAACGCGGCCGCGGCCAGCCACAGGTTGGACTGGCGTTCGTCGCTCATGAAGATGGGCAGATAGGTGCTCAGCGCGGCGACCATCAGCGAACGACCACCCAACAGCCAGATCAGCGCCGGAAAGACCCGCCGCGCCTGACGCCAGAAGGCATTCATGGCCAGACTGCCGGGCGCATGGGAGGCGGCGGGCACCCGGCGCAAGCGCAGATAGAGGATCAGCGACATCAGCCAGCCGACGGCGGCCATGCGCCAGAGGCCCCCCAGGCCAAACCAGGCCACCCCGGCGACGGCCATCAGCGGCCCAACGGTGCGGGCCAGCTCGCCGGAGGCCATGAAGATGCTCATGCCTGTGCCAACCCGCTGGCCGGCAACCCTGGCGACCATGGCCGGGGCCGGCGCGTGAAAGGCGGCGATGGCGATGCCGCCCACCAGCAGCAGCGCCGCCAATGCCGCATAGCTGGAGGCCAGGCCCAGGCTGGTGAAAACCGTGGCTGTCACGGCTGGCGCCAGGATGACGAAATAGCGCACACTGATGCGGTCGGCCAGATAGCCGATGAAGGGGTTGAGCACGCTGGGCAGTTGGGTGAAGATGGCCAGGCTGCCGGCCAACGCATAGCCGATGCCCAGTTGTGTCTGGAGGAGGGGCAAGAGCGGCGCCAAAAACGCGGTGTAGGAGTCCTGCACCACATGCCCGGCGGCGATGGTGGCCACCTGGCCGGTCTGGAAGCCCGCGTCGGCCGGCGCAACGGCGCTGGGGGCCGGCTCCGCGGCAAGGGTTGGGTTGGTCATGGGTGCATTCTCTGGCAGACAAAGGGCCAAGGCCCGCGACGCTTGGGAGACGCTTTCCGCGTGGGGGCAAACTCTGTGGGACTCATGGCGACGTGTTTCCCTGGCAATCTCTGAGGATCGGCAGAACGCGGCCATTGTATCCCCATGTCGGAGGATGCCCAAAATCCCACCGCTGGTCAATCCTGCAACGCGCAACGGGCCCCTGCTGCCCGCGCTACAGCAGAGGCCCGCCGCGACAAGGCCAGCCCAGGGCTATTGGCCCGACAGTTGACCGTCGAAGCGCACGAAGAAGATGCTGGTGTCCTTGGCGCCATCGTCGCGCGCCGTGGCGATGAACAGCACGCTCTGCTGGCTCTCCCCCTCCTTGGCGAACATGCAGAAACCGCCGCCGATGCCCGCCGCGTCCATGCCCGTGCTGCAGTTCATGCCCTCGGCCGCGGTCCAGCCGGCCTCGGCCATGCGCTCATTGGAATAGAAATCGGCCACCTGCTGCGGCGTCTGCGTGGTCGTATAGCCGACGAAGTCGAACTTCTCCACATCGACATCGTTGCTGCTGGCTGAGGCGCGCATGGCTGTCTGGATCAGAAGGCGCAACGGCAGGGGCAGGCGCACGTCGGAGCCTTTGGCGTCGGGTGGAATCGGCACATCGGGCCAGATGGACTTGCTGCTCTTGCCGCCGCCGCAGGCGGCCAGCATGACCACGGTCAAAAGCAAGGCCAGAACCAGCGTTGTTTTGTTTCTCATGTCATGTCTCCTTCACGATCGTCGCTGCGTCAGCGCCATGCACCGGCGGAGCGTTGCCCGGTTGAGGGCGGCGCCCAATCGCCGGCCACAGGCTTGCAGCCCATTTGAATCTCTATCAAACTAAACGGCTGAACGGCCCGTTACGCGTCTCGAAAGCGGCGCCCGGTTTGACTCGCATAGGAGTTGAGCTTACAATTGGCCTTCGTCCAGCAGACCGCCGTCCCACTACCACCGTCTGGCCCGCCAGCGGTGCAGCATCGTCCATGTCGAGGTGTTCATGTCACGTCGCAACCTTGCCCAGCTCTACCGTGACGAGTTCTCGGGCTACAACGCCGACAAATTCCGCCAGGACCTGCTGGCCGGCCTGACCGTGGCCGCGGTAGCGCTGCCGCTGGCCCTGGCCTTCGGCGTGGCCTCAGGCGCCAGCGCCGCCGCCGGTCTGGTGACGGCCATCCTGTCCGGCTTTCTCATCGGCGCGCTTTCCGGCGCGCCCTATCAGATCTCCGGCCCCACCGGCGCCATGAGCGCGGTGTTGATCGTGCTGGCGCAGGAGTATGGCCTGACCGGCGTCTGGCTGGCCGGCGCGGTGGCCGGCGTCCTCCTGCTGGTCATCGGCCTGCTGCGCCTGGGCCGCTTCATCGCCTTCGTGCCCGCGCCGGTGATCACCGGTTTCACCTCCGGCATTGCTCTGATCATCTTCATCGGCCAGATCGACAACTTCCTGGGCATCCAGACCCCCGGCGCGCATTCGGCCACGCTGAAACTGCTCGGCTATACCCGGCACAGCATCAGCATCGATTGGCGCGCCGTCGCACTGGGCACCCTGGTGATCCTGACCATGGTGCTCTGGCCCAAGAAGTGGGCGTTGCGCTTTCCCGCCTCACTGCTGGGCATCATTCTGGCCACGGCGCTGAACAGCCTCTTGGGCTGGCCAACGCCGGTCATCGGCGCCATCCCGCAGACCCTGCTGCTGGCCGACCGCCTGCAGCTCAGCGCGATCCCATGGGACGATTTGGGTGGGCTGGTCGCGCCGATCCTCTCCATCACCGCGCTGGGCGCGATCGAAAGCCTGCTGTGCGGCGCGGTGGCCAGCAACATGACCGGCGTCCGCCTGCAGGCCAACCAGGAGCTGATCGCCCAGGGGGTGGGCAACATCGTCATCCCCTTCTTCGGCGGCGTGCCGGCCACGGCCGCCATCGCCCGCACCAGCGTCGGCATCAAGTCAGGGGGGCAGACGCGGCTGGTCAGCATCATCCACGCGCTGGCCCTGCTGGCCTCCATGTTCATGCTGGCCCCCATCATGTCGCAGATTCCGCTCAGCGCGCTGGCCGGCGTGTTGATGGTCACCGCCTGGCGCATGAACGAGTGGCATGCCATCCACACCATCTTCAGCCGCCGCTTCAAGACGGCCATGGTCACCTTCACCGTGACGCTGCTGGCCACCGTCACCTTCGACCTGACCCAGGCCATCCTGATCGGCGTCTTCCTGTCAGGTCTGGTCTATCTGAGCCAGAGCGCCAGCATCGACATCGCCGTGCAGGATGTGGACCCGGAAAAGCTGCGCCAGCGCGGCATCGAAAACGCCGGCCGCTGCCGCCACGTGCAGGTTGCCTACCTGACCGGGCCGCTCTTTTTCGCCGCCACCGGCAACTTCAACGAGGCCTTCGCCCGCGTCGACAATATCCACGCGCTGATCCTCTCCATGCGCGCCGTGCCGTTGATCGACACCTCCGGGCTGGAGGCCATGAGCGCGCTGCATCAGCGGCTGCAAGCGGCGGGCGGGGTGTTGATGCTGGCCGCGGTCAACGACAAGGTGCGCGCCTACCTGGAACGCGCCGGCCTGACCGAGCTGATCGGCGAAAATCACATCTTCTGGAGCGCCGACCAGGCCATCGTGGCGGCCGAGGCGCTGGGCTGCGCCCATTGCCAAACGGAGGCGTCAGCCCAGCAGGGATAACAGCCGCAAACGCAGCCCCGCCGGCGGGCTGATCACCGTCGCCGCCCGGTAAAGCTGCCCGAAGCGGGCCAGGTCGACCTGGGCCACGCTGGCCTGGTAAGCCAGGTCGGGGGGCAGCAGCGCATGAAAGCGCCCCAGCTCCAGGGAGGGCTGAAGTTGCGGCATCAGGCGCCGCACTTCGTGGCGCAGCAGTCGCTCATCCCACGGGGGCAGGCTCATCAGCCCGGCCGGCAGGCGCAGGCAATGCTCGTTGGGCCGGCTGACCGGCGGACTGTCCTCGTCCAGTCCGGCCTGCAAGAGCGCGGCCAGCAGCGCGCCGTAGAGGTCGCCCCAGAAGTGGAAAAGCAGCGCGCCCTGGTCATCGTGTACCAGCGCCATCTGGCCCGACCCCATGCCCAGCCGCGCGGCCACGGCCTGGCTGATCTCCAGCGGCACGGCGAAGGGGGAGACCACAAAGCGCAGCGTCTCCTCGGCCGGCTTGCCCGGCGCCTCGGCCACCCCCAGGCGATAGCGGTCGCGCCACAGCACCTCCAGCACCTTGCCGCCCATCAAAAAGGTCTCCCCCTTGTTGCGCAGCCGCTCAGTCTGGGCGATGGCGCGGCCGCTGAAGGCATCCACCACCAGCGCGGCCAGCGGGTCAGCGCCGATGTTGCTGTAGATCTCCTGCCGGTCGGCCAGCTCGTGCAGTCGCTGGGCCGGCCGCCACTCGCCCAGCCCGCCGTGGCGCAGGAAGCCCAGCGCCGCCAGGTGATCGAGAATCTGGCGCAGTGCGGCGTCGTCCACCTCGGCCGGCGCGATCCGGCGCAGGTCGGCCAGCCGCACGCCGCCGGTGGGGCTTTGCTTGAGCAGGCTGAAGGTTTGCTGGACGAGGACGGAGGGGCGAAACGGGGAGGGGGAGGGGGAACCGGGAGGCTCGGAGGCCAGGGCGAGGTTGAGGAGGGCGGCGAAACGGACCTCTTCCAGCGCGCTGCGGGGCAGGCAGAGGACGCGGGTGAGGCCGCTGCGCCGGCCGCCGCGGCCGATGCGCTGCAAGAAGGAGTTCAGCGTGGGGGGCGGGCCGATCAGCGCCACGTCGTCGATGCTGCCGATGTCGATGCCCAGCTCCAGCGTCGAGCTGGCCACGCAGAGGGCCACGCTGGCCTGGGCGAAGCCCTCCTCCACCGCGCGCCGCTCGGCCGGGTCCAGGTTGGAGTAGTGGACGAAGACGGCCGCCTCGAAGGGCAGGTTTTGGCGCAGGTAGGCCGCGGTTTGCTCCACCTCGTTGCGGGTGTTGCAGAAGATCAGGGTCTTGGTGATGCCCAGCCGGTCGCCGGCGCGCAATGCCAGCGCGGCCACCAGGTCGTCCAGCCCGGCCATGGGCCTCGATTCGACCTCGATTCGTCGGGCGCCGCCGGCCTCGACCAGGCTAACCTGCGCCGCGTCCCCGGCATCGCCGGCCAGATAGCGTCCGGCCACGCCGGCCGGATCGGGGAGGGTGGCGGAGAGGGCGATGCGCTGCAAGGGGGTGAACGACTGGACGCCGACCTGCTGCTGGCTGTGGCGGCGGATGGCTTCGATGCGGGCCAGCAGGCAGCGCAAATGGTCGCCGCGCACCCCGCCGTCGAAGAGGTGGATCTCGTCCAGGACTACTGCGCGCAGTACGGTGAACAGCCGCGGGCCGCGGGTCAGCAGCGAATCGGTCGATTCCGGCGTGGTGATGAGCACGGCCGGCGGGCGGTTGGTGGAAACCGGGCCGGTGTCGCCGCTCTTCATGCCCAGCGTCACCCCCAGCGTGTCCAGCGCCGGCGCCAGCCGCTCGTACAGGTCACGCACCAGGGCGCGGGTGGGGCAGATGTAGAGGATGCGCAGCTCCGCCCCATTGCCCGGCAGCGCCTCCGCCTCCAGCAGATGTCGCTCCAGCAGCGGCGCGATGACCGCCTCCGTCTTGCCCGAAGCCGTGGGCGCGCTGACCAGCGTGTTGTGTCCCGCCAGGATGAGGGGAATCACCTGCTGTTGAACGGCCGTCAGGCTGCCGTGGCGCGCGAAGAAGGGGGACCAGGTATGCGACAACTGGGATCGAAGTTGACGATGCTCCACGTGCGTTCAGTCTTGCGTGCTTCCCAGATAGGCTTCAAGCTCGGCAGCGCTCATTCGTGCAGGCGCCAGTGCGAAGTGGCTGCCCTTTTCTTCTGTCACCAGCGTGTAGCCTGAAGCGCGCGCGACAGCGCAAAGGACTATATCGAAGCGATGCAATTGCCAGTACTTTTCATCCAATCCGGCTTCTTTGAGCTGCAGCCAAACATCGGCGACTGCTTCGGCGTGTCCGACCGCGAGAGGCAGTAGCTCAAAGCGAGCATCAGCGATGAATTGTCGCACCACGTCTATGGCGAAGCTGCTGCCGTATTGCTCAGCGATTTGTCGAATCCGCTCGGCATGTACAAGCATGGGAATGTAGACCTGCAGGTCGCCGGCTGCGATGCGCGCCGACAAACGCCGGCACAGGTCAAGATTCCACAGCACGTTGGTATCGAGGATCAAGGCAGTGCGCTTCATGACTTCCCATTGGTGGTCGTGACCGGGCGGAGCTCCTTGGCAATTTCCTCGGCCTTGCGCAGTTCCCAACGGCCGGTTTCGTTGCGCACGAAGACCACCATATCCCCGCGTCGCAGATCCAAGTCCTCGATCAAGCGGTCATACAACTGCACCTGGTTGAGCGAGTTGACCCGCGCGCCGGTTTCCGGCCCCAAAGGAGCGACTGCGAAATGAGCGCTCCAGTCCTGCGACGTGGTTCGTTTGACCTGTGCATGGCCGCTTTCGTCAAGGGTCACATCGTAGAAATTCTCACTGAACTCGAAATAGGGCGAATGGGTCGAGATGAAGATCTGCTTGAGGCCAATGGCAGGGTCTTGCATCAGCCGCCGCAAGGCAATCATCAGATCCTGCTGCCACTGCGGCGACAGATTCATCTCCGGCTCCTCCAAGGCCACGATGGGGAAATCGCTGAGGAAGACCTGACCCAAGACCAGCAGCAATTGCCGGGAGCCCGCTCCGAGGTTATCCAGAGGAAGGCGGCCCTGCGGGCGGATAAAGCCTATGTCGATCTGATCGGTTCCCTGATCCAGAGCCACATCGAGTTCGCCGAGGGAAAAGGGTGGTTCAGCCAGTACCGTTTTGATGGCTGCAAAGCGCTTCTTTTGCTGGAGATCAGCGCTCAGGTAAGCGTAGAACAGCGCCTTTTTCAGGTTGCCATGATGGATGGCGCCGGTGAACGCTTCGCGGTTGCGCGCCTCAGCCTGAAAACGCCTCTCGGCCGGGATGACATGGATGGGCGGGATCAGGTCGACCAGGTTGTGGGTGCGCTGATGAAACGCCGCGCCATTGCTCTGAAGGATTTTCGCTTCGATAAAGACCCGACCCGCTTGCAGCCCGACGCGGATTCTGCCGCTCACCTGCGCGGCGTCGATCTCTTCATAATCCACGTCTGCGTCGGGTCCTGGCAGGGCTGGCGTGCGTGGGACATCCTTTTGTTCAACATCCAGGTCCACCTCGATGCTAAATGTGTTCGGCCCTTCGATACTGAATAACCCCTTGCCAAACGACTGCTCGAATTCATCGAGCGGCAGATCAGCCGTCTGTGCCCTTGGAGGTGCAAATTGCGTAATCAGCCCTCGCCACAACGCCAGCGCCTCGAAGATGTTGGACTTGCCTACATCGTTCAGGCCAAAGAAGACGTTGATGCCAGACAAACCATCGACGCTGATATCGGCGATGTTCTTGAAGCCCTGAATCTTAAATCGTGTGATTCGCATCGGGTCATGCCTCCTGCTCGCTCATCGCATCTGCTGCCGCAGCTCATCCAGCAGCGTCGTCACTTCGTAGTCGGGGTAGAGATAGAGCAGATCGAACAGCTCCACGGTCAGCCGCACGACGCCGCGGATGCTGAGGCGACCGCTCTTTGTGCCCAGGGCCAG
>JAKQCW010000334.1 GCA_029558955.1 Chloroflexota bacterium
GCGTCTGCGACAGGCTGCTGGTCGCCTTGCTGATCTTGCGCAGCAGCTCCTCCTTGCGGTGGGGCAGCCGGATCGCGCGGCGCTTGTTCGACAGCGAGCGCACGATCGCCTGCTTGATCCACCACGAGGCGTAGGTGCTGAAGCGGACGTTCCTCTTGTGGTCGAACTTGGAGGCGGCGCGCATGAGGCCCAGGTTGCCCTCCTGGATCAGGTCGAGGAAGGGCACTCCATGTCCGATGTAGCGCTTGGCGACGCTGATCACCAGGCGGCTGTTGGATTCGATCATGCGCCGGCGCGCCTGCTGGCCCAGGTCGATGGCTGCTTGCAGCTCCTCCTGGTCATCGGCCGGGAGATCGGGGAAGCGTGCCAGGCGGCGGCTGGCCTGTTTGCCGGCCACTACCCGGCCGGCCAGCATCTTTTCCTCTTCGGCCGTCAGCAGGGGATGCGCGCCCATCTGGCGGAAGTAGAGGTCGACGGCATCGCGGGCCAGCGCCAGGTCATCTTCGTCTTTAGCGGAGATCACGCGGCTGGGGGGCAGTTCAATTTCCTCTTCCACCTCATCGACCTGGTCATGGACGGGAATATCCATCTCACGCAGGCGCGAGAAGAGATCCTCCAACACGTCCAACCGTTCTTCGACTTCAGGGAGAGTCTCCAGGATCTCGTCATAGGTGATGAAGCCTTGCGTCGAGGCGCGCTCCAGCAGCTCGGCAAGTGCATCAGCTTGTTCAGTGGTCTCTTGCTTGGTCAGTTCTTCCATAAGACTCTTGGCACACTATTCTATCGGGCGCGGCGCCCGAATTGATCATCAGCCCGCTATGCTGTCGGGGAACGGGAGCAACCCAGCCACAAATACCAATCTTGGCGCCCACCTTTTCAGGGGCGCTGAAATCGCAATGCCGTGGTGCGGCGGAGCGGTATACGACACAGGCGGCGCACTTCCGAAAATGGAAAGACGCCCGTCTAATTAGCACGCAGCCTGTCCCAGATCTGGGTTGGGCTGCGTCTCTGTGTAAATATGGCGTGTATCTGTCCAGGTGTTTGCTCACATTGTCCAGCCGGCCGACCGGTTTCACTCCTGCTGACTGTTCCCGGACATCGACAGCATTCTTGACTGTCTTGTTCAGTATAACATGGAAAAAATGCCATGTCAACACGTTTTCTTGCAGATTGTGTAATTGCTCTCATTGGCTCATTTTCTGGCGGATTGGCGGACAGCTTACGTTGTCTGCTGCTGTCTTTGACAGCTTGATTGGTCTTGCTGTATAATCCCGCTTCGGTAGTATTCATACCCATCTAAGACCAGCCATTCTGCGCCGCCGCAAAGATCCATGATCTGCTGCGGCTTAATTGATTGGCAAAACAAGGTTCCTTTGCAGGAGGAAGCGCAAGTGACGTTAGTTGATATCAGCCCCACTGTCGAGCCACTGGTCAGTGAGCCGGTGGCCATCGACACTGCACCTATGCCCGCGCCAGCACCCAAGGGCAAAGCGAAGCAGAAAGTCCAAACTTTGCCGCGGAAGAAGATCGTCAAGGTGCTCAGCGTCGGAATGGAGGTCACCGGTAAGGTGAAGCGGGTCTCCGAGTACGGCGCCTTTGTGGACATCGGCGTGGGGCGGGATGGTTTACTCCATATCTCCGAGCTCTCGACAAATCGCGTCCGCAAGGTTGAGGACATGATCAAGGAAGGCGACGAGATCAATGTCTGGATCAAAGAGCTCGATCGCGACAAGAACCGCATCAGCCTGACGATGATCGCTCCTGGCACCAGGACGATCCGCGATCTGGCCGAGGGTGAGTTGGTCACCGGCACCGTTCAGCGCCTGACCAACTACGGCGCGTTCGTCGACATCGGCCTGGAACGCGATGCGATGCTGCACGTCAAGGAGATGGGCGATGGCTATGTGGCCAAGCCTGAAGACGTGGTCAAGGTCGGCGACGAGATCCAGGCCCGCATCAGCGGCGTCGATGCACGGCGCGGCCGGGTGGACCTGAGCCTCAAGGGGCTGCGGCCCTCCACGGCATCCTCCAACCCGGCTGAGGAGATCGAGATCCAGCCTTTGGGCGTGGCTGAGGATCCCGAAGAGGATCTGCCCACCCTGATGGAGCTGGCTTTCCGCCAGGCATTGGACGGCGATGAGGAGTATATGGCGCCCTCACGCGGGCGGAAGCCCAAGCGCCGCAAGGGCCGTGAGCGCTACGAGCAAGACGAGATCATCAGTCGCACTCTGCGCTACCGGGGCTAGGCCGCGCGCCTGGAGCCTCACGGGCTGCCAGTTGATCGAATTCCAAAGAAAGCTCCGGCAGAATGGCCGGAGCTTTTTGCTGTCGCGCACAACGGCTCAGTTGGTCCTGGGCAGCGATTTCTTGCCTGGACAGGCGCGGTCTATGGCTTCATCGGCGCCGCGGCCAGCGCTTTGGCCATGTACAGCTCGCCATCGCTGAAGCCGCGCTGGCGGTAGTAATCCCTCGTGCCCAGCGCCGCGATGACCGCCAGACGCGTCCAACCGGCGCCGGTCGCGATCTCCTCCGCGGCGTTCAGCAGCTCGCCGCCCAGGCCGCGGTGCTGCGCCTGGCCATCGCTGGCCGCGCCGATGTGCAAAGCCGGCCCATAGACGTGCAGCTCCCGAATCAGGGCGCATCCCTCCAGCTCGGCCGGCCGGGGAATGGCGCGGTCGGTCCAGGGCAGCAGGAGCCGCAAAAAGCCCGCCAGCCGGCCCGCTTCCGTCTCCAGGGCCAGGAAATGCTCCAGCCCGGCCCCTGTCTCGTAGCGCGACACCTTCAGGGTCAGCGCCGCCTGGTCCAACGCGACGTCGCCCACCTCGCGACAGCGGATGCACTGGCAGCGCCGGCCTGTGTTGGCCATCTGCTCCTGCACCTGCTCGCGCAGGTTGCTGGCCCGGCTGCCCTGCACGATGTAATCGGACGGGATATCGCGCACCACCCGCGTGATGCGACAGGTGGGCGGCGTCTCGCTCTTGCAGTCGGCCAGCAGCTCAACCAGGGTCGTCTGATCGTAAGGCTGGTACTGGCCCTGCTGCCAGAGATCGTAGAGGGCCGTGCCCTCCAGCAGCGCGGTCGGATAGATCTTGAGGTCGTCGGGCCGAAGGTCGGGATCAACCCACAGACGGCTGAAGTCAGCCCGGTCGCTGGCCGGCGTTGCGCCGAACAGGTTGGGCATCCAATGGAAGTGCAGTTTGAAGCCGGCTGCGCGCAGCAGCCGGCTGGCCAGACGCGTCGCCTCGACGTCGTGCCCGCGCCCATTCAACGCCAAAATCCGGTCGTCCAGGCTCTGCACCCCCAACTGCACCCGGGTGACGCCCAGCCGGCGCAGCCGCAACACTTCCTGCGGTGTCACCCAGTCAGGCCGCGTCTCGATGGTCAGGCCCACGCACCGGCTGGCGGCCCGCTGATTGAGCTCCTGCGCCTCGGTCAGCGAGCGCGAGTCGCAGCCGTTCATGGCGTCCAGGCAGCGCTGGATGAACCACTCGCCGTAGGTGTGTGAGTAGGCGCCCCAGGTGCCGCCCAGGATCAGCAGCTCGATCTTGTCGGTGGCGTGGCCGGTGTTGTGCAGCGCGGCCAGCCGGTTGTGGGTTTGGCGGAAGGGATCGAAGCCGTTGCGCAGAGCGCGTTGCGCCCCAGGCTCGCGCGTCAGGTAGCTCTTGGGCATGGCTGCATCGTCAGGGCAGAAGATGCAGCGCCCTGGGCAGCCGGCCGGCTTGGTCAGCACAGCCACCGCGGCGATGCCAGACTGCGTGCGCACTGGTTTCGTCTGCAGGCGGCCAAAGGTTTCCGCCTCGAAGGGCAGCTCGCCGGCCGCCACCAGCGCGCGGTAGGCTGCCAAGAGCTGGCCCTTGCTGAAGAAGCCGCTGCCGGCGCGCGGATGGCGACGCAGGATCCGGCGCAAGGTTCCGATATCGAAGCTGGGCGCGCTGCGCACCGCCGCGATGATGGCCAGCAGCTCCGTCCGGTGCTGCGCCAGGTCCAGCGGCTCGTATCGGCTCGCCTCTGCGCTCGCTTCTGCGTTCGAAGATGTCATGGGACAGCCTTCAGAGAGAATTCAGCCGTGGACGCTGCCACAGCCAAGACCCTCTTGGACCTCAATCGTTCGTTTTACGACCAGTTTGCCGGGCAGTTCGCCCAAAGCCGCACGCTGAGCCAACCTGGCTGGCGGCGGCTGTTGCCCTTCCTGCCGGAAAGCGGGCCTCTGTTGGATGTGGGCTGCGGGCATGGACGGCTGGCGCATTTTCTGGCCAGCCAGGGGCGGCGCGTCGCCTACGTGGGGGTGGACAGCAGCCAGGCGTTGCTCGAAATCGCCCGCGCCGGGGCTGTGGGTCTGGAGGCCGTGTTCGTGGAGGCTGACATCACCGCGCCCGGCTGGCGGCGGCGTCTGCCCCATGCGCGCTACCCTGCGGTGACGGCCCTCGCCGTGCTGCATCACATCCCTGGCTGGGAAAGACGGCGCGCCCTGCTGGCAGAGCTGGGCGCGCTGTTGGCCGATGACGGCCTGCTGGCGCTCTCCACCTGGCAGTTCATGAACGAGGCCCGGCTGCGCCGCAAGGTCACGCCGTGGCAAGCGGCCGGGCTCTCCGCTGAGCAGGTGGAGGCGGGAGATTATCTGCTGGACTGGCAGCGCGGCGGCCAGGGCCTGCGCTACTGCCATCTGGTGGATGAGGCTGAATTGGTCAGGCTGGCCGGGCAGGCGGGCCTGGTCGTGCGGGCGCTTTTCCAGGATGATGGGCGGGGAAGCAACCTCAACCAGTTTGCCGTGCTGGCCAGGCAGGCCGCCGCCTAGCTGCTCCTCCGCAGCAACGGCAGGTAGATCTGGCGGCTCGCAGCGGTCACCGTCACGCTGCCGGCGGTGGTCGTCACGGCGCGCTCGTGGCCAGTGACATCGGTGACCTTGAGCCCGGCCAGGCTGAGCTGGCTGACGCCGGGGGCGACCGCGGTCATGGTGACTGTGGCCAGGATGCCGTTGCCGTTGGGGCCGGCCGCGGCGCCGTAGCTGTAGGCGCCGTAGAGCGGCACGCCCGGTTGGCCCGGCGCAGAGGCCAGGCGCAGTTCACCGGTGGTGCGGCCGCCGCTGCCCAGCAGGCTGCCGATCTGGATGTTGTTGACCGTGGCGCCAGCCACCGCGGCGTTGTAGTGGTACTCGAACTCGAACGCGCCCAGGTTCTGAGCATTGGCAATGGCGATGGTCACCACGAAGGGCTGGCCGGCCGGGACGGGGGCGGCGGGGCCAATCACCTGCACCACGGCGCCTGATTGCGCCTGGCTTGGGCTGGCGATGACAGCCCAGCAGAGCGCCAAGAGCAGGAGCGCCAAGCCGACGCGGCCCGCAGGACGCTGGAGAGATGAGAAAGATGGGGCGATGGTTGTCATATGGTTCTTCACAGGCCGTACCTTGCAGTCATGTGGTGGGAGACCGCAGTGGGTTCCCTCGCTTTTCAGAATTTCCCTGGGGCATAGGATAACACATCTGGCGCGGAATGCCAACTGGCAGCCGTTCCTGCCTCGAAAACGTTTGGGCCGATGAACGAAAAACGCGCCCACAACCGTTCAACTGCTTGACGAGATGTGTGAGCCGGTCGTCGCCGGTCGTTGGGGCTGGCGAAACGAGTGTAACGTATGATGCAGATCACGTTGTTTGGACCATTCGAAGTGCAGCGCGATGGCAGGCCCGTGTCGGGCTTAGAAGCGCGCAAGACGCAGGAGTTGTTGGCCTTCCTGCTTATCCAGCGTAGCCGGGCCTATTCACGCGAGTTTCTGGCGGAGATGTTGTGGGGAGAGCGGGCAGCGGCGCAGTCCAAGAAGTACCTGCGTCAGACCCTGTGGCAGGTGCACAGCGCCCTGAATGGGTCGAGCCAGGGGGCTGACGATGGCGCCCTGCTGGCGGTGGAGGGAGAGTGGGTGCGCTGCAACGAACGCTGTCCCCTCACCCTGGATGTGGCGCAGTTCGAGCTGGCCCATGCCCAAGCTGCGGGCGTGGCGGGCGGTCAGTTGGACAGCGCCCGCGCCGACGCTCTGGACCAGGCTGTGCAGCTATACCGCGGCGACCTTCTGCCCGGCTGTTACGAGGACTGGTGCATTTTCGAGCGTGAGCGGCTGCAGACCATGTATCTGGCGATGCTGGACAAGCTGATCGACCGGTGCGTGGAACAGGCTCAGTATGAGATGGGCCTGGGCTACGGCGCGACGATTCTGCGCTATGACCGGGCCCGGGAATGCACCCACCGGCGCATGATGCGGCTCTATTACCTGGCGGGAGATCGGACCTCGGCGTTGCGCCAGTTCGATCAACTGGCGCAGGCGCTGCGGGAGGAGCTGGATGTGTCGCCATCGCGGCGTTCGGCGGCGTTGCGCGATCAGATACGCGCTGACAGGTTGGATGACGATTCCAGTCCGCCGGGCCATGCAAGGCCCGACCCGCGCCTGCCGGAACTCTCCTCGCAGGCCGACCCGCGCCAACACCTGCGCCGCCTGCACGCCAGCCTGCTCCAGATGCAGCTCCAGATCAAGCGGGAGATCGAGGCCGTTGAGCTGGCCTTGGCTGATTCCTGACCCCCCTTTCCTCCTTAGTTTCACAGCCTGCTCTCCTCGCTTGGGCCGGTCTCCGACCGTGCGCCGGACCCGGCTGAAGCCTCGACTCCTAACGACAGCCTCGACTCCTGACCGGGGGCTCCCCACCGCTTGGGCCGGTCTCCGACCGTGCCCCAGACCCGGCTGAAGCCTCGACTCCTAACGACAGCCTCGACTCCTGACC
>JAKQCW010000098.1 GCA_029558955.1 Chloroflexota bacterium
CAGTACAAACGCCAGTGGATATTGGCAAAGTAATTCAAAACGCAGTTGTTTTCGACTTCAAGAATTGGTCTGTGAGTCCGATGAATATTGATTCCCTACCCCAAACCATCAATCGTTTGTTCGACCTTCTCAAACAAAGAAAAACCGACTACGTTCTCGTAGGCGGAGTAGCTTTACTAACTTATGTTGAAGGTCGAAACACACAAGATATCGATCTGATTATGGCCGTTTCATCGTTGGAAAGACTTCCAGAGATCAAGGTAATCAGCCAGGATATGTATTTTGCCAGGGGGGAATATGAAGGATTGCAGATCGATGTTTTACTGACTGAAAATCCGCTTTTTGATAAGGTCAGGCAAAAATACACCACCGTGCGGCATTTTCAAGAACAAGATATCCCAACCGCAACCGTTGAAGGATTATTATTGCTGAAACTGTATGCACTTCCATCGTTGTATCGGCAAGGTAGTTTTTCGCGTGTGGGTATCTACGAAAACGATATAGCCACCCTCTTACATGATTATCATGTGGAAGTGAAAGATATACAAAAAGAGCTATCTCGCCATTTGAACGATAGCGATATGGCTGAAGTAAAGAATATTGTTGCTGAAATCAAGCAACGAATAGAACGTTATCAAAAAGGCTCAACCCAGAACGAGTCATGAATGGGGTAAAAGCCAGCTAACATCTGGGTGAAGGCTGACCGGTAGGCTATGGTTGACCCTTTTGTCAAGACCACGAGTCGACGATGATAAGGTGATAGACATAACGTTTTCCGCTATCGTGGTAGTAGCAGCAGTGGCTGTTGAAATGTGGACGCCTCTGGCGCCTCCGGCGGCCCTCCGGGTTTCCCACATTTCAACAGCGTTTTCATTTGGCAAAAACAGATGACCGGCATTCCCGCGAATCACTAGTTCGGCGAAAGAAGGTGCCCCGTTGGCGATGCGAATACCAGACAGCAGATCGCATTACTCGATCATTGTTCCCGAAGACACCATGGCCCGTGCGGCCGACTACTTGAATGGCCTGCGTGAGGGCCGGTTGCAGCCGGGAGCCCTTCTTCGTCACCGCCTTCAAGGCGCAGATCTTCAAGCGTTGACGGAACTGGGCTTGCTGGCCGCTCTCTTTGACACCAAACGGCCTCAGATCTTCGCCGAGAGTGCGGTGGCAGGAGACGGCTCCGACTGGGCCCTTGCCGAACTCGGGTTGCTGGGTGATATCTCGGTTGCCGTGCCGGTGACCATCTTCGATGATGGCAACCACCGTACCCCAACGCCTCACGTACCTCCCATTTCTGGGATGCTGGTATACACGCCCGGTGCACTCCTGCGCAATGGGCGGGGGAATCCACCGGCGGACTGGAATGAGGCAGTTGCGCACGATGGTCAGTTCTCGCCCGAGGGGTACTACAGCTTGTATCGGCGCAGGCTGCTACCCGTTTTCCGCTATATCAGCGACCACGCGCGCGAACCGCGGGCGGCCATCGTCACCGTGCCGGGGCTCGGCTGCGGGCAGTTTGCCGGTCCCTTCTACGGTCAACTGGGCGCGCGGCTGCAGGATGTTCTGCAGAGGATTTTGACCGAGACCGGCCGTTCCTTTCCGAACATCAAGGCCGTCTACTTTGACCCGTACAGCGAGTGCGAGAATTCTCGCAGCGAAATCCACGGCATATCGTTCATGACCCGTCCGCTGAGAGTCCCTGGCAATCAGTCGAAGTCCCAGCTATGCCACCCGGTGACCTATGCCGAGAACGGCGACGACTTTTCCGGCTGCACCCTGTACAGCATCGTCGCCTGGGACCACGTCTCCTGGCCGGGCAACGACTTCTTTGCCGGCTCTCGCGCCACGGACGATGGCGTCAAGGCCGCCGCGACGAACTCCATGGCAGTAGTTACTGGCGTCGAGGGGAAGTACGACCCCGCATGTGGCAAGTACCAGCCGCCGCGGCCGTACTCCAATTGGGGCGCGGTTGTGGAGGACGAAATGCGCAGGAGAGATCTCCGTTTGTGGAAGTCAGTGGCGGTGTGGCGGTGGGTTGAGCCGCGGTGAGGGTATGTTGCGAACTATGGAGTACAGGTGTCGAGGCCTTTCCCAGTAACACGTCGCCCCGCTCCAGCGTGGCCGGCGCTTCGTCGCTTTTCTCGGCGCCGGTGGGCTGGATGCCGCAGCCATCAGCCAGTCGCTGCTGCGCCAACGGGCCGCGGCCTGCCTGGTGGATGCGCCGTTCGAGGAGGGGGCGCAGCAATTGTTGCTCGATGAGCAGGGAGGCATGACTTTTCATTAAGAAGCGATATGGGAGGGCAGTTTGAGTCAACCATTTTGACCGCGCACCGTGTGGATGATAAAATACAGGCTGTGGCAACCTCAAACGATCTCATGCCGATATTGACCTGCGCCAGCATTCTTGGTTGAAACTGAGCCGGATGACAGATTCCTTGCTGACAGAGCAACGGTTACCACGACATGGAGAATACTTTGTTACCCATTCTCACCTTGGACGATCTGAAGCGCGAGGCGCGGGATTTCGCCAGACGCGAATCATCGCATCATGAGGCTTTGCTGTTTGGAGTGACCGACGGTAAAGCCATCGGGACTTACTTCGAGCACAAGTTTCGTCGCTATCTCCAGACCAGTTTCACCTTTGACGAGGGATCGTCCGCCAGGGGTATCGATTTTCCGGAACTCGGCGTCGACATGAAGGTGACCAGCCTGCGCCAGCCACAGTCTTCATGCCCGTTTCGCTCTGCGAGACAGAAGATCTACGGCCTGGGCTACTCGTTGCTGGTCTTCGTATACGACAAGACCGACGACCCGTCCGCCAGGACAGGCCAATTGACCATCACCCATACGATCTTCGTCGACAGCGCTCGCACGGCTGATTTTCAGACGACTACCGGTTTGCGCAGGATTATCGACAACGCTGGCAACATGGATGATATCATCGCTTATCTGCACGAGCGTTTCCTACCCGTGGATGAGATCACGGCGCAGGACCTGGCTGAAGAGATTTTGGCGACGCCGCCGCAGGTCGGCTTGCTGACCATCTCCAACGCGCTGCAATGGCGACTTCAGTACCGCCGCGTGATCGAGCACGCAGGCCAGGTCGACGGCGTTCACCGACTTTTGTAACGGGTCACCAAGGCGATGAGCAAGCAGGCCAGAGCGATTTTCGGCGATTTTCAGACACCCATCGAGCTCGCACGTGAGGTGGTCGACCTCGTCCTGGTCGGCGATGCGAGCTTCACTGCGGTGGTCGAGCCAACGTGCGGAGTGGGCAGCTTTCTGTTGGCTATCGGCCAGCGCTTGGGGACTGCCGCCAGTTGTTTTGGCTTCGAGCTCAACCCGCGCCATGTCGCAGCGTGCCAGGATGCCATTCGCAACGCCGGAGTAGCGGCGCAGATCCAGCATCAGGACTTCTATGAGATGGACTGGAGGAGCTTTTTTGCCCAGCTTCCGGCCAGGGTGCTGGTCATCGGCAATCTGCCTTGGGTCACCAACGCCGCGCTGGGCGCGTTGGGAGGCGACAACCTGCCGGCCAAGTCCAATTTCCAGGGCCACAACGGCTTTGCAGCCAAGACAGGCAAGGCCAACTTTGACATTTCCGAATGGATGCTGATCCGCCTGCTGGAGAGCCTGCGCGGCCGGCCCGCCACGTTGGCCATGCTGTGCAAGACCGCCACGGCGCGCAAGGTGCTGCGCCATGCCTGGCACAATGACTTCGGCGTGGATTGCTCCTCTCTCCACCTGATCGACGCCGCCCGACATTTCGGTGTGTCTGTCGATGCGTGTTTGCTGCTGACACACACCGGCGTTCCGAACGGAGACCAGCGCGCAACCATCTATCAGGATCTGAGCTTCGCACAGCCGCTCCAGACCATGGGCATGGCGAGCGGCGAGCTGGTGTCGGACGTGACAGCCTATCTCGAACTCCAGGATCTGGACGGCGTGGAATATCGGCGCTGGCGGTCAGGTGTGAAGCATGACGCGGCGCGCATCATGGAGCTGGAGCCGGTGGCCGGCGGCTATCGCAATGGCCTGGGCGAAACCTGGTCGCTGGAACCGGACTTCGTCTACCCGCTGCTGAAGTCGTCCGATCTGGCCAACGGCCGGCTTGCGCCGCGGCGCTATGTGCTGCTGACCCAGAGCCGGGTCTCGGACGACACGGGCGCCATCAAGACCCTGGCGCCGGCGACCTGGGACTATTTGCACGTGCATGGCGCTGCCTTCGACGCGCGCGGCAGCTCGATCTACGCCAACCGGGCGCGCTTCGCCGTCTTTGGGGTCGGTCCCTACACCTTCTCACCGTGGAAAGTGGCCGTTTCGGCGTTGTACCAGGAGTTGCGTTTCCAGGCCATTGGCAGCCTTGACGAAAGGCCGGTGGTGGTGGACGACACCTGCTACTTCTTTCCCTGTGAGTCGCGTGACGAAGCCGAGTTCTTCGCCCACCTGCTCAACAGCGAGGTTGCCCAGCGCTTCCTGCGCTCGCTGATCTTTTTCGACTCGAAGCGGGCCATCACCATCGACACGCTGCGCCGCATCGATCTGCTGAAGCTGGCCGCGCGCCTGGGCCAGCGCGTGCAGGCCGCGGCTTACCTGGTCGATGCGCCCTTCGAGGAGGGGGCGCAGCAGTTGTTGCTGTTTGAGGGGCACATGTGAGGCGGGCGCGCTGACCTGCCGGAGGGCTCGCCTCCGGTTGGGCAGCCATCTGTTCAGGAATCGCAGGCGGCTGTGCCGCTCAATTGACAACCACCCCAACCTATGCTACATTCCCCCGCACAACCGAACACCCACAGGCGTTGATGGAGACGAGTAGGCCGGCCATCCCCTGCACAGCGAGCCCGGGACGGTGCAAGCCGGGCCAGGACAGCAGGCCGAAAATCCCTCCGGAGCCGCGAGCTGAACGGTCAACGGTCAACGGTAATCAGTGATCGGTAATCGACGCCCCAGGGGCCGATGACCGATTACGGTTCACCGATCACCGTTCACCCACTAAGCGCCGCCGGGTCGTGGCCCGTTACTGCCACGGGGATGTGATGGCATCCCACTGAGTGGGCGGCTGTCTGTCATCTGGCAGATAGCGCCAACCGAGGTGGCACCGCGGGATCTTCAACGACTCTCGTCCTCATGTAGGATGAGAGTTTTTGTTTGGAGACCAGAAATGTTGCCGGCTGGCGCAGCAGCAGTTAGCCGATGCCGCTGGCATCAGCACGCCTTACCTGTCTCAAATCGCATCGGCAAACGCACCGGCAGCCCGGAAATGCTGAGCGCCATCGCGGCAGCGCTCAATCTGACGTTGGACGACATCGTGAGCCAGCTCAGCGACACCTTACGCATTACTCGTTACGCAGTACGTTTCACAGCAATACTTCATTCTACAGAAGGTATCACATGTTCCATCCCGTATCTTCCAAACCCGACTTCGTCGCCCAGGAACACGATGTGTTGGATCTCTGGGCCAGGACCGACGCCTTTCGCACCCTGTGGGCCATGAACAAGGGCAACAAGCGCTGGTCCTTTGTCGATGGCCCCATCACCGCCAATGGGCCGATGGGCGTCCACCACGCCTGGGGCCGCACCTACAAGGACCTCTACCAGCGCTTCTACGCCATGCAGGGCTTCGATGAGCGCTACCAGAACGGCTTCGACTGCCAGGGCCTGTGGGTCGAGGTGCTGGTGGAGAAGGAAAAGGGCTTCACCTCCAAGCGCGACATCGAGCGCATGGGATTGGCCGACTTCGTCAACACCTGCAAACAGCGGGTGCTCAACTTCGCCGCCATCCAGACCGAGCAGTCGATTCGCCTGGGCTACTGGATGGACTGGAACGACCCCGCCCAGCTTCGCTGGCTGCGCGACAAGCTGGAGGAAGACCCCAGCCAGGTGATCACCGTGGAGGGCCCGCAGGGTCCGGTCACCGACAGCGTGGAGCAGATCGTCGGCCGGCTGGGACTGCCTGAGCTGGGCGGCTCCTACTTCACCTTCTCCAACGAGAACAACTACCTGATCTGGCGCTTCCTCAAGAAGTGCTGGGAAAAGGGCTGGCTCTACGAGGGCACCGACGTCATGCCCTGGTGCGACCGCTGCGGCACCGGCATTAGCCAGCATGAGATCGTCACCGACGGCTACGAGGAGCTGACCCACACCTCGGTCTACCTGCGCTTCCCGCTGCTGGACGAAGCCGGCCAGCAACGGCTGGACGCCGAGACCGGCCTGCCCGAGGCGCTGCTGGTCTGGACCACCACCCCCTGGACGCTGACCAGCAACGTGGCCGCGGCCGTGGGGCCGGAGCTGGACTACATCAAGGTGCAGCAGGACGGCTGGGTCTATTATCTGGCCAAGGGCGCAGCCAAGCGCGCGCTGGCCGGTCGCTACACCCTGCTGGCCGAGCTCAAAGGCGCGGAGCTGCTGGGCTGGGCCTACGCCGGCCCCTTCGACGAGCTGCCGACCGTGCAGGCTGTGTTCCAGAAGGCCGGCTACAGCCACACGGTCATCGCCTGGAAGGAGGTCGGCGAGGAGGAGGGCGCCGGCATCGTCCACATCGCGCCCGGCTGCGGCGCCGAGGACTTCCAGCTCAGCAAGCAGTACGGCCTGCCGGTGATCGCGCCGCTGGACGAGGCCGGCATCTACCTGGAGGGCTTCGCCTGGCTGACCGGCCAGAACGTGCATGACGTGGCCGCGTCGATCTTCGGGAGCCTGCAAGACAAGGCGCTTCTCTACCGGCTGGAGGAGTACACCCACCGCTACCCCGTCTGCTGGCGCTGCAAGACCGAGCTGATCTTCCGCCTGGTGGACGAGTGGTTCATCAGCATGGGCGAGGTCTACGACAAGCCGCGGGAGGAGCTGACCGCCGAGGAGGTCGATCGCAGCCTGCGCTACCAGATCATGGAGGTGGTCGATCAGATCCGCTGGATCCCGTCGTTCGGCCGTGAGCGCGAGCTGGATTGGCTGCGCAACATGCACGACTGGATGATCAGCAAGAAGCGCTATTGGGGCCTGGCGCTGCCCATCTGGGTGTGCGAGGACCCCGCCTGCCGCCATTTCCATCTGGTCGGCTCGGAGCATGAGCTGAAGGAGCTGGCCGTGGAGGGCTGGGAGCGTTTCGAGGGCCACACGCCGCACCGGCCCTATGTGGACGCGGTCAAGATCGCCTGCCCGCAGTGCGGCGGCCGGGCCAGCCGCATCGCCGACGTGGGCAATCCCTGGCTGGACGCGGGCATCGTCACCTTCAGCACCCTGAGCTATCGCAACGACCGGTCCTACTGGGAGAAATGGTTCCCGGCCGACCTGATCAGCGAGAGCTTCCCCGGCCAGTTCCGCAACTGGTTCTACAGCGTGCTGGCCATGGGCACCGTATTGGAGCGCCGGCCCCCCTTCCTGACCAACTTCAGCTACGCCACGCTGCTGGGCGAGGATGGCCGCGCCATGCACAAGAGCTGGGGCAACATGCTTGACTTCCACGACGGCGCCGAGCGCATCGGCGTCGATGTCATGCGCTGGATGTTCCTGCACCACAAGCCGGAGCAGAACCTGCTTTTCGGCTTCCACCGCGCCGACGAGACCCGCCGCCGCTTCCACATTCCACTCTGGAACGTCTACAGCTTCTTCGTGACCTATGCCAACCTGGCGCCGGCCTGGAGCGTGGAGCGTGCCACGTGGAGCGCGCCGCCGCACAGCGCCGATCCTGACGTCCAGTCATCGGACCACTTCCTCGACCGCTGGATCGTCGCCCGTATGCAGCAACTGATCGAGCTGGTGACGCAACGGCTGACGGACTACGATTCGGAGAGCGCGACCGTGGCGTGCGAGGCGTTTCTGGACGACCTGAGCAACTGGTACGTGCGGCGCAACCGGCGTCGCTTCTGGGAGGGCGACCCGGCCGCGCTGGACACGCTCTACTACGTGTTGGTCACCTTCGCCCGCCTGCTGGCGCCGATGATGCCCTTCGTTTCGGAGACGATCTACCAGAATCTGGTGGTTGAAGGACTGGAAGGACTGTCAGTCCCCGGAAGGACTGACAGTCCTGACGGTGCGCCCGTCAGCGTCCATCACACCGGCTGGCCGACGGCAGATCGCAGCCTGATCGACGAGCAGTTGCTGGCTGACATGGACCTGGCGCGGGCGGTGGTCAGCTTGGGCCATGCCGACCGGGTGGCGGCCGAGATCAAGGTGCGCCAGCCGCTGGCTGACATCCAGGTGGTGGCGGCCGGCAAAGCGCAAAGCCTCGCCCGCTTCGCCGACGTCATCGCCGACGAGTTGAACGTCAAGCGCGTCGAGCTGGCCGGCGGCGAGGCTGAGCTGGTGCAATATCGCATCCTGCCCGTCAACAAGACGCTGGGGCCCCGCTTCGGCAAGGAGTTCCCGGCCGTGCGCCAGGCCTTGAGCGCGGCCGATCCCTACGCCGTGGCCGCGGCCGTGGCGGCCGGCCAGCCGGTGGCGCTGACGGTCAACGGCCAGCCGGTGGCGCTGGGGCCTGAAGACCTGTTGGTGCAGGCCGAGCCGCGGCCGGGCCTGCAGGTCACCAACGACCCGCAGCGCGGCATCGTCGTCGCCCTGAACACGGTGATCACGCCGGCGCTCAAGGCCGAAGGGCTGGCGCGCGAGGTGGTGCGCACCATCCAGCAGATGCGCAAGGACGCCGGCTTCGAGGTCAGCGACCGCATTCACACCACCTATCAGACGGAAGATGCCGGGCTGGCCGAGGCCATCGAACTGCACGCCGCCGCCATCCGCCAGGAGACCCTCAGCCTGAGCCTGGACGCGGCCGGGCCGGCTGCCGGCGCCTACGTGGCCACGGTCGATCTCGACGGCGCCGGCGTGACCATGGCCGTCCGGCGCGCCGGCGGATAGCGGCCAGCGCGCGCGCCGGGCTGCAAGGATGCCGCCGCGTTGGCCGGTCCGTTGGGGATGACGCCCCAATCGCCGACCGGCCAGCGCGGCGGCGCAGCGCCGGAGGGCGGCGGCTTGCGTATTCGCCGATTTGCGCTACAATAGCCGCATCATCGATCGCCTGCGACGTGCACTTGTCCAGTCTCTACATCCAAGCAAAGGAGGTGTCCTTGCGCCCTGTCGGCAGACAGCCTGTGGCCCTTGCTGGCCATCTGTCTCCCGGCGCAACTACGAACCATGAGGATCAGGCCATGACCAAAGATGATCAACGATTGAGAAAGATGTTGGAAGCAGAGCGGCGGGAACTGCTGGATACCATCAGCCATTTCGAGGTGTTGGCGCGACAGAAAAAACCTGGCCTGGGCAACCACATGGCCGACGACGGCACCGAAACCTTCGACCAGACGGCGAGCCTGGCCTTGCACCGCAACGAACAGGTCTTGCTCAGCCAGGTCGAGGCGGCCTTGGCCCGCATGGATCGGGGCGAGTATGGCGCCTGTGAGCGCTGCGGCGACGAGATCGATTTTGCCCGTCTCAAGGCGATGCCCCAGGCGGCGCTCTGCATTCGTTGTCAGCAGCTCATCGAAGACGCGCCGCGCGGCAATGGGTCCAAGCGCTAACCCTCAAACCGCTCATGCCGGTCTCCGACCGAGCCCCGCAAGCACTCCCACCGCTCGGGCCGGTCTCCGACCGAGCCCGTCCCCTGGACCTCTGACATGACAAAACGCATCGGTTCCGGCTGGGTGATTGTCGGCGTGGCCGCGGGCGTGGTGCTGCTCGATCAGCTCTCCAAGCGCTGGATCGAGCGCAACGTGCCGCTGTACGAGTCCTTCACCCCGCTGGCGGCGCTTGGCGATTTCTTTTCCATCACCCATTTCACCAACACGGGCGCGGCCTTTGGCCTGTTGCGCGATCAGAATGTCCTCTTCGTGGCCATCGCCCTGGTGGTGCTGGCCTCGGTGGTGATCTACGCCCGTTATCTGCCGCACGACAGGCTGCTGGTGCAGATCGCCATCGGCCTGCAACTGGGCGGCGCGCTGGGCAACATGATCGACCGGGTGCGCCTGGGGCATGTCACCGACTTTCTCTATTTCCACAACCTGCCGCTGATCAACCGGCCGTGGCCCGCCTTCAACGTGGCCGACATCGCCGTCGTCTCAGGCGTCATTCTCCTGGCCCTCTTCCTGCTGACCTACAAAGAGCCGCAGGCCGCGCCGGTGGCCGCCGAAGACCCACCCAGCGCGTGACCGCGCAGCCCGGGAAACCGTGACACCCCACCATAGCCAGGCGCGGCCTGGCTTTCTTTTTGAGGATCGACCGTTGTCAACATCCAACGAGCAGCAATTGACATTTTCTGTGGCCCCGGAGCTGCGCGGCGAGCGGCTCGATCGCTACCTGACTGGGCAGCTCGGCGACGCCTCGCGCGTCGAGATCCAGCGCTGGATCAAGGAAGCGCGCGTGACAGTCAACGGCCGGCCGGTCAAGGCCAGCCAGAAGCTGGCGGCCGGCGACGCGGTGGATCTGCTGCGCCCGCCGCGCATCGAGACGCAGATCGAGCCGGAACAGGTCGCGCTGACGGTGGTCTACCAGGACGACGACGTGCTGGTGATCGACAAGCCGGCCGGCATGGTGGTACACCCCGCGCCCGGCCACCTGAGCGGTACGCTGGTCAACGCGCTGCTGGGGCTGGAGCCGGGCCTGGCCCTGGTGGGCGCGCCGAAAAAAGTCGCCAACTCCTCCAAAGAGTTGGCAACTGTGCAGGCCCCGACCACCCTGCGCGCCGGCATCGTCCATCGCCTGGATCGGGAGACCTCCGGCCTGCTGCTGGTGGCCCGCAACGACGCCGCCTTCGCCCGGCTCCAGCGCCAGTTCAAGACGCGGCGGGTGGAGAAGACCTATCTGGCCCTGGTTGAGGGGACGCCCGACGCGCCGGAGGGCCGCATCGAAGCGCCCATCGCCCGCGACCCGGCCTTTCGGCAGCGCATGGCGGTGTTGTCGGAGAATCGCGGCGGCCGCAGGGCCGCCAGCGCGTTTCGCGTCGTGGAACGCTATCTGTCGGGCATGAGCCAGCAGCGCCATGAGTTCAGCCTGCTGGAGGTGGACCTGCTGACCGGGCGCACGCATCAGATTCGTGTGCACCTGGCCTTCATCAAACACCCCGTGGTGGGAGATCGCATCTATGGCCGGCGCAAACAGCGCATCCCCTGCCCGCGCCAGTTCCTGCACGCCCATCGCCTGGCCTTCACCCAGCCCAGCACCGGCCAGCGCATCGAGGTCGAATCCCCGCTGCCCCCAGATTTGCAGGGGGTGCTGGAGCAGCTTAAGCCGTTGGGGGCGGGGTGAGTCGTAACCCGTAACTCGTAACCCGGAACAGGGAGGCCGGAGGCCGTTCAGGAGTCACGCATCAGCGCGGCTTGGTGGCAATCGCGGCAGCGCGCTTCGTATTTCTCGGCCGCGCCGATGACGATCACCGGGTCGTCGAAGCGCGCAGGCTGGCCATCGATCAGCCGCTGGGTGCGGCTGGCCGGCGCGCCGCAGACCACGCAGATGGCGTGCAGCTTGTCCAGCAGCTCAGCCTGGGCCATCAGCCGCGGCATGGGGCCGAAGGGCTCGCCGCGGAAGTCCAGGTCCAGGCCGGCGCAGATCACCCGCAGGCCGCGCCGGGCCAACTGGTTGCACACCTCGGCGATCCCCTCGTCGAAAAACTGAACTTCGTCGATGGCCACGATGGTGGTGTCGGGGTGGAGGCGCTCCAGAATCTGTTCCGAGCTGGCGACGGTCTCGCTTTCCCAGGCCAGGCCATTGTGCGATGCGACGCGGCCGATGCCATAGCGATGGTCGA
>JAKQCW010000010.1 GCA_029558955.1 Chloroflexota bacterium
CCTGCTGGGGTGGAGGTGTTCTGTAAGTTCAAGCCGGTCATGAGTTTGCCTCGCGCTGTCACCTTGGTCAGACAATAAGTGAAGAGAAGTATAATGCCCACCCATAATTTTGTCAAATTTCCTTGCGAAAATTGCCAAAACGGCCACCCCACCCTCCAATCCGCGCTCATCCGGGTCTCACCTCACCCTCCGATCCGCCTCCCTCCGCCTTCATCCGCGTCCCACCCCACCCTCCGATCCGCGTCTCAAGACATGAACCACGGCGAAAAGCCATTCTCGACGGCAAATTTCAACAGCGCCGGCAGGTTGGTCACCCCGATCTTGGACATCAGCCGCCCCCGATAGGTATCCACCGATTTGGATGAGATCGCCAACTGCTGGGCGATCTGGACGCTGGTCTTGCCCTCCAGCACCAGGTCGAACACCTGGCGTTCCCGCTGACTGAGGAGCTGCAATGGGCCTGTCTTGCTCCCTGCACCGTACAGGCCCAGGTAATCGTTCAGCAGCGCGTTGGACGCCTCACCGCTGATGAAAGTGCCGCCCGCAGTGACCGCTCTGATGGCGTCGGCCAGGCTCCTGTCGGTCAGCCGATCCGAGAGAACCCCCTGGGCGCCGGCTTTCAACGCCTGATGCAGCCAAAACGAATCCGTCTGCGGCAACACCACGACGACGCGCAGCCGGCGATAGCTGGTGCGGATCCTGGGCAGCAGATCCAACTCCTGGATCTCGTTCAGTCGCCAGACCAACACATCAGGGCGCAGCTCGGTCAGATCCAGATCAGCCAACCGGGATTCTGGCGCGCTGCCAACAAGCGCCAACTCCGGTTCGTTCTCCAAAGCCTGGCGCAACCTCCCCGCCTGATCCGCCTGATCCACCAAGAGCACCTTGATAGCAGCCACGTTCTCACCTTTCCAATACCTGTTGGGCAAATTCAACCCAGCACTCAGCGTTGGCCCAGAAACCAGAAACACCGCGGAATGCGGGCTGGTAACACCCTCACTGTATCACAGGATGCCCCGTATGTCTGTCAGGAATCTTGGCCCAATCAGCCCAGTTGCCCCCTTGTTGGCTGTCAGGAAACGTCAACTCCTCCGCCGTTGCGGCCAGTGGTTCGCCGATCGGTGGTGCTCAGTCCAGCGGAGTCAGCCCATGCTGCACGGCGAACTTGACCAGGGCGGGCAGATCCTTGATTCCCAGCTTGGTCATCAGCCGGCTGCGATAGGTCTCGACCGTCTTGGGGGACAAAGCGAGAATGTCGGCGATCTCGACGCTGGATTTCCCCTCCACCACCATCTGCATGATCTGCCGCTCGCGCGTGCTCAGCCGTTCCAGCGGGCTGGCCAGCGGGCCGCGCTCGCGCTGCTGAACGAAATCCTCGACCAGCACCTGGGTCATCTCCTCGCTGAAATAGCGATTTCCCCCATGCACCGCCCGCACCGCCTCGATCAGCAGCTTCCCGGCCGAGCCTTTGAGCAGGTAGCCATGCGCGCCTGCTTGCAGCGAACGATAAAGATGCTCCGACGTGCCCTGCATGGAGAGAATCACGACGCGCGTCTGCGGCGACGCAGCCGTCATCTCAGGAATTGCGTCGATGCCGTTCAGCTCCGGCATGGAGATATCGACGATAGCCACGTCCGGCCGAAGCTGGCGCACCAGCTCCACAGCCTCGCGGCCATTGCCGGCCCCGCCCACCACCGCGATGTCGGCATGGGCTGACAGCATATGCGCCAGGGCATCGCGCAGCATGGCGTGGTCATCGGCGATCAAGACCCGAATCGGTGCATCACTCATAGCGTCATCTCCACCGTCACCGTGGCGCCTGCGCCAGGTCGAGAGTCGATTTGCAGCGCGCCGCCCACGGCCAGGGCCCGCTCCTGCATGGTGAGAAAGCCCCAGTGCGGCGCATCGCTGACCTCTCTGACCCTTTCCACGGGAAAGCCGCGGCCGTTGTCAGCGATGGTCAGGCGAACCTGGCCCGACTGGCAGTGCAGGGTGATCACAACCTTGCTGGCGGCCGCGTGTTTGGCCACATTGTTCAAGGCCTCCTGGGCGATGCGGAAGAGGGCTGTCTCCACCGCCGCCGGAATGCACCCAGGCGCGTCGCGGTCTATCACCTCGACGGCCACGCCCGTGCGCTGGGCAAACTGCTGGCCATACCAGCGCAGCGCAGCCAACAGTCCATAGTCATCCAACACCGGCGGGCGCAGCTCGGTCATCACTGTGCGCACCTGGCTGATAACCTGCGCCACCAGGTCGCCCGCGTCGTTCAGGTGTTCCCGAACCTCCTCCGGCGTGTCCGGCGGCAGCATCTGGCCGATCAAATCCAGGCTCAGATTGACCACGGTCAGCGATTGCCCAAGCTGATCATGCAGCTCACGCGCCAACTGTTGACGTTCCTGCTCCTGTGCCTCGGCCAGCCGGCCGGCCAGGGCGCGCAGTTGGCCGCGCTGGGCATTGACCGCCCGAAAGAGCAGGGCGTTCTCTGTGGAGATGGCGGCGATGCTGGAAAGCGCCTCCAACAGGCGGGCATCTTCCTCAGTGAAGCAGCCAACCCGGCTGTCGGTCACCTGCAACACGCCAAAGGCCTTGCCCTGAGCCAGCAGAGGCACCGTCAACAAGCTGCGCAAGCGCAAACCGTTGAAGTCGTCCACATAGGGCGTATACCTGGGATCTTCTTGCGCGTCATCTATCATGACGATCTGGCCGGTCAAAAAGACATGCCCGACTACCCCCCGATCTGGGGAAATGCGCACCCCTTGCAGCGCTGTGTTCTCCGCGCCCACCGCCCGCCAACAGACCAGCTCGCCGGTGGCAGTGTCCTCCAGCCAGACCGCGACGTTGGAGGCGACGAACAGCGCGCCCACCTCCTCCAACGCCGCCGCCAACACCTGGTGCAGATCCAGGCTGGAGACAAGGTGGTGGCTGGCGCGGTTCAGCAGCGCCAGTTCCTGATTGCGCTGATGCAACGCCTCCTCGAACTTCCTGCGCTCGGTGACATCGCGCACCACGGCCTGAACCATCGGCTCGCCATCCCAGTCGAAGCTGCCGGCGTGGATCTCCACCGGAAAGCTGCTGCCATCGCGGCGCAACAGCCAGGGGGTCAGACGCCTGGGCGCCTGACCCATGGTGTCGGGGTTGAGCGCAGCCTGGCAGCGAAGACGGTCGTCGGCCGCGAGAAACGCATCGAGCGGGTGGTTGAGCACCTGCGCCTCGTCGGTCGCGCCCAACATGTGCAACATGGCCGGGTTGGCCAGACGGATCTGGCCCAGGCGGTCGGCGATGAAGACGCCGTCAGGGGACAGGTCGATCAGTCGCTCGTAGCGGGTCCGCTCGGCCAGCAGCCGGCGATAGCGATCCATGCGGGTCACAGAGCGCACCCTCGCCCGCAGCTCCGATGGATCGAAGGGCTTGCTGAGGAAATCGTCGGCGCCAGCTTCCAGCCCTGCCAGGCGCGAGGCCCGATCGTCCAGCGCCGTGACCATGATGATCGGGATGGCGGCCAGGCGCGGCATGGCGCGCAGGGAACGGCAGACCTCGAAGCCGTTCATATCGGGCATCATGATGTCCAAGAGGATCAGATCCGGCTCCAGCGCCTGCGCCTTTGCCAAAGCCTCGCCGCCGCTGTAGGCAAACTCAAGCCGATAGTTCACATCGCCGAGCAGCGCGGCGATCAACTGGCTCATGGCCGGCATATCATCGACAATCAGAATCGTGCTG
>JAKQCW010000018.1 GCA_029558955.1 Chloroflexota bacterium
ACTGCTGGCGAAGCGCATGTGGTGGGCCATGATCTGCGCCGCGCCACCGGCGCAGCCAAGAGCCGGCTCGGCTACATGGCGCAGAAGTTTTCGCTCTACGGCCTGCTCTCGGTGCAGCAGAACCTGGAATTCTCGGCCGGCGTCTACGGACTGGAAGGCAACACCCGGCGCGAGCGCATTGCCGAGATGATCGAAACCTTCGATCTGGGCGACTGGCTGTCCGCCACGCCCGATTCCCTGCCGCTGGGCCACAAGCAGCGCCTGGCATTGGCTTGTTCGCTGATGCACCGGCCGCCCGTGCTGTTCCTGGATGAACCCACTTCGGGCGTGGACCCGATCACCCGGCGCGAATTCTGGACCCACATCAACGGACTGGCCCGCAAGGGCGTGACCATCATGGTCACCACCCACTTCATGGACGAGGCCGAATACTGCGACCGCGTGGCCATGCTCTCGCGTGCGCAACTGATCGCGCTGGATACGCCCGACGCGCTCAAACGTTCGGCGGTCAGCCCCGAACGACCCGACCCGACGATGGAGGACGCCTTCATTCACCTGGTGGAGTCGTCAGACCGCGAGCTGGAGGCCGCCACATGAACGGCGCCACAATGCACAAAGACGGAAGTGGCCCCCTGCAGACCGACTTGCGCCGTTTTGATCTGCGGCGCTTGGGCGCCCTGGTGACCAAGGAAAGCTACCAGGCGCTGCGCGACCCCTCGACGCTGCTGATCGCGTTCGTACTGCCAGTGGTGTTGCTGCTGCTGTTCGCCTATGCGGTGTCGCTGGATGCGAAGGATGTCCGTGTCGGCGTGGTCCTGGAGTCGCCCGGCGCATCGGCACAGTCGCTGGCCGCAGCGTTTTCGGGCACTCGCTTCCTGAATACGCACTTCGCCCATGACCGGCGCGAAGTAGCCGACCAACTGGTCTCAGGCGACCTGCGCGGCTACGTGGTGATTCCGCAGGATTTCGAGCAGCGTCTGGCCCAGCGTGGCAGCGAGCCGCTGGTGCAGATCGTCACCGATGGCTCCTACCCCAATACCGCCAACTACGTCGAGAACTACGCCCGTGGCGTGGTCCAGTCCTGGCGTGCCGGACTGGACGTCGGAGCACCAGCGCAGGCCGTCATGCTGGAACCGCGCTACTGGTTCAACCCCGAGCTGGAAAGCCGACGCGCACTGATTCCCGGTGCCATCGCCATCGTCATGACCATCATCGGCACCATGCTGACTGCACTGGTGGTGGCGCGTGAATGGGAGCGCGGCACCATGGAGGCGGTGCTGTCCACGCCGGCCTCGGTGGCCGAAATCCTG
>JAKQCW010000022.1 GCA_029558955.1 Chloroflexota bacterium
GTTGGCGGTGTTGCTGGTGATCAGCATGATCATCGCGGCTTGCGGCGCCACCGAGGCCCCGGCCGAACCAGCACCGACCGCTGCCGAAGCAGCACCGACCGCTGCCGAAGTGGCGCCGACCGCTGCCGAGGCAGCGCCAGCCCCCGCTGAGGCCAAGACCATTACCGTCTGGCACCAGTGGAGCGGCGACTATCTGACCACCATCGAGCAGGCCTTCAAGGACTATACTGCCGAGCACCCGAACGTCACCATTGACCTGTCCAAGCCCGAGGATACGTCCAACGCCCTCAGCGTGGCCATCCCTGCCGGTGAAGGTCCCGACATCATCGGCTGGGCCAATGACCAGATCGGCACCCAGGCCTTGGCCGGCAATATCGTCGCCCTCAACGACTATGGCGTCGACCTGACCTTCCTCAACACCACCTACGAGCCGGCTGCCGTCCGCGGCGTCGTCTGGCAGGACAAGATCTGGGGCCTCCCCCGAGAGCCAGGAAGGTATCGCCTTCGTCTACAACAAGGCGCTCGTCACCGACGAGTACCTCCCCACCGACCCGATGGACTTTGACGACCTACTGGCCAAGGCCCAGGCCTTTAACACCGCCACCGGCAAGTACCTCGTCTGCAACCAGGCCCTCGGCAACCCCGATGCCTACCACGCCGCCCCGATCTACTTCGGCTTCGGCGTCCCCGAGTATGTCGACGACCAGGGCAATGCCTACCTCAACACTCCTGAGGCCCTCGCCGCCGGCAACTGGCTCGTCGAGTTCAGCAAGGTCGCTCCGGCTGAGACCAGCCACGACATCTGCAAGGCCATGATCGTCGACGGCGAAGCGGGTGCCTGGTGGACCGGCCCGTGGGCCATCGCCGACCTCGAAGCGGCCGGCATCGACTACGGCATCCTCCCCATGGGCAAGCCCTTCGTCGGCATCAAGGCGCTCATGCTGAGCAAGAACGCCGTCGACCGCGGCAACGAAGCCCTCGCCATCGACATCATGAAGTACTTCACCAGCGGCCCCGTCCAGGCCAAGATCGCCGCCACCAACAAGACGATCCCCGCCTCGACCGCCGCCATGAGCGATGCAGCCGTCCAGGCCCTGGCCACCCTCAAGGGCTTTGGCGCTTCGCTGAACCTCGGCGTGCCCATGGCCAACACCCCCTTCGCCAACGCGCAGTGGGGCCCGGTGGGTGACGCCAC